>NZ_JBEYBS010000030.1:0-65928 GCF_040632375.1 Streptomyces sp. NPDC019396 | reverse complement strand
CCCACCGCCACCAGACCCAGCGAGTTCAGCCCGAACAGCAGACTGAACGTCTGCGGCGAAGCCCCGTAGATCTCCTGCACCACGAACGGCGAAGCCGATATGTACGCGAACAGGGTCGCGAACGCCAACCCGCCCGCCAGCGTGTACCCGGCGAACACCCGGTCCGCGAGCAACCCCCGCATGGTGCCCAGCGCCTGGCCCACACCCCCGCTGTGCCGCCGCTCCGGCGGCAGCGTCTCGTGCAGGAACCTCGCCGCCAGCAAGGTCAGCAGCAACCCGATCCCGGCGAGCACGTAGAACACCCCGCGCCAGTCGGTGACCCGCAGGACCTGCCCGCCGATCAGCGGCGCGATGATCGGGGCCATCCCCGAAACCAGCATCAGACTGGAGAAGAACCGGGCCATCGCCACACCGTCGTACAGATCGCGCACCACCGCCCGCGCGATCACGATCCCCGCCGCCCCGGCCAGCCCCTGAAGCAACCGGAACGCAATCAGCAACTCGGCACCCGGAGCCAGCGCACACACCGCGGTCGCCGCCACATACACGGCCATCCCCACCAGCAGCGGACGCCGCCGGCCCCACCGGTCACTCATCGGACCGACGACAAGCTGCCCCAGCGCCATCCCGGCCAGGCAAGCCGTCAACGTGAGCTGAACCGTCGCCGCCGACGCGTCCAACGCCCCCGTCACCTGAGGCAGCGCCGGCAGATACATGTCCATCGACAAGGGCGGCAATGCCGTCAAACCGCCCAGCACAAGAACCACCAGGAACCCCACACGACGCACACCCACCACATCGCGCTGGGACAGATCCTGTGTGGCCGTGCCGCTTTCCGGCATCCACGTCTCCGGTTCATGAAGTCGACCTGCGCAAACGTGCAGGATCGCGGTCGAGCGCCCGCCGCGCGACACCGCGTGAGGCAGCGGACAACTTCCAGCCGAAAGTACTTCCGGATGATGAGCAGGCGCGAGAGCAGGGATTACTCAACCGCGTGCGCGGTGATCCGATGAGGCTGCTTGCCTCAGCACTCGATGATGTTCACCGCGAGCCCGCCCCGGGCTGTCTCCTTGTACTTGACGGACATGTCCGCTCCGGTGTCCTTCATGGTCTTGATGACCTTGTCGAGCGAGACCTTGTGGCTGCCGTCGCCACGCATCGCCATCCTGGCCGCCGTGACCGCCTTCACCGCGGCCATGCCGTTGCGCTCGATGCACGGGATCTGGACCAGACCGCCCACCGGGTCGCAGGTCAGGCCCAGGTTGTGTTCCATGCCGATCTCCGCGGCGTTCTCCACCTGTTCGGGAGAGCCGCCGAGGACCTCGGCGAGTGCGCCGGCGGCCATGGAGCAGGCCGAGCCGACCTCGCCCTGGCAGCCGACTTCGGCGCCGGAGATGGAGGCGTTCTCCTTGAAGAGCATGCCGATCGCGCCCGCGGCCAGCAGGAAGCGGACCACGCCCTCCTCGTCCGCGCCGGGGACGAAGTTCATGTAGTAGTGCAGGACAGCCGGGATGATGCCCGCGGCGCCGTTCGTGGGGGCGGTGACGACACGGCCGCCCGCCGCGTTCTCCTCGTTCACCGCCATCGCGTAGAGCGTGATCCACTCCATCGCGAGGGCCAGCGGGTCACCCTCGGAGCGGAGCTTGCGCGCGGTGGTGGCGGCGCGCCTGCGGACCTTGAGCCCGCCCGGCAGGATGCCCTCGCGTGACATTCCGCGCGAGACGCAGGCCTGCATGACCCGCCAGATGTCCAGCAGCCCCTCGCGGATCTCGTCCTCGGTGCGCCAGGCCTTCTCGTTCTCCAGCATCAGCGAGGAGATCGACAGGCCCGTGTCGCGGGACAGCCGCAGCAACTCGTCCCCGGTGCGGAAGGGATACACCAGCACGGTGTCGTCGAGCTTGATCCGGTCCTCGCCGACCGCGTCCTCGTCCACGACGAAACCGCCGCCGACCGAGTAGTAGGTCTTCTCCAGCAGCGTGGCGCCCTCGGCGTCATAGGCCCACAGCGTCATGCCGTTCGCGTGGTACGGGAGGGCCTTGCGGCGGTGCAGGACCAGGTCCGCGTCGAAGTCGAAGTCGATCTCGTGCACCCCGAGCACGCTGATCCGCTTGCCGCTTCTGATCTGCTCGACCCGGTCGTCGGCCGACTCGACGTCGACGGTGCGGGGCGACTCGCCCTCCAGGCCGAGCAGGACGGCCTTCGGGGTGCCGTGGCCGTGGCCGGTCGCGCCGAGTGAGCCGTACAGCTCGCCGCGGACCCTCGCGGTGTGGGCGAGCTGGCCCTCGTTCTTCAGACGGCGGGCGAACAGGGCGGCCGCGCGCATCGGGCCGACCGTGTGGGAGCTGGACGGGCCTATGCCGATCGAGAACAGGTCGAAGACCGAGATGGCCACGGTGGTACTCCTTGCGGGTGGTAGACGCCGTTGTCTGCCAGGGTCGTGCAGAAAAACAAACGTTCAGGGGCGTGGTACGGGGCACCGCATTCACCGAAAGTGCGCGCGATGCCCCGTTCAGTTATTCACGTGAGGCTGTTACAGCCCAGGGTAAAGCGGATGCTTCGCGGCGAGCGCCGTCACCCGTGCGCGCAGCGCCTCGGCGTCGTAGGACGGCTTCAGCGTCTCGGCGATGATGTCCGCCACCTCGCGGAAGTCCTCGGCCTGGAAACCGCGGGTCGCGAGGGCAGGCGTGCCGATCCGCAGCCCCGATGTGACCATCGGCGGGCGCGGGTCGTTCGGGATGGCGTTGCGGTTGACCGTGATGCCGACCTCGTGGAGGAGGTCCTCGGCCTGCTGGCCGTCGAGCTCGGAGTTCCGCAGGTCGACCAGGACCAGGTGCACGTCCGTGCCGCCGGACAGGACCGAGACACCGACCTCCGCCACATCGTCCTGGACCAGGCGCTCGGCGAGGATCCGCGCGCCTTCCAGCGTGCGCTGCTGGCGCTCCTTGAAGTCCTCGGAGGCCGCGACCTTGAAGGAGACCGCCTTGGCCGCGATGACGTGTTCCAGCGGACCGCCCTGCTGGCCGGGGAAGACCGCGGAGTTGATCTTCTTGGCCAGCTCGGAGGTGCACAGGATCACACCACCGCGGGGACCGCCCAGAGTCTTGTGGGTGGTCGTGGTCACGACGTGGGCGTGCGGCACCGGGTTGGGGTGCAGACCCGCGGCGACCAGGCCCGCGAAGTGGGCCATGTCGACCATCAGATACGCGCCGACCTCGTCCGCGATACGGCGGAAGGCGGCGAAGTCCAGCTGACGCGGGTACGCGGACCAGCCGGCCACGATCAGCTTGGGCTTGGACTCCTTGGCGAGCCGCTCGACCTCGGCCATGTCGACCTGGCCGGTGGCGTCGTCCACGTGGTAGGCCACCACGTTGTAGAGCTTGCCGGAGAAGTTGATCTTCATTCCATGGGTCAGGTGCCCGCCGTGCGCGAGGTTCAGACCCATGATCGTGTCGCCCGGCTTCAGCAGCGCGAACATCGCCGCCGCGTTGGCCTGGGCACCCGAGTGCGGCTGCACGTTGGCGTGCTCGGCGCCGAACAGCGCCTTGACGCGGTCGATGGCGATCTCTTCGACCACGTCGACGTGCTCGCAGCCACCGTAGTAGCGGCGGCCCGGGTAGCCCTCGGCGTACTTGTTGGTCAGGACGGAGCCCTGGGCCTCCATGACCGCGACCGGAGCGAAGTTCTCCGAGGCGATCATCTCCAGGGTGGACTGCTGGCGGTGGAGCTCGGCGTCGACGGCAGCGGCGACGTCCGGGTCGAGCTCGTGCAGGGGAGTGTTCAGAAGCGACATCACGCGATCCCTTGTGGCTGTGGCCTGGTCGTGGGTCAGCTGGCGAACTCGGTGTACTCGTCGGCGGAGAGCAGGTCGGCCGGCTCCTCCGCGACGCGTACCTTGAACAGCCAGCCACCCTCGAACGGAGCGGTGTTCACCAGCGACGGGTCGTTCACGACGTCGTCGTTGACCTCGGTGACCTCGCCGGACACCGGGGAGTACAGGTCGCTGACCGACTTGGTCGACTCCAGCTCACCGCAGGTCTCGCCCGCGGTCACCGTGTCGCCGAGCTCGGGGAGCTGGACGTAGACGACATCGCCGAGCGCGTTCGCCGCGTGCTCCGTGATGCCGACCGTCGACACGCCGTCCTCGGCGGCCGACAGCCACTCGTGCTCCTTGCTGTAGCGCAGCTGCTGGGGGTTGCTCATGGCTGAATTCTCCTGTACGCGGGGAAGTGCTGCTGACGGGGGCTGCCGGAGGCAGCAGGGGTCTACTTCTGGCGCTTGTAGAAGGGGAGCGCGACGGCCTCGTACGGCTCATGGGTACCGCGGATGTCGACGCCCACACCCGCGCTGCCGGGCGCGGCGTGCGCCGCGTCCACGTAGGCCATGGCGATCGGCTTGCCCAGGGTGGGGGAGGGGGCGCCGGACGTGACCTCGCCCACCACCTCGCCGTCCACGACCACCGACATCCCGGCGCGGGGCACCCGGCGGCCCTCGGCGACCAGCCCGACCAGCTTGCGCGGCGGGTTCGCGGCGGCGCGCTCAGCGGCGGCCTCGAGGGCGCTCCGCCCCACGAAGTCGCCCTCCTTCTCGAACTTCACGACCCGGCCCAGGCCCGCGTCGAACGGGGTGAGCGAGGTGGTCAGCTCGTGTCCGTACAGCGGCATGCCCGCCTCCAGGCGCAGCGTGTCGCGGCAGGACAGACCGCAGGGCACGAGACCGACGGGCTCGCCGGCCTCGGTCAGTGCCCGCCACAGCCTCTCGGCGTGCTGCGGTTCGACGAAGAGCTCGAAGCCGTCCTCGCCGGTGTAGCCGGTACGGGCGATCAGCGCGGGTACCCCGGCGACGGTTCCGGGCAGGCCCGCGTAGTACTTCAGTCCGTCCAGATCGGCGTCGGTGAGCGACTTCAGGATGCCGGGAGACTCCGGGCCCTGGACCGCGATCAGCGCGTAGGCGTCGCGGTCGTCGCGTACGGCCGCGTCGAATCCCCCGTGAGCCCCGGCGCGTGCGGTCAGGGCGTCCAGCACGATCTGCGCGTTGGAGGCGTTGGCGACGACCATGTACTCCTGCTCGCCGAGCCGGTAGACGATCAGGTCGTCCAGGATCCCGCCGTCCTCCTGGCAGATCATCGTGTAGCGCGCCCGGCCGACTCCGACCCCGCCGATGTTGCCGACCAGCGCGTAGTCCAGAAGGGCGGCGGCCTGTGGTCCGGTCACCGTGATCTCGCCCATGTGCGACAGGTCGAAGAGACCGGCTTTGGTGCGCACGGCGTTGTGCTCGTCGCGCTCGCTGCCGTAACGCAGCGGCATGTCCCAGCCGGCGAAGTCGGTCATGGTCGCGCCCAGCGAACGGTGCAGGGCGTCGAGGGCCGTGTGACGGGGGGTGGTGCTCATTGGATAGGACTCCCAGGGCATGACTGGCGAGGACGATCCTCCCCATCTGTCATGAAACCTGAGAGGTTCGTCATGGCCCTGTGTACACGGCGTACACGCGGGGCATGACTTGCACCTTGGGTGGAGCCGCAGGGTCTGCGGCCCGCTTTTCAGATCTGCCTCATCCTCGCGGTACGGGGCCTGAGAGATTCAAGGGAGGGACTTGCTCCTTCGGCGCCCGGTATCCGTAGACGGTGACTGTGTATGTACACACGTTGACGGCGACCGGGACTCTCCCGCGCGGATTCAAGCGGCCGGTATGCAGTTGGCGGGCTCATCATTGCACGGGTGTCACGATCGGCAAATCACTTGATGGTCATTACCTTTTCTTTAGGCTTCTTGGGCAGGGTCTCATGCGACCCGACAAGGGGGAGTGCGATGACGTTGGAGCAGCCAGGTGCCTCGATGACGACAACACCGGGAGTGTCCACCGGGACCAGGGTGCCCGTGCCCGTGCGGGTACGCGGGCTCCTTGGCGTGGGCACCCACGCGCCCGCTGCCCCCCGGCCGGTGGTGCGGGATCTGCGGGAGCGCGCCGGGCGGAGCCCCCGCGACCTGGAGTTCGCGCACGGGGACGTGGTGGTGATCTCCGGCCTGCCCGGAAGCGGCAAGTCCACCCTGATCCGGCGCGCCGCGGACGGTGGCGGGATCGACTCCCAGGACACCCGCGACCGCTGGGGCACCCGGATGCCCCGGATGCTGCCGTACGCGGTCTACCGACCCCTGGTCCGTGCCGCCCATTACGCGGGCCTTTGGCGTGCGCTGCGCTCGGGCTCGGGGGTGATCGTGCACGACTGCGGTACCCAGTCCTGGGTCCGCCGCTGGCTGGCGCACGAGGCGCGGCGCCGCGGCAGAGCCCTGCATCTGCTCCTGCTGGACGTCACCCCGGCCGTCGCCCGCGCGGGCCAGCGCGAGCGCGGCCGCGGCGTCTCTCCTTACGCCTTCCACCGCCACCGGCGCGCGGTCTCCCGGCTGGTGCGGGACGCCGAGCGCGGACGGCTTCCGGCGGGGTGCGCCTCCGCGACCCTGCTGGACCGGGACGCGGCGACGGTGCTGAAGCGGATCGGCTTCGGCAAGCGCGTCTGAGACCCGGGGCCGGACTCGTTCCCCGTCGCGCGCTGCCGTTCCCCGTCCCGTACCACCGTCCCCGTCCCGCGCCGCTGCCGGGCGCACGTCGCTCCCGCCCCATGCCCGTTCGAGCGGGTACCCGTTCGTGCGCCGCCGTGCCCCGGCCGCCTTACGCCATTACGGTTACTCTGCTGGCGCAGGACGGTGCAGAACGGGCGCAGACACGCCGCCGGTCCGGGCGGACGGGGAAGCAGGGACGTAGTGGACACGACATGGCCCTCCAATGAGCTGGAGGAGGTGCTGGCCGCATCCGTCGGGATGCCCGGCGCGGGCGGCCGGCTCGTCGAGGTGCTGGGCCGCAGCCACGTCTGGGTGCCCCTGCCCAACGGAGGCGGACCCGACAGCCCCAGTCTCGATCTGCCCACGCTGGAGATCGACGGCGCGCCGTACGTGCCCGTCTACAGCTCCCACCAGCAGTTCGTGCAGTGCCTGGGGGAGCACATGTCCGGCACGGTGGCCCCGACGACCGAGTTCGCCCGCGGGCTGCCGCCTCAGCTCGGCATCGTCGTGAATCCAGGCGGCGCCGTCGGCGTGCCGCTGCCACCACTCGCCGTCGCCGAGCTGTGCCGGGCCGGCCGTACTCCCCTGGACGGCCCCGCGAGCGGAGGCCGTGTGCGGCTGTTCGAGCCGGACTGGCAGGAGGAGCCCATCGACTTTCTCGCCGCCGCGGCGGGAGAGTTCGAGGAGACCGGCGTCGTGCAGACCGCCCGCCGGGTCCTGGCGAGCATCGAGGGGGAGGCGCCGACGCTCTTCATCGGGGTCCAGATGTCCGCCTGGGAGGGCCATCACCGCACCGCCCCGATGGACGCGCTCGGCCGCGCGCTGGGCCGGGTCCACGTGCAGTGGCCGGTCAACCTGGTCCTGCTGGACGTCGCCCAGGACCCCGTGGGCGACTGGATGCTGAACCGGGTGCGGCCCTTCTACACCAGGCAGTACCCCCAGTCGCACGCATAGTCGCACGGCAGGCGTCCGGCCGGTGTCGGTACGGCCGCATAAGCTGGTTTCCAAAGGCGGATCGAAGAGGGGCGGGATCCAAGTGAGTGCGTCAGGCACTGCGTCGGCCGGGCAGGTCGAGCACATGCTGCGCCAGGTGACGCCCGGGCGCTACGACGCCTACGAGGCGTTGCTGCACGCACTCGCCGACCCCTCGGCCGGCCGGCTCTGGATGCTGCTGTGGCACGGCCAGCCAGGCTCCCCCGACGCCCAGTACGGAAACATGGAGATCGACGGCCAGCTCTACGCCCCGTGCGTCACCTCCACCCAGGAGCTCGCCGCCTCCGG
Organism: Streptomyces sp. NPDC019396; assembly: GCF_040632375.1. NCBI lineage: Bacteria > Bacillati > Actinomycetota > Actinomycetes > Kitasatosporales > Streptomycetaceae > Streptomyces > Streptomyces sp. NPDC019396. Next base: position 58,093 of record NZ_JBEYBS010000030.1, on the reverse strand, counting down.
CTGGAACCGCGCACACGAGGTCATCGGCGCCCCGGACATCGCCCGCGCACTCTTCCCCGACCGCTACGGCATCTGGCTCAACCCGCATGCCCCGGGCGGCGGCGTCGGCATCCCCTGGCCCGATCTGCGCCGGATCGCCACCGGTCTCGACCGCATGCCCGCGGGTCCACTGCGGCTGACCGAACCAGCCATCGAGCTCCCGCAGTTCTACGCGCTGCTCACGCAGAACGCCCACCGCACCCCCGCGATCCGCTCGCTGCGCAGGGTCTGGGTGCAGCCCGCGCTCGGTGCCCCGTATCTCGCCATCGGTCTCGATCTCTACGACACGGGGCAGCAGTCCGTCGAGAGCGTGCGGGCGATGATGCAGCAGTCCATCGCCGCGGTGCCGGACGGACTCCCCGTCTCCACGGTCGCCATGTCCGATGAGTACGACCCTGTGACGATGTGGCTGCGGGCCAATGCCCGACCGTTCTACGACCGGGAGGCGCACGGCGCACCGGCCCAGCAGCCCGGATACGGCTTTCCGCCCCCCGGGCCCGCGGGCGGCCCGGCTCCCGCGCAGTATCGCTGACCTGCTGGTCGGCGGCGCCCTGCGCCGTATCCCCGCCCGGCATCTCCCCAACGTCGCTCTGTGTCGGGGAAGTTAAAAGAAGCGCTGCGATGTCCCGCATCCGCCCGATTTGCCAAGTGTCCGGGTCTCAGGTCGGTATCACCGCTATACGGACTGTTCTCTGTCCTGACATGCGTGAGTAGTGTTCGGCCGGTCAAGACCACACATGGCGACCCAGGGGTGGACCCATGCGAATTTTCAAGTCCAGGGCTGTTCGGGCGGTGACGGCGGTCCTTGCGGTCGGCCTGATAGCCACCGGTTGTTCCAGCGAGCGTGGCAAGGACGGAGACAAGGGTGCGGGGGACACCTTCGTCTTCGGTGCTCCGGGTGACCCGAGCTCCCTCGACCCGGCCCTCGCGAGCGACGGTGAGACCTTCCGGGTCACCCGCCAGGCGTTCGAGGCGCTGCTGGAGCACGAGTCCGGCGGCAGCAAGCTCGTCGGCGGTCTCGCCGAGAAGTGGTCCAGCGACCCGGCCGGCAAGGTCTGGACCTTCAACCTGCGCAAGGGTGTGAAGTTCCACGACGGCGAGGCGTTCAACGCCGCCGCGGTCTGCGCCAACTACGACCACTGGTTCAACTGGGCGGGCACGTACCAGTCGAGCGCGGTCTCGTACTACTGGCAGACCATCATGGGCGGGTTCAAGGCGAACGCGGACAAGGAGACGCCGAAGGCGAACTACAAGTCCTGCACCGCCAAGGACGAGAACACCGCGGTCATCGAGGTCAACGAGCCCTCGGCCAACCTGCCCGGCGGCTTCTCGCTCCAGGCCCTCGCCATCCACTCGCCGAAGGCGATCAAGGAGTACGAGAAGCAGGACGCGAGCGCCAAGGGCGACGCCATCACGTACCCCAAGTACAGCCAGGAGGCCGGCACGGTCGCCGGTACCGGCCCGTACAAGATCACGAAGTGGAACAAGGGCAACAAGGAAGTCTCCCTTGAGCGCTTCGACGACTACTGGGGCGAGAAGGCGAAGGTGAAGAACCTCGTCTTCCGTACGATCGACACCGATGACGGCCGCCGCCAGGCCCTTCAGGCCGGCGACATCAACGGCTACGACCTGGTCGCGCCCGCCGACATCAAGACGCTCGAGGGCGCCGGCTTCAAGGTTCCGACCCGTGATGTCTTCAACATCTTCTACCTCGGTATGTCCCAGGAGAAGAACCCGGCGCTGAAGAAGCCCGCCGTCCGCCAGGCCATCGCGCACGCCATCGACCGCGAGAACATGGTCAAGACCCAGCTGCCCGAGGGCGGCAAGGTCGCGACCCAGTTCATGCCCGACACGGTCGCCGGCTACTCGGACAAGGTGAAGCAGTACGCCTTCGACACCGCCAAGGCCAAGTCGCTGCTGGCGTCGGCGAAGGAGAGCAACCTCTCGATCGAGTTCTGCTACCCGACCGAGGTCACCCGCCCGTACATGCCCGCCCCGCAGGACATCTTCGAGCTGCTCAAGGCCGACCTGGAGAAGGCCGGAATCAAGGTCACCCCGAAGCCGATGAAGTGGGCCCCGGACTACCTGGACGCCACCGAGGCCGGCTCCTGCGCCCTGCACATGCTGGGCTGGACCGGTGACTTCAACGACGGCTACAACTTCATCGGCACCTGGTTCGCCGAGTACGACAAGCAGTGGGGCTTCAAGGACGCCAAGGTCTTCCAGGCGGTGAAGGCCGGTTCCGTCGAGGCCGACCCGACCAAGCGCGTGGACTTCTACAAGAAGGCCAACGAGACCATCATGGACTACCTGCCTGGTGTCCCGCTGTCCTCCTCGCCGCCGGCCATCGCCTTCGGCAAGAACGTCAACCCGCCGAAGGTCTCCCCGCTGACGCAGGAGAACTTCGCCGAGGTCTCCTTCAAGTAGCACACCGCATGGGGGTCCGCCCGGCCGATGCACGCTGTCGGCCGGGCGGACCCGCATCCCATTCCCGTACCACTCGTACAACACACGCAAGAAAGGGGCATGCGGGGTGTTGCGACTCGTCGTACGACGACTGCTACAGCTGATACCCACCCTGCTCGGCCTGTCGGTTCTGCTGTTCATCTGGCTGAACCGACTGCCCGGCGGACCCGCCTCAGCGATCCTGGGCGAGCGGGCGACCGAAGCCGAAGTGGCACGTATCAACCGGGCGCTCGGGCTCGATCAGCCGCTGTATGTCCAGTACGGGCGCTTCCTCAAGCGCATCTTCGAACTGGACCTCGGTACCTCCACCCAGACCGGACAGCCGGTGTGGGACGAATTCGTGCTGCGGTTCCCCGCCACGGTCGAACTCAGCGTCGCCGCCATGATCATGGCTACCGTGGTCGGCATTCCGCTCGGCTACCTCGCCGCCCGCAAGCGCGGCGGCTGGCTGGACGTGGCCTCGGTCTCCGGATCGCTCGTCGGGATCTGCATCCCGGTCTTCTTCCTGGCCCAGCTGCTCAAGAGCGCCCTCGGCGACGTCTTCGGGACCTACGGCCGTCTCAGCACCGGCATCGACGCCACCACGGTGACCGGCTTCGCCGTGCTCGACGGTGTTCTCACCGGTGAGTTCGACGCCTCCCTGGACGCGATGAAGCACTTGGTGCTGCCAGGGATCGCGCTCGCCTCCATTCCGCTCGCGGTCATCGTGCGGATGACACGCGCCAGCGTGCTGGAGGTGCTCGGCGAGGACTACATCCGCACGGCCGAGTCCAAGGGGTTGGACCGGAAGACGGTCCGGGGCCGTCACATCCTGCGCAACGCGCTGCTGCCCGTGGTTACCACGATCGGCCTGCTCACGGGCAGCCTGCTGTCGGGCGCGGTGCTCACCGAGTCGGTGTTCTCCTTCGGCGGGATCGGCTCCTTCATCCGTACCGCGATCGACGCCCGCGACTACCCGGTGCTCGTCGGCTTCATCATGTTCATCGCGATGGTGTACGTACTGATCAACCTGCTGGTCGATCTCGCGTACAGCCTCATTGATCCGAGGGTGCGGGTGCACTGATGAGCCTGGCAATCACCAAGACCTCGAAGATCGACCGGCTCGCGGAACTCACCGCGAGGACCGAGACGTCCAGTGGCGCGAGCCTGTGGCGTGAGGCGTTCCGCCGGCTGCGAGGCAGCAAGGCGGCGATCATCGGTGCCGTGATCATCGCGGCCTTCGTCGTGCTCGCGATCATCGGCCCCTGGATCGCCCCCCACGCACCGACCGACCAGGCCTGGCGTGCCGAGGTCTTCCCCAACAGGGGCGAGTTCGTCGGCGCGCGCGGCGAGAACTGGTTCGGCCTGGACCACCTGGGCCGCGACGTGTTCTCCCGGATGCTCGTGGGCGCCCGCCAGACCCTGCTCGTCGGTGTGGTCTCGATGCTCATCGGCCTGATCGTCGGTGCCCTGATCGGCGCCGTTTCGGGCGCGGCGGCCACCCTCGGCGGCCGCGCGGGACAGCGCATCGACGACATCATCATGCGCGTCACCGACATCATGCTGGCGCTGCCGTCGCTGCTGCTGGCCGTGTCCATCGCCGCGGTGATGGGGCAGTCGCTGACCACCGTCATGATCGCCGTCGGTGTGGTGCAGATCCCCATCTTCGCCCGGCTGCTGCGCGGTTCTATGCTCGCGCAGGGCGGCAGCGACTATGTGCTGGCGGCGCGTGCCCTCGGGATCCGCAAGCAGCGGATCGTGCTCACCCAGATCATGCCCAACTCGCTGAGCCCGGTGATCGTCCAGGCGACCCTCAGCCTCGCCACCGCCATCATCGAGGCGGCGGCGCTGTCGTACCTGGGCCTCGGCAACCCCGACCCGGCCGTGCCTGAGTGGGGTGTGATGCTCTCCCAGGCCCAGCGGTTCTTCGACAACGAGCCGATGATGTCGATGTACCCGGCGGTCGGCATCATCATCACGGCCCTCGGCTTCACCCTGCTCGGCGAGGCCATGCGCGAAGCGCTCGACCCGAAGCTGCGAGGTTGATGTCATGCCACTGCTCAATGTGGACGAACTGACCGTCACCTTCGGCGGACGCGGCCGCAAGGACGTCAGGGCCGTCAACGGTGTGTCCTTCTCCGTGGATCAGGGCCAGGTTGTCGGCCTGGTCGGCGAATCGGGCTGTGGGAAGTCAGTGACCTCCCTCGCCCTGATGGGCCTGCTTCCGCGCAAGGGGGTCACTCTGGGCGGCCGCGCGGACTACGACGGCGCCGACCTGCTGTCGCTGAGCCCCGGCAAGATGCGGGACATGCGCGGCAGTCAGCTGGCGATGATCTTTCAGGATCCGCTCTCCTCGCTCAACCCCGTCGTTCCCATCGGGGTGCAGGTCACCGAGATCCTCCAGCGCCACCGGGGGCTCAAGGGCGAGGCCGCCCGCAAGGAAGCCGCACACCTGCTGGACCGGGTCGGCATTCCCGACCCCACCCGGCGCCTCAAGGAGTACCCGCACCAGCTCTCCGGCGGTATGCGCCAGCGCGCCCTCATCGCCATGGCGGTGGCGTGCGCGCCCCGGCTGCTCATCGCCGACGAGCCGACCACCGCCCTGGATGTCACCATCCAGGCGCAGATCCTGGAACTGCTCAAGGAGCTGGTGGACCAGGAAGGCACCGCCCTGCTGATGATCACTCATGACCTGGGTGTCGTCGCCGGCCTGTGCGACCAGGTCAACGTGCTGTACGCGGGCAAGGCCGTCGAGTCGGCGGGCAGGCGTGAGCTCTTCGCGCACCCCACGCACCCGTACACCCACGGACTGCTGGGCTCCATCCCACGGCTCGACGCGCCGCGCGGTGAGCCGCTCAACCCCATCCGCGGATCCATCAACGACCAGATCGCCTGGGCCGAGGGCTGCGCCTTCGCCCCGCGCTGCGACCGCTACGAGATGGACTGCCTGACCGGTACGCCCCAACTGACCGAACCCCGCGAGCCCGGACACCAGGCCCGCTGCGTCAACCCGGTCCTGGCCACCACGGAGGTCCCGGCATGAGTCTGCTCGAACTCGATGGAGTGAAGGTCCACTTCCCGGTCAGGAAGGGCCTTCTCTTCAACCGTACGGTCGGCCATGTCTACGCCGTCGACGGGATCTCGCTCTCGGTCGAGGCCGGGCAGACCTACGGTCTCGTCGGTGAGTCCGGCTGCGGCAAGACCACGCTGGGGCGCGCGGTGCTGCGGCTCGTGGATGTCACAGACGGCAAGGTCGTGCTCGACGGCACGGATGTGGCGCAGCTCCCCGAGAAGGAACTGCGCTCCTTCCGGCGGCGGCTCCAGATGGTCTTCCAGGACCCGCTGGGCAGCCTCAACCCCCGGCAGAACATCGAGTCGATCCTGTCCGAGGGCATGGCCGCACACGGCATCGGCGCGAACCAGGAGGCGCGCCGGGAGAAGATCAAGGAGATCCTGGCGAAGGTGGGGCTTCCGGCGAACGCCCTGTCCCGCTACCCGCACGAGTTCTCCGGTGGTCAGCGCCAGCGCATCGGGATCGCCCGGGCCCTGGTGCTCGAACCGGACGTGATCATCTGCGACGAGCCGGTGTCCGCGCTGGACGTCTCCATCCAGGCGCAGGTCATCAACCTCCTGGAGGAGCTCCAGGAGTCGATGGGTCTGACGTATCTCGTCATCGCCCACGACCTCGCGGTCGTCCGGCACATCTCGGACGTCATCGGGGTCATGTACCTCGGCTCGCTGGTGGAGGAGGCACCCAGCGACGCGCTGTACGCGGAGCCGAAGCACCCGTACACCAAGGCGCTGATGTCGGCGGTGCCGGTGCCGGACCCCGAGGTGGAGGACCGCCGCGAGCGGATCCTGCTCCGGGGGGACCTGCCGTCCCCCGCGAACCCTCCTGCGGGGTGCCGCTTCCACACCCGCTGCCCCTGGGCTCAGGACCGCTGCGCGAAGGAGCGCCCCGAGCTGACGGACACCGGGGGCGGTCACAAGGTGGCCTGCCACTTCACCCGGGAGATCGCCTCGGGCGAGCTGGCCCGCACCTCGGGCGAGGTGGTCCCCGCGACCCGTGAGGGCGTAGAGGACGCGAAGCCCTCCGAGGAGCCTGTCGCGAAGTAGCGTGCGGGGTGCGGTGCGCCGGGGCAAGCCTCGGTGCACGGCACCCCGCCGCGTCGTTCCCGGACATGAGCTCCGGAGTGGCTCCCGCGGCAACACCGCGGGCACGGGCAGCCCCTGCACCCAGCCCGCCCGGCGCCTCCAGTGCGGGCCCACCGGGCACGCCGGGCACCGCCGAGAAGTGCGGCGCACCGCGGAACCCGTCCGCAGCCGCGGGGGTGCGGACGCCACCGGCAACCACCCCCGCCGGAGGCGACCCGCACAATTGGGGGCGTGCTCCAGGAACTGTTCACCCCCTCCGTCCAACACGCGCTCGACCTCGTCGGCATCTTCGTCTTCGCCATCTCCGGCGCCCTCCTCGCCGTGCGCAAGAACTTCGACGTCTTCGGCATCGCCGTCCTCGCGGAGAGCACCGCACTGGGCGGCGGGCTCTTCCGGGACCTGGTCATCGGGGCGGTGCCGCCCGCCGCGTTCACGGATCTCGGCTACTTCCTGATGCCGCTCGTCGCCGCCGCGCTGGTGTTCTTCCTGCATCCGGAGGTCGAGCGCATCCAGGGTTCGGTCAACGTCTTCGACGCCGCCGGTCTCGGGCTCTTCTGTGTCACGGGGACGACCAAGGCGTACGAGTACGGCCTCGGGCTGACCTCCTCCGTGGTGCTCGGGCTCGCCACCGCGGTCGGGGGCGGTGTGCTGCGCGACGTGCTGGCCAACGAGGTGCCTTCGCTGCTGCGCTGGGACCGGGATCTGTATGCCGTCCCGGCGATGGTCGGCGCCACGATGGTGGCGCTCTGCATCAGGTTCGACGCGCTGAACGCCCTCACCAGCGGGCTCGCCGTGGTGACGGCCTTCGTGCTGCGGCTGCTCGCCATGCGCTTCCACTGGCGGGCGCCGCGCGCATGGAACCGCAGGTCGGCGGCCACTGAGACGGAGGAGACACCCAGAAAAGCTACCGCTTAGTAGTTTGCTGCTGTACGGTCGCGGCATGGCACAGGTGGCACAGGCAACCATTGGGGACAGCGAGTTCGACCGCGATACCGCTGTCACCCTGCAGGACCCGGGGGTACCGGGCGTATACCGCGCGGAGCTCTCCGAGGGCTGGACGATCATCCGGGCCGTCAACGGCGGCTATCTTCTGGCGACGCTAGGGCGGGCGCTCGGCGACGCCCTGCCGCACCCGGACCCGTTCTCGGTCTCGGCCCACTACCTGAGCCCCTCCGAGCCCGGCCCCGCGGTGATCCGTACCGAGGTCATCCGTACCGGACGCACCCTCTCCACCGGCCAGGCGTCCCTGTTCCAGTACGCGGCGGACGGCACCGAGGTGGAGCGCATCCGTGTCCTCGCCACCTACGGCGACCTGGACCAACTGCCCGACGACGTCCGCACGACCGCGAAGCCCCCGGCCATCCCGCCGTACGAGCTCTGCCTGGGCCGGGCCGACGGCTCAGCGTCCGCCGCCATCCCCGGCTCCACGGCGATCACCGATCGGCTGGACCTCAGGCTCGACCCCGCCACCGTCGGCTGGGCCGTGGGCGCTCCCTCCGGCAAGGGTGAGATGCGCGCCTGGTTCGGCCTCGCCGACGGCCGTGACGCGGACCCGCTGTCGCTGCTCCTGACGGTGGACGCGCTGCCGCCGACCGCCTTCGAGATCGGCATCCGCGGCTGGACCCCGACCGTCGAGCTCACCACGCACATCCGCTGCCGCCCGGCTCCCGGACCGCTGCGCGTCTCCATCACCACCCGCAACCTCGCGGGCGGCTTCCTCGAGGAGGACGCCGAGATCTGGGACAGCGCGGACCGTCTGGTCGCCCAGTCCCGCCAGCTGGCCAAGGTGCCCCTGCCCAAGCACTGAGGGGCCGCGCCGCACAGGTGCCCGGCCCGGCCACCCGGCCGGGTGCGTGAGGAGTGTCGATCCTCCGGGGTGACCGCGTCCCCGTGCGACGCTCGCCCAATGGATGTCAGCACGTTCTACGCTCTCTTCGCGGCCACCTGCTTCACGCTGGTGGGCCTGTGGTGGAACGTGGTGCAAGGGCACGCCGACTGGATGCGCCTGGCGCCGCTGCGCCGGATCGTCGGCGGTGTCTACCTCTCCTTTCTGCTGCCCGCGTTGATGGGCCTGTTCGCCCAGGTCGGCGGGAGTGAGGCGCCGGGACTCTGGCGGGCGAGCTTCGTCGTGCTCGCGGTGGTCGGCTGCGTGTCGACGTTGCGGCTGCTCGCGCGCGGGCGGGCGGACGACGCTTCCGGGCTGCTCAGCCCGGCCATGGGCGCGGCGGCCGCTGTCTATGTGCTCATCGCCGTGGTGGGCGCGGCGCCCGGGGCCGCCGGTGCCATCGGTCTGTCGGGGCTCCAGGCCGAAGCCCTGCTGCTGATCCTGCTGGTCATGCTGGGGCACGCCCTGGTGTGGCGCTTCATGGCGGGGGTCGGCCGGTCCGCCGATACGGGCGATCGCAGCTCCGCGCGCGACTGACCGGGCAAGGGGCCCGGGGTCAGTCGTGGACTCCGAAGACGTCGTCCTCCAGCCAGTGGCGGCGGCCGAGCGTGACGATCCGCAGGCGGTTGCGGGCGGTACGGGCGATCTCCCGCTCGTCCGCCGCTCCTGGATCGCCGCTCGTCTCCGCCTCGTACGCCGACAGGAACGCCGAGGCCGTGAGCACCATGTGCTCGACATAGAGCCCCGCCAGCATGTGCAGGTCCGCGTCCGTCCAGCCCTGGGACCCCGGTTCCGCGGCGAACGCCCTGGCCACCTCGTCGGTGAACGCGTCGAGTTGGGTCGCGATGGCGGCGCGTACCCGTCCGGATCCGCCGTGCCGCTCGCGCGCGATGAAGCGGAAGTGGGCGGGCTGGGCCCGGACATGGCGCGCGATGAGGTCCACCGTGCGGGTGATGCGCACCTCCGCGTCCCCCGTCTCCGCGAGCAGCTCGGCGACCAGTCCGTGCAGGCTGCCGAGGGCTTCCTCCACCAGGGCCACACCGAGCTCCGCCAGGTCCGTGAAGTGCCGGTAGAACGCCGCCGGTGCGACGCCCACCGCCCGGGTCACCTCACGCAGGCCGAGGCTGCTGAGGCTCTGGTGCTCCAGCAACTGCAGGGCCGCGTCCAGGAGGGCCTGACGCGTCTTCAACTTCTGGGTCTGGCGGATTCCGGCGGTGTGACTCATGCCATTCAGTAAACATGTGTTCTCCGACTCTGGGAAGACTAGACTGAGAAGTCAGTGAACAGTTGTACTCTCATCCGTTCAGTGAAAGGCTGATCATGATCGCCCTCGTTGCCGCGCTGCTTCTCCTGGGACTGCTCCTGGGCACCGTGGCACAGATCCCGCTTCCCGCGTCCGCCGCAGCCGCCACCCTCATCGGTCTCTGGCTGCTCGTCTTCGCCGTACGCGAGCGCCGCGCGCGCCGCCGTACCCACTGACTGAGGGAGCAGGACCATGGAACTCGTTTCTCCTACCCGACGGTTCACCAGCAGCAAGCGCGACGCCGACGGCATGGCCGTCGCCTCCTTCGTGCTCGGGCTGCTCGGCCTGCTGGTGATGAATGTGATCCTCGGCCCCTCCGCGATCGTCCTCGGCGGGCTCGCTCTGCTGCGCGGCACCGCCCGCCGCGGGCGTGCCCTGCTCGGCCTCGGTCTCGGAATCGCCGACCTCGTCGTCTTCACGGTGCTCCTCGACGGCAGCGGCGCCGTCGTCTGGAGCTTCGGCGGCTGACCGCGCCACGGCGCCCGGCCGGGTGCTGCCACGAAGTCCGGCCGGGCGCCCCCGCCCAGGTACGGACAGGGGCACCCGGCCGCACTGCCGGCCACCCCGTGGCTCGTAGAATCGTGGGCATCATGGCTTACCTCGACCACGCCGCGACCACTCCGATGCTTCCGGAAGCGATCGAGGCGATGACCGCCCAGCTCGCCGTCACGGGAAACGCCTCGTCGTTGCACGCCGCGGGCCGCCGGGCCCGCCGTACCGTCGAGGAGGCCAGGGAGGCACTCGCCGACGCGCTCGGAGCGCGTCCCAGCGAGGTCGTCCTCACCTCCGGTGGCACCGAGGCCGACAACCTCGCGGTGAAGGGCCTCTACTGGGCCCGCCGCAACGCCGACCCCCGTCGTACCCGGGTCCTGTCCAGCCCCGTCGAACACCACGCCGTGCTCGACGCCGTGCACTGGCTCGGCGAACACGAGGGCGCCACCATCGAGTACCTGCCGGTCGACCGGCACGGCCGGGTGCACCCCGACGCCCTGCGCGAGAGCATCGAGCGGGACCCCGGCGATGTCGCCCTCGTCACCGTGATGTGGGCCAACAACGAGATCGGCACGGTCCTGCCGATCCGCGAACTCGTCGATGTCGCGGCCGAATTCGGTGTCCCGCTGCACTCCGACGCCGTGCAGGCGGTCGGGCAGCTCGATGTGGACTTCGGGGCGTCCGGCCTCGCCGCGATGACCGTGAGCGCCCACAAGATCGGCGGCCCCTACGGAATCGGTGCGCTGCTGCTCGGCCGGGAGTACACCCCCGTGCCGGTGCTCCACGGCGGCGGCCAGGAACGCCACGTACGCTCGGGCACCCTCGACGTGCCCGCCGTCGCCGCCTTCGCCGTGGCGGGCCGGCTGGCGGCCGAGCGGCGCGAGGACTTCGTACGCGAGGTGGGCTCCCTGCGGGACCGGTTGATCGGCTCCGTACGCACCGCCGTGCCGGACGCGATCCTCGGCGGTGACCCCGAGAACCGGCTGCCGGCCAACGCCCACTTCACCTTTCCCGGCTGCGAGGGCGATTCCCTGCTGCTGCTGCTCGACGCCCAGGGCATCGAGTGCTCCACCGGCTCCGCCTGCACGGCCGGGATCGCCCAGCCGAGCCATGTGCTGCTCGCCACCGGCGCAGACCCGGAGCTCGCCCGCGGGACGCTCCGTTTCAGCCTGGGCCACACCTCCACCCAGGAGGACGTGGAAGCCCTGGCGAAGGCCATCGGCCCGGCGGTCGAGCGGGCGCGCACGGCGGGACTCACCTAGCGGCGGGATTCATGGCACGGCGGGACCCGTCTCACGGCGGGTCTCATCTGGAGGAGGCCGACTCGATCTGCGTCCGAGCCGAGCGCACGAGCCGCAGATAGCGCTGCCAGTCCCAGTGCGGGCCCGGATCGGTGTGGTCCGTGCCGGGCACCTCCACATGGCCGACGATGTGCTCCCGGTCCACGGGGATCCCGTACCGCCGGCAGATCCCGGCCGTCAGCCGCGCCGATGCCGCGTACATCGCGCTCGTGAAGTCCCGGGGCCGGTCGACGAAGCCCTCGTGCTCGATCCCGATACTGCGCTCGTTCATCGAGCGGTTCCCGGCGTGGTAGGCCACATCGAGCTCGCGGATCATCTGAGCTATCCGCCCGTCCTTGCCCACCACATAGTGCGCCGCCGCGAGGTGGCCCGGGTCCTTGAAGACCTTCAGCGCGGTGGCGTAGCTGCCCTGGACGACATGGATCACGACCCGGTCGATCGTGAAGTCGTCAGGGCGGTCGGCCCTGCGCCAGTTGGCCCGGGACGCCGCCGTCCACAGCGCCCCCGGGTGGTCGAGCTCGCCCTCCACCCGCTGCTTCTCCACGCCGGGCAGCCGCCACCACAGGCGTCTGAGCTCGTCATGGGCCGCCACGCCCGTGCCCACGAGCGCGGCTCCGCCGCCGATCAGCACCGCCCTGCGTCCCACGCCGCGCCGCGCGTCCCCACTACCGCCCATGCCACCCCAACGCCGATCGCTCTCTGCCTCTCTCAGCTTCTGGAACGCGTACTCACGAGTCGGTGGTTCCCGGCGCCCCGTACTCTGGTAGGGCTATGACTCAGACCCCTTCCCGTCCGCTCCGTGTGCTCGCCGCGATGTCCGGCGGTGTGGACTCAGCCGTCGCCGCCGCCCGCGCCGTCGAGGCCGGGCACGACGTCACCGGCGTCCACCTGGCCCTCTCCGCGAACCCGCAGTCCTTCCGCACCGGCGCGCGCGGCTGCTGCACGATCGAGGACTCACGCGACGCACGCCGCGCCGCCGACGTCATCGGCATCCCCTTCTATGTGTGGGATCTCGCCGAGCGCTTCCGCGAGGACGTCGTGGAGGACTTCATCGCGGAGTACGAGGCGGGCCGTACGCCGAACCCCTGCCTGCGCTGCAACGAGAAGATCAAGTTCGCTGCGCTGCTCGACAAGGCTCTGGCACTCGGATTCGACGCCGTGTGCACGGGCCACTACGCCACGGTGGTCCTCAGGGAGGACGGTACCCGGGAGCTGCACCGGGCGAGCGACATGGCCAAGGACCAGTCGTACGTGCTGGGCGTGCTCGACGAGAAGCAGCTCGCCCACGCGATGTTCCCGCTCGGCGACACCCTCACCACCAAGGACGAGATCCGCGCGGAGGCCGAGCGTCGTGGGCTCGCGGTGGCGAAGAAGCCCGACAGCCACGACATCTGCTTCATCGCCGACGGCGACACCCAGGGCTTCCTCGCCTCCCGCCTCGGCAAGGCGGAGGGCGACATCCTGGACGAGTCCGGTACGAAGCTGGGCACCCACGAGGGTGCGTACGGCTTCACCATCGGCCAGCGCAAGGGCCTGCGCATCGGTCACCCCGCGCCCGACGGCAAGCCGCGCTATGTCCTGGACATCTCACCCGTCGACAACACCGTCACGGTCGGCCCGGCCGAGGCGCTCGCGGTCAGTGCCCTGACCGCGATCAAGCCCCGCTGGTGCGGCACCGCCCCGCAGGGCCCGGGTGTCTACACCGCCCAGCTGCGCGCCCACGGCGGCGAGACCGAGGTCACCGCCGAGCTGAGCGGCGGTGAGCTGCGGGTGAGCTTCACCGAGCCGGTGCACGGGGTGGCGCCCGGCCAGGCGATCGTGCTGTACGACGGCACGCGCGTGGTCGGCTCGGCGACGATCGCGACGACGGCACGGCGGGGGGCGGGCGCGGTCGCGTAGGCCGTTCCCCCCCTGCTCCGCTGCTTCATGACGGACTCGACGAAGGACGTCATGGAGCAGCCCTCAGGCAGCGGAGCAGCGCCGGGCGCTCCCGGCCAGGACCTGGAGGCATGCCCGGGCGTGCGGTGATGCGAGCATTGCCTTCATGGCTACTCATCTGATCACCGGCGCGGGCTCCGGCATCGGCGCCGCCGTCGCGCGCCGGCTGCACGAGCGCGGGGACGAACTCGTGCTGCTGGCACGTGACGCGGGACGCGCCAAGGAGTTCGCCCAGGCGTACCCCGGCGCCCGTACCCTCGTCGGCGACCTCGCCGCGCCCGACCGGCTCTCCTGGGCCTTCTCGCACCAGACCATGCCCGAGCGCCTGGACTCCCTGCTCCACATCGCGGGGATCGTGGACCTCGGCGCGATCGGCGAGCTCACCCCGAAGACGTGGCACGCCCAGCTCGATGTGAACCTGGTGGGGCCGGCCGAGCTGACCCGGCTGATGCTGCCGCAGCTGCGTGCCGCTCAGGGCACGGTGATCTTCGTGAACTCGGGCGCGGGGCTCAACGCCCATGCGGGGTGGGGCGCGTACGCCGCATCCAAGCACGGTCTCAGGGCGCTCGCCGACTCGCTGCGCCACGAGGAGAACCCCAACGGCATCCGGGTCAGTTCCGTCTACCCGGGACGCACCGCGAGCCCGATGCAGGCCAAGGTGCACCAGCAGGAGGGCAAGGAGTACGACCCGTCCCGGTGGATCGACCCCGAGTCGGTCGCGACCGCGATCCTCACCGCCCTCGATCTGCCGCGTGACGCGGAGATCAACGATCTGACGGTGCGGCCCGGACGATGAGCGATTCCAGCGACGAAACCCCGCGGAGCTTCGTGTGGGGCAGTGCCACCGGAGTCGGCTCCATGCCGGGCGGCGACGCCCGCGAGGCGGCCAAGGCCGTCACCGGCTCCTTCGAGGACTTCCCGTATCTGCCCGAACTGCCCGCCCGTGGCCCCGGCGCGGACATGATCGGGCGGACGATCGGCCTGCTCGTGGAGATGTACGGGCATGTCGAGCCCAGCGGCTGGCGGGTCAGCGACCGGCCGGGGCGTGACACCCGGCGCGCCCGGTCCTGGCTCGGCGAGGACCTGGACGCGCTCGAGGAGTTCACCCAGGGGTACGAGGGCCCGCTGAAGGTCCAGGCCGTCGGGCCGTGGACACTGGCCGCCGCCCTGGAGCTCAGGAACGGCGAGGCTGCCCTGGGCGATCCGGGTGCCTGCCGCGATCTCGCGGCCTCGCTCGCCGAAGGGCTGCGCGGGCATCTCGCGGAGGTGCGGCGGCGTGTTCCGGGGGCGCGGGTGGTGCTTCAACTGGACGAGCCGTCCCTGACCGCCGTGCTGCGCGGGCAGATCAGGACGGCCAGCGGCTACCGGACGCACCGGGCGGTGGACCGGCAGCTCGTGGAGAGCACGCTGCGAGAGGTGCGGGCGGTCACGGACGGTCCCGTGGTGGTGCACTCCTGCGCCCCGGACGTGCCGTTCGCCCTGCTGGGCCGGGCAGGGGCCACAGGAGTCTCGTTCGATTTCAGCCTGCTCACCGAGCGTCACGAGGAAGCCGTGGGGGAAGCGGTCGAAGGCGGCATGAAACTCCTCGCCGGGGTCGTCCCGTCCACGGACGGTCCATTGTCAGACCCTGGCGGTAGCGTCATGGGTGTCAGGACGCTGTGGCGCAGGCTGGGGCTGAGTCCGGGGACTCTTGAGGGGTCTGTGGTAATCACTCCTTCGTGCGGGCTGGCGGGCGCTTCGCCCGCCTATGCGCGTGCGGCTCTCACGCACTGCGTCAGGGCGGCGAGATCGCTCGCGGACAACCCTGAGTAATGGACTCGGGGCTGAGGTAACGGGAGGACATCACGGTGGCTGTCGAACAGCAGGGGACGGTGCCCGCGGAGGCACGGGAGAACCACGCCCAGCTGGCGGAGCAGATCGAGGAGCACCGCTTCCGGTACTACGTGAAGGACCAGCCGGTCATCAGCGACGCCGAGTTCGACAAGCTGCTGCGGACGCTGGAGGCGCTGGAGGAGGGGTATCCGGAGCTGCGCACACCCGACTCGCCGACCCAGAAGGTCGCGGGGGCGTACGAGACGGAGTTCACCGCCGTCGAGCACCGCGAGCGGATGCTGTCGCTCGACAACGCCTTCGACGACAAGGAGCTGGCGGGCTGGGCGGACCGGATCGCCAAGGAGGTCGGTTCGTCGGCGCATCACTTCCTGTGCGAGCTGAAGGTCGACGGTCTGGCGGTCAATCTGACGTACGAGAAAGGCAGACTGACCCGGGCGGCGACCCGGGGCGACGGCCGCACCGGCGAGGACATCACTCCGAACGTACGGACGATCAAGGACATCCCGGACCGTCTGAAGGGCGACCGCATCCCGGATCTGGTCGAGATCCGCGGCGAGGTCTACTTCCCGATGGAGGCCTTCGAGGAGCTCAACGCCCGCCGGGTCGCGGCGGGGGAGCAGCCGTACGCCAACCCACGCAACTCCGCGTCGGGTTCGCTGCGCCAGAAGGACCCGAAGGTGACCGCGACGCTTCCGCTGCACATGGTGGTGCACGGGATCGGCGCACGCGAGGGTCTTGAGATCACCCGCCTGTCGCAGGCGTACGAGCTGCTGCACGAGTGGGGTCTGCCGACGGCCCGGCACAACAAGGTGGTCGGCTCCCTGGACGGGGTCCGCGAGTTCATCACGTACTACGGCGAGCGCCGCCACTCCGTCGAGCACGAGATCGACGGAGTGGTCGTCAAGCTGGACGAGATCCCGCTTCAGGGCCGGCTGGGCTCGACTTCCCGGGCACCGCGCTGGGCGATTGCCTGGAAGTACGCCCCGGAGGAGGTCAACACCAAGCTGGTCAACATCCGCGTGGGTGTGGGCCGCACGGGCCGGGTCACTCCGTACGCGCAGGTGGAGCCGGTCAAGGTGGCGGGCTCCGAGGTCGAGTTCGCCACGCTCCACAACCAGGAGGTGGTGAAGTCCAAGGGTGTGCTGATCGGCGACACCGTCGTGCTGCGCAAGGCGGGCGATGTCATTCCGGAGATCCTCGGGCCGGTGGTGGACCTGCGGGACGGCAGCGAGCGGGAGTTCGTGATGCCGGCCGAGTGCCCCGAGTGCGGCACGGCGCTGCGGCCGATGAAGGAGGGCGATATCGACCTCCGCTGCCCCAACAGCCGCAGTTGCCCGGCCCAGTTGCGTGAGCGGCTGTTCTATCTCGGCGGGCGCAAGTGCCTGGACATCGAGGCCTTCGGCTATGTGGCGGCGGCGGCGCTCACCAAGCCCCTGGAGCCGTCCGACCCTCCGCTGGCCGACGAGGGAGATCTGTTCGATCTGACCGTCGAGAAGCTGCTGCCCATCAAGGCCTATGTCCTGGACCAGGACAGCGGGCTGCCCAAGCGTGACCCGAAGACCGGCGAGGAGAAGATCGTCACCGTCTTCGCCAACCAGCTGGGCGAGCCGAAGAAGAACACCCTGGCGCTGCTGGAGAACATCGCGGCGGCCAAGGAGCGCCCCCTGGCCCGCGTCATCACGGGGCTGTCCATTCGTCATGTCGGCCCGGTCGCCGCCGAGGCGCTCGCCCGTGAGTTCCGCTCCATCGACCGGATCGAGCAGGCCTCCGAGGAGGAGCTGGCGGCGGTCGAGGGTGTCGGGTCGACCATCGCGGCCTCGCTGAAGCAGTGGTTCGAGGAGGACTGGCACCGCGAGATCCTGCGTAAGTGGCGGGCCGCGGGCGTCCGGATGGAGGAGGAAGGGGCCGGTGAGGACGTGGGGCCGCGTCCGCTGGAAGGCCTCACGGTCGTCGTCACGGGCACCTTGGAGCACTACACGAGGGACGGCGCCAAGGACGCCCTTCAGGGCCTTGGGGCGAAGGTTACGGGGTCGGTCTCCAAGAAGACCTCCTTCGTGGTCGTCGGCGACAACCCCGGTTCGAAGTACGACAAGGCCATGCAGCTGAAGGTGCCAGTGCTCGACGAGGACGGCTTCGGTGTCCTGCTCGGACAGGGGCAGGACGCCGCCCGCGAGGCCGCGATGCCGGTCGAAGAGCAGTGAGGGGGCGTCGAGCAGCTCCGGAGGGCTCGATAAGTGGCACGTATGATCGAGCATTCACTCTGATGGGCTCACTCGATCGGCGCATATCAGAGGGATAAGGGTGGCCGGGTCGCAATCGGGCAAGAGCTGTAGAGCGCTGCCCGTACGGGCCTTCCGCAGCCTACTGTTGAGTTGTGCGTCTGTCGTACACGGCTGCGTGGCGAGGTTTCGGCCGTGGTGGCATGACAGGGAGCCCATCGCGTGGCATCGGCACCGCCGGCTGTGAGAGGGACGGGTATGGAACCGACCGAGAGCGCCGCCCCGGTCTCACGGCCGCGTGGTTTCCGGGGGTTTGCGCGTATCCCCGCCAGGATGCCCTCCGTGGTCGTGGGGCTCTCCGGCCTCGCCCTGGCGGCAGGCATCGTCGCGGCCGTGACGCAGGGGCACCCGCTGTTCCCCGCCGGGGTCGAGGGCTGGTCCCTGGCCGTGCTCACCGGCATCATCGTCGGCCATCTGGTCGCGCTGGGCCGCGACCGCTGGTGGGGCGGCACCGGCTCGGGTGCCGCCCTCACCCTCGCCGTGCTGCTGCTCTACGGCTGGGTGCCCGCGGGTCTGGTCAGCCTCGCGGTCGTGCTGCTCGTCGGTGCGGCTCGCAGGCACCGCTGGCGGCAAGGGGTGCTGCACGGAGCGGCGGATGTCCTCGGCGTCGGGGCCGCGGCCCTGGTGCTCGCCGCGTTCGGCGACGTACCCACGGTGGACCAGCCCTGGTCGCCCGTGGAATGGGGGGCTGACGCCGGGCCCGAAGTGGTGCTCGCGGCCACCGCCTACCTCGGCGTCACCCGAACGGTGCTCTGGTACACGTTGGCGCCGCAGGGCGGCGGACTGCCCACCGCCACCCGTACGGCCCTGCTGCGGCAGGGCCTTGTCGCGGTGGCCCTGCTGGGGATCGCCCCGCTGATCTGCGTGGTGGCGACCGCGATGCCGATCCTGCTGCCGCTCTTCGCCGTGCCGCTGATCGCTCTCGACTCCACCCTGTGGATCGCCCGGGCACGTGCCGAGGAGCAGTTGCGCGATCCGCTGACCGGCCTGCCCAACCGGCAGTGGCTGCTTGAGCGCACCTGGGCGGCGCTTGAAGAGGCCGAGGGCGTCGGCGCCCGGTCCGCGCTCGTCCTCATCGACCTCGACCGCTTCCGTTCCGTCAACGACACCCTGGGCCATCTGGCGGGCGACCGGCTGCTGCTTCAGATCGCCGAACGGCTGCGCGTCGCCCTGCCACGCGGAGCGGAGGCGGCCAGGCTCGGCGGTGACGAGTTCGCCGTACTCCTGCCGACCGCCGACTCCACCACCAGCGCACAGCGCGTCGCCCGCCACCTGGTGGGCCAGCTCTCCTCACCTCTCGACCTCGACGGGCTGACCCTCGTACTCGAGGCCAGCGCGGGGCTCGCGGTGTTCCCCGACCACGCGCTTGACGCCGAAGGGCTGCTCAGGCGGGCGGATGTGGCGATGTACCAGGCGAAGCGCGATCGCACGGGCGTCGAGGTGTACGAGTCCAAGCGGGATTCGAACACGCCGGACCGGCTGGGTCTGCTGGGCGACCTGCGCAGGGCACTGGACGCCGGGGAAGTGGAGTTGCACTACCAGCCCAAGGTCGGCTTCGACGGTCAGGTGGCCGGTTTGGAGGCCCTCGTGCGCTGGGTGCACCCGGACCGCGGCCGGGTCCCGCCCGACGAGTTCATCGCCATCGCCGAGTCCTCCGGACTGATGCCCCATCTGACGGAGTACGTCCTGGAGACCGCGCTCGGCCAGGTCGCCCGCTGGCGCGCCCAGGGGCTCCATGTCCCGGTCGCCGTCAATGTGTCGCCCCGCGACGTCCACACCCCCGGATTCGCCGGAGCCGTCGCCGCCCGGCTGGCACGGCACGGCGTCCCGGCAGGAGCGCTCCAACTGGAGATCACCGAACACGTGCTGCTGGAGGACCCGCAGCGCGCCGCCGACACCCTTGCCGGGCTCGCGGGTCACGGAGTGAAGATGTCACTCGACGACTTCGGCACGGGCTACTCCTCGCTGGTCCACCTGCGCCGGCTCCCGGTGAGCGAGCTGAAGATCGACCGGTCCTTCGTGGCCCGCCTCGCGATCGACGCGCAGGACGCCGAAATCGTCCGCTGCACCGTCGACCTCGCCCACTCGCTCGGGCTGCTCGTGGTGGCGGAGGGCGTCGAGGACGACGAAACCTGGGAGAGGCTGCGGGACCTGGGCTGCGACGCCGTCCAGGGGTGGCTCGTCGCCGCGGCGATGCCCCCGCAGGAGACCACCGCCTGGCTCCGCGCCCGCGGCGAGCACGGCTGGCGCCGCCCCGCGGGCGAACTGCCCCCCGCGGCCCCGGCGGAGGCGGACCGGCCTTCGGGCCATGTCGTGAACTAGGCAGTTCCTCTCGGATCACCTCGGAACCCCGCAGCACCACGTACTGCACCGAGAACGGGATCAGGCCCAGGCCGAACGCCATGAGGATGAGCCCATGGACCGTGCGGCCTCCTGACCGGCGGAGGCCCGCCATCGACGGGGCGATGCCGACCTCGTGCCGCTTCTTGCCGATGCCGGGAGGCCTGCGACTCCCGCACGGGCGGTGCCCGACCGGTTGGAGAACGCCGAGCGTGCACTGTGCTGCGCAGACCTGGCCGGACCGCCCACGGGAGCACTCCGGCACAGATCGTCCGGACGGGACCTGGACCCGGGGTTCGGCGCCCTACAGGTCCTGGAGCGGCCCGAGACCCAGGGTGCGCAAGGTGTGGTCGGCCATGCGGAGGTGGCCGACGGCGTTCGGGTGCACCGGATCGTCCAGCCACGGGATCGGGTCCTCGTCGCCGAACTGCGCCTTCCAGTAAGCCTCGTGGTCGACGAGGAGAGCCCCGGTGTCCTTCGCGATCTCCCGTACGGCCTGGCAGTAGTCCGGCAGCGCGGCACGTCTGGCCCGCCCGGTCGCGCTGACCGGCACCGGTGTGTGGAGCACGATCTGTGCACCGCCGGTGCGCGCGATGATCGCCCGCATCGCCACGTGGAACCCCGGGAGGCCCTCCGGTCCGTCGAGGACGTCGTTGGCGCCCAGGGATATGGACAGCACGTCGGGCGAGAACCGGCCGATCAGATGGTCATAAGCCGCGAGCACCTCTGCGGCCGTCCAGCCCGAGACTCCGGTGTTCACGACGATGTCGGTCAACCGGTCGAGCTGCCAGCGCACCCGCTCGTGTACATGCTCGACCCATCCCCGTGCGCCATGGGTGTGCAGCACGCCATGCGTGATGCTGTCACCCGCCATCACCCATGTCATCGGTTCGCCGGACAGCTGAATCATCTGAAGCCCCCTTCTAGCTCCCTGGATGATCCACGAATCAGCCACGCGATTCCGCACCGGGCAGCGCCGGTTCGGTCACACGTTCATGCCGCTTGCCCGCTGTTCCCGTCGTCCCCGTCGTCTTGCGGCCCGTCCAGGTCGTCCAGGATCCGCTGGAAGGGCCGCCTCAGGGCCACGGCGACGGGACGGGGCATGGTGCGTCTGAAGGCGGCCAGTTCGCCGCGGGCCGTGGTGATCGCGGGCCCCGGGTCCGCGCCCTCCATGCGGCGTTCGATGGCCTGTGCGGTGGACGTGGCGATCGCCGTACAGGGCGGCTGTGCCCGGGCCACGTCCTCGACGGCATCGGGCCGGGCGGTGAAGAACGCGACCTCCCTGGCGAGTACCTGGAGATGCGAGGCGATCTCGGCCGCGACGGCCGCGCGCCGGGACAGGCTCCGCACGGCGTCCCGGTGCCGCCGGTGCCACGGATCGAACACGAGGAGGCGCTCGGCCTGGCCGGCCTCCTGGGCCGTGTGCTGGAGGTCCCGCATGTCCTTCCGTACGCGTGCGAGATTGTCCTGTGCGGCGGTCGTATCGGTGCCGAGCACGGCGATGGTGCCGGTGAGCGCGCGCACGAGCCGTGCCCCGCAGTCCCGCACGGTCGCAGACAGCACCCGACGGGGATCGGGCGGCCACAGGAGCGGGCCGAGCACCACCGTCACCACGGCGCCTACGGCGGTCTCCCAGACGCGGTCGAACCCGTAGGCAGCCGGGCTGGGGTTGGCGAACACCAGCAGGGCGGACACCGCGACCTGGACGTTGAGCTCGCGGCCCGGGCGCAGTACCGCCCCGATGACCAGACCCGCACCCACGACCAGGGCCAGGGTCAACGTCTGCGGGCGCAGCACGTTCAGGACCCCGATCCCGAGCAGGACCCCCGCGACCACGCCCAGGACCCGGCTGAGCGAGGTGACGACCGCGGCTTCGGGGCTGCTGCGCATGGCGAACAGGGGGACAAGGGCGGCGAAGACCGGGGGCTGGTCGGCACCCAGCCACACCGAGGCCTGCCAGGCCACGCCAGCGGTGACCGTGATCCGGGCGACCACGGGTCCTTCGGCGGCCACGATCGTACGCACCGGACCATCGCTACCCCATCGGCGCGGCCGGCCCGCGGCAGCCGGCGGGCCGGGGCCGCGGAGTCCACCCGAGTGCCCCAGAGCCACCGGGACGCCGCCTCGACAGCCCCGGCCGCCCCTGGAAACGAACGGGACATGACCGGGGCCCGGAGGGCGGCCGGGCAAAGCGTTTCGCGGGGACGGGCGGCAGCCCCATAGGATTGGGCCAAAACCCGAACACTCACCCTGAGGATCGCTGCATGCCTGGCATCACGCGCGAGGAGGTCGCCCACCTCGCCCGGCTGGCGCGTCTGGAGCTGAAGGCCGAAGAGCTCGACCACTTCGCCGGACAGCTGGACGACATCATCGGCGCGGTCGCCCGCGTCTCCGAGGTCGCCGACCAAGACGTGCCGCCGACCTCTCACCCGCTGCCGCTGACCAACGTCATGCGCGCGGACGAGGTCCGTCCGTCGCTCACCCCCGAGCAGGCGCTTTCCGGCGCCCCCGCGCAGGAGCAGCAGCGTTTCAAGGTGCCGCAGATCCTGGGGGAGGACTAACAACCATGACGGACAGCACCATCATCAAGCTCACCGCGGCCGAGATCGCCGCGAAGATCGCCTCCGGCGAGCTCACAGCCGTCCAGGTCACCGAGGCCCACCTGGCCCGTATCGAGGCCGTGGACGAGAAGGTGCACGCCTTCCTGCACGTCGACCGGGAGGGCGCGCTCGCGCAGGCCCGCGCCGTCGACGAGAAGCGTGCGCGCGGCGAGAAGCTGGGACCGCTGGCCGGTGTGCCGCTGGCGCTGAAGGACATCTTCACCACCGAAGGCATCCCGACCACGGTCGGTTCCAAGATCCTCGAGGGCTGGATCCCGCCTTACGACGCGACCCTCACCACGCGGCTGAAGGACGCCGACGTGGTGATCCTCGGCAAGACCAACATGGACGAGTTCGCCATGGGGTCGTCCACCGAGAACAGCGCGTACGGTCCGACCGGGAACCCATGGGACCTGACCCGGATCCCCGGTGGCTCCGGCGGTGGCTCATCCGCCGCTCTCGCCTCCTATGAGGCCCCGCTCGCCATCGGTACGGACACCGGCGGCTCGATCCGCCAGCCGGCCGCCGTCACCGGCACCGTCGGCGTGAAGCCCACCTACGGCGCGGTCTCCCGCTACGGCATGGTCGCCTTCTCGTCCTCCCTGGACCAGGGCGGCCCCTGCGCCCGCACCGTCCTGGACGCGGCGCTGCTGCACGAGGTCATCGCCGGGCACGACCCGCTGGACTCCACGTCCATCGACGCCCCGGTCCCGCCCGTGGTCGAGGCCGCGCGCAACGGCTCGGTGGCCGGGATGCGCGTCGGCGTGGTCAAGCAGTTCCGCGGCGAGGGCTACCAGGCAGGCGTGGTGCAGCGCTTCGACGAGTCGGTCGAGCTGCTGCGCGGCCTCGGCGCCGAGATCGTCGAGCTGGACTGCCCGTCCTTCGATCTGGCGCTCTCCGCGTACTACCTGATCGCCCCGTCCGAGTGCTCGTCCAACCTCGCCCGCTTCGACGCCATGCGCTACGGCCTGCGGGTCGGCGACGACGGCACGCGGTCGGCCGAGGACGTCACCGCCCTCACCCGTGAGGCGGGCTTCGGCGACGAGGTCAAGCGCCGGATCATGCTGGGCACCTACGCCCTGTCGTCCGGCTACTACGACGCGTACTACGGCAGCGCGCAGAAGGTCCGCACGCTTATCACCCGCGACTTCGAGAAGGCCTTCGAGCAGGTGGACGTGATCGTCTCGCCGACCACGCCGACCACCGCCTTCCCGATCGGCGAGCGTGCCGACGACCCGATGGCGATGTACCTCGCCGACCTGTGCACCATCCCGACCAACCTGGCCGGCAACGCGGCGATGTCGCTGCCGTGCGGCCTGGCACCGGAGGACAACCTCCCGGTCGGTTTGCAGATCATCGCCCCCGCCATGAAGGACGACCGCCTCTACAAGGTGGGCGCCGCCGTTGAGGCGGCCTTCGTGGCGAAGTGGGGCCACCCGCTGCTGGAGGAGGCACCGTCACTGTGAGCACGCTGCAGAAGGCCAAGGGCTTCAGGAAGTCCAAGACCGGCACCTATGTGGCCATGGCCAGTACCGCGGTCGGCGCGATCAGCGTCGCCAAGCAGGCCAAGAAGGCGCGTCTGGAGCATGACACGCTCCGCCTGATCGACGCGGCCGTGTCCGCCGCCGCCATCGTCACCGGACTGGCGATCCTCTACCGGGAGCTCAAGCGCCTGGGCGACGACGACGTCCTGTTCGGCTGAGAGGGAAAGTTTCACCGTGACCGTCACGACTGAACTGGTGTCGTACGAGGACGCCCTCGCGGCCTACGACCCCGTCATGGGCCTGGAGGTCCATGTCGAGCTCGGCACCAGGACCAAGATGTTCTGCGGCTGCTCGACCGCCCTGGGCGCCGAGCCCAACACGCAGACCTGCCCCACCTGTCTCGGCCTGCCCGGCTCCCTGCCGGTGATGAACGCCATCGGCGTCGAGTCCGCCATCAAGATCGGCCTCGCGCTGCACTGCGAGATCGCCGAGTGGTGCCGCTTCGCCCGGAAGAACTACTTCTATCCGGACATGCCGAAGAACTTCCAGACCTCGCAGTACGACGAGCCGATCGCCTTCGACGGCTATCTGGACGTCCAGCTCGAGGACGGCGAGGTCTTCCGGGTGGAGATCGAGCGCGCCCACATGGAGGAGGACACCGGCAAGTCGACGCACGTCGGCGGGGCCACCGGCCGGATCCATGGCGCGTCCCACTCGCTCCTCGACTACAACCGCGCCGGTATCCCGCTGATCGAGATCGTCACCAAGCCGATCGTCGGCGCCGGTGAACGCGCTCCCGAGGTGGCCAAGGCGTATGTCGCGGAGCTGCGCGAGCTCATCAAGGCCCTCGGTGTGTCCGAGGCCCGCATGGAGATGGGCCAGATGCGCTGCGACGTCAACCTCTCGCTGATGCCCAAGGGAAGCACGCGGTTCGGCACCCGCAGCGAGACCAAGAACGTCAACTCGCTGCGCAGCGTGGAGCGCGCCGCACGCTACGAGGTCCAGCGGCACGCCGCCGTGCTGAACGGCGGCGGCAAGGTCGTCCAGGAGACCCGTCACTTCCACGAGGAGGACGGCTCCACGACCTCGGGCCGGATCAAGGAGGAGGCCGAGGACTACCGGTACTTCCCGGAGCCCGACCTGGTACCCGTGGCCCCCTCCCGTGAGTGGGTCGAGGAGCTCCGGGCCACGCTGCCCGAGCTGCCGCGTCTGCGCCGCAACCGACTGCGCGAGGAGTGGGGCGTCTCCGAGACGGACATGCAGTCGATCCTCAACGCGGGCGCGGTCGATCTGATCGTGGCCACCGTCGAGGCGGGCGCCGACTCAGCTTCGGCCCGCAAGTGGTGGATGGGCGAGCTGGCCCGCAACGCCAACGAGTCGGGCCGAGCCCTGGAGGAGCTGCCGATCACCCCGGAGCAGGTCGCCCAGGTGACCGCCCTGGTCACCGACGGCTCGCTCAACGACAAGCTGGCCCGCCAGGCCATCGAGGGCGTCCTCGCGGGCGAGGGCGACCCGGACACCGTCGTCGAGAAGCGCGGACTGAAGGTCGTCTCCGACGAGGGCGCGCTCGGCGCGGCCGTGGACGAGGCCATCGCGGGCAACGCCGCCATCGCGGACAAGATCCGCGGCGGCAAGGTCGCGGCGGTCGGTGCACTGGTCGGCGCGGTCATGAAGGCCACGCGCGGGCAGGCTGACGCGGCCCGGGTGAAGGAGCTGATCCTGGAGAAGCTCGGCGTCTCCGAAGGCTGAGCACCTGCGCTACGAGGGCGGGACACCGGCGGTGTCCCGCCCTCGGACGTTCCCGTGCACTGGTGCTGCGGGCCCTCAGCTCATGCGTATCCCCAGTCCGGGGAGCCACAGCTCACCCCGGTCGCTGACCCCCATATCCCGCACGACGAGATCGTCCGGGGTCACGGCTCCCCGCGCCCGCAGCTCCGTCACCGTCAGCCGTGCGGCCAGCCGGGCCGCGTTCTCGTACACCTCGTGGAACACCGACTGCCACCAGCCCCGGTCCCTGGCATGCCAGCCCCGCCCCCGCATCTGGCGCTCCCGCTCCGGCCCCTGCCCGCTGTCCCGGTCATCGACGGCCACGCCCAGTCCTTCGTCCGGGTTGTAGGAGACGACGAGCTCGCGCCCGGGATCCCGGCCGGACAGGATCGTGAAGCCCGCCCAGTCACCCGGCAGCTGGACCGGCAGCTGCTCGGCCCAGGCTCCGAGCATCAGCTCCAGGGCCTTCTCCAGATGTTCCCAGCAGCCGGCGAGCCAGGCGCCCGCCCGGGTCACCGGGCGCTCACCGGGACCGTTCCGGTACAACTGCCAGCTGTACGGCAGCAGATCGAAGTCTCCTGCGCCGGCGGGCGACCAGATGTCGCCCCACGCGAAGCTGCGGTACTCCTCTGCCTCCAGTATCTCCGTATGGTGCACGGACAGCCGTGCGCCGAAACGGTCACCCGACAGCAGCAGCAGTCTGCTGTCGTCGCGCCAGCGGACATTCGGTCCCTGGGCCGATCCCCCGTACAACGTGGGCTCACCGACGCGGTCCACGATCGCCCCGTACACATCCCGGAGCGCCTCGCGCCGAGCGAGCACGCCGGCCCCCGGTTCATAGCTGACCACCGGGACCGGTGGCTGGCCGGCGTATCCCCCCGCCTCGTCGTATAAGTGCCAGGCGAGCCCAGCGGCCTCTCCTGGCGAACTGACAGCAATGGTCCTCGACGCCCCCGTATCCGTCATACCTCCATGCTGCCAGGCAGCGCTGACAACGCTGCCAGTTCCTCATCTCCGGCCGACGGATCGGATCCTTTGGCGCGATCTCGACTAGGCCGTGCTTGAGAACTCCCGCCTGGCTCGCGATGCGGGCGGACGGCGCCAGTCCTAGGACACGGCCTAGGCCTTGCCCGCCTTGGGCCCGGACGGGGTCTAAGGCACGCCGTTGATCCGGAGGCCGTTGCCTAAGTCCCCCCGGCCGCCAAGATGCGGCACTCGCCCGATGCGGACGCGCCGCCTGGGAGAAGAGAGTTGAGGCACCCCTGACGGCGAGGGGCGGCGTGAACCGCCGCCCACCATGTCACCAACGAGGAGAGCACCGTGTTCGAGTACCAACTTCACGAGATCCGCCACGCCGAGCTGGTCCGCCGCGCCGAGAGCGAGTGGCTCGCGCGCCATGTGCGGCGGGCGGACCACACCGGGCGCAGGCCTGCGGGACATGGCCCGGAGGGGCGGGTGAGCGACAGCCGTAACCGGCACGAGCCAGGCGCCTGAGCCCGTACCGGGACGGTCGCGCCCATGGTCCACCCCGGGTCCCGCCCCTGGTCACGCCGCATGACGGACTCTCAGGAGATCCCGAGGCCCGGTGCCGTCGCACCTGGTGCCTGTGCGATGCTCTGGGCCGTGCAGACCAGGTCAGTCAGCCCCGTGTTCGTCGGCCGAACAGCCGAACTCGCCGTCCTCACCGGTGCGCTCGCCCGAGCCACCGGTGGGGGCGCTTCGCAGGGGCCCTGCCCGCAGCCGCAGGCGGTCCTCGTCGCCGGCGAGGCAGGAGTGGGCAAGACCCGCCTCATCGAGGAGTTCCGGGACGCGGCCCGTGCCGACGGCGCCGTCTGCGCCATCGGCGGCTGTGTCGAGATCGGCGCCGATGGACTGCCCTTCGCCCCCTTCTCCGCCGCCCTGCGCAGTCTTCGCCGGCAACTGCCCGACGAGTTCGCAGCCGCAGCCGCAGGACGGGGGGAGGAACTCGCCCGGCTGCTTCCCGAACTGGGCGGGACCTCGCATCCGCAGGTCCGCCACGACGAGGAGAGCCGGGCCCGGCTCTTCGACCTCACCGTCCGCCTCCTGGAACGCCTGGCCGACGACCGCACCGTCGTCGTGGTCCTGGAAGACCTCCACTGGGCCGACGCCTCCACCCGCCAACTGCTCGCGTATGCCTTCCGCACGCTCCGCAGAGGGCGTCTCGCCGTCATCGCCACCTACCGCGCCGATGACATCCACCGCCGTCACCCGCTGAGACCGCTGCTCGCCGAACTCGACCGGCTGCGCACCGTCCAGCGTGTCGAAGTGCCCCGGTTCAGCCGTGACGAGGTCGGGCGTCAGATGGCCGGAATCCTTTCGAGCGAGCCGGCACCGACCCTCGTCGACGACGTCTTCGAACGCTCCGACGGCAACGCCTTCTTCGTCGAGGAACTCTCCGTCGCCGCCAGCGAAGGCTGCTGCCCCACCCTCAGCGACTCGCTGCGCGACCTGCTCCTCGTCAGAGTCGAAGGACTCCCGGAGCACGCCCAGCGGGTCGCCAGGATCGTCGCCGAAGGCGGCTCCACCGTCGAGTACCCGCTGCTCGCCGCGGTCGTCGGACTCGGTGAGGAAGAGCTGATCGACGCCCTTCGCGCCGCGGTCGGCGCGAACATCCTGCTCGCCACCCCCGACGGCGACGGTTACTGCTTCCGCCACTCGCTGGTGCGCGAGGCCGTCAGCGACGATCTGCTGCCCGGTGAGCGCTCCCGGCTCAACCGCCGCTACGCCGAGGCGCTGGAAGCCGGTCCGGCGCTCGTCCCCGCCGACCAGCGCGCCGCCCGGCTGGCCAGCTACTGGTACCACGCCCACGACGCCGCCAAGGCTCTGCCCGCCGTACTCGACGCATCGGCCGAGGCACGCCGCCGTCATGCCCACGCTGAGCAACTGGAGCTGCTGGAAAGGGCGATGGAGCTGTGGGATGACACCCCGGACGAGGTACGGGCGGGACTGCGGCCCCTGTGCCATGCCGAGGCCTACCCCCCGCTGGCCCTCACCCCTGGGGACCCCGGGGCGAGCGCGGGGCCGCCGCACTATCTGGACCTCATGGCCGAGGCGGCGGTCGCCGGACGGCTCAGCGGGGAGCGGGACCAGGCGCTCAAGACCATCAAGCGCGCACTGCGGCTGATCGACGAGAAGCAGGACCCGCTGCGCGCAGCCTGGTTCTGGTCCCAGAGGTCGCGGCTGGTGCAGAGCCAGGCACGCGGAGACGGCTGGAAGGAGCTCGCCACCGCACAGGAACTGGTGCGCGGGCTGCCGCCGTCGGAAGTGCACGCCGAAGTGCTCGCGGCCGTCGCCGGCTGGTGCTGGCTGCACGATCCAGGGCCTGAAGCCCTCGCGGCGGCTCAGCGCGCCGTCGAGTACGCCCGGATGGTCGGCGCCTGCGAGATCGAGATGAACGCCCGGATCACCCTGGGCGGCCTCATGGTCGACGCGGGCGGCGTGGAGGCGGGCCTCGCCGAGATCTACGAGGTCACCGAGCAGGTCGTGAAGCTGGGCTTGGCGGCCCTGGTGGGCCGCAGCCATGTGAACCTGCCGTCCGTCCTGGAAGGCGTCGGCCGTTCCCAGGAGGCCCTCGGCATCCTGGAGAAGGGCCTCGTGCTGTCCCGCACCTACGGTCTGCTGGACTCCGAGGCCTGGGTGTGGAGCAATCTCTCCGAGTCCTACTACGCCCTCGGCCGCTGGGACGAGGCGGCGGAGACCGCCGCGCAGGTCGAACGGGTCGGCCAGAGTGCCAAACCACGCGGCGCGGGTGCCTCCAGGCTCGCCTACCTCGCGCTCGCCCGCGGTGACATGGCGGGTGCGGTCCGCTGGCACGAGACCGCCGCCGGGCACTACGGCACCCATGACCCCATGCCGCAGCAGTCCATACCCCTGGCCCGGATCTCCATCGGCATCGCCGGGGGCGAAGGCCGCATCCACGACGCCCGCGCGGAGCTGCACCGCGCGGTGGCCGCCGGTTTCCCGCCCGGTACGCAGCGTTACGCCTGGCCGCTGCTGCTCGCTGCGGCCACCATCGAGGCCGATGTGCGCGGGCTGCCCCCCGTGGCAGAGGGCCGGGACGAAGCGCTCACCACGATCCGCAGCGCCGCCAAGGCGCTGCCCTCGGCCGTGCCCGTATGGATCGCCTACGAGCGGTGGGTGCGGGCGGAGCTGCTGCGCGCCGACGCACGGGACACCCCGGACACCTGGACGGAGGTCGCAGAGGCCTTCTCGGCGGTCGACCGTCCCTATGACGTGGCCCGCGTACGCCACCGCCTGGCCGAATCCCTGCTGGCCACCGGGGACCGCGAGCACGCCGGCACCCTGCTGCGTCAGGCCCGTCGCACCGCGGAACGCCTCGGCGCCCGCCCGCTGACGGAAGCGGTCACCGGTCTCGCCCAGCGTGCCCGGCTACGGCTCGCCGAGCCGGGCTCCGAGAGCGGCCCGGTGGTCCCGGCACCCGCCCCCGTCGACGACCTCGGGCTGACTCCCCGGGAGCAGGACGTGCTGCGTCTGGTGGCGATCGGCCGCACCAACCGCCAGATAGCCGAGGAGCTCTACATCTCGCCCAAGACGGCGAGCGTGCATGTCTCCAACATCCTGGCCAAGCTGGGTGTGTCCGGCCGCGGTGAGGCCGCCGCGCTCGCCCACCGGCTGCGGCTCTTCCCCGCGAGCGCCTGAGCAGCCCCTGCGGCGACCGGCGCAGCTCCGGGTCGGCTCGTCTGTGCCTCCGCTGTGGCCTCTCAGGCTCCGGGCGTCTCGCGCCGGGTGCGTATGACGACCTTCCCCGAGGCCAGATCTATCTCGCCGTGCCCCGGGTCCCCGTCGCCGACATCCACCCTGGTCAGCTGGAGACGGTTGCGCTCGTCGTCGGTGTGCTTGCGGCTGGGTGCGAAGAGTTGCTCGATCAGATTGAACACGGGCCGCCCACCTCTCACTCGACCTCGAGTCGCAGGATCCTGTCGTCCGCCGGCCCGGGTGTGCCTCTGGTGTCCGTCTCGCTGGTGACCAGCCAGATTGCCGTGCCACCCCCGGCTCCGCCGACCGGCAGGACCGTGCGCAGACGGCCGTGCTCTCCCTGGAGGAACGCCTGGGGGGCCGCGGAAGGTTCCGCACCGGCCAGCGGGATCCGCCACAGGCGCTCGCCCCTCAGCCCGGCCATCCAGAT
This sequence comes from Streptomyces sp. NPDC019396, assembly GCF_040632375.1. Taxonomy (NCBI): domain Bacteria; kingdom Bacillati; phylum Actinomycetota; class Actinomycetes; order Kitasatosporales; family Streptomycetaceae; genus Streptomyces; species Streptomyces sp. NPDC019396. The sequence goes on along the minus strand of NZ_JBEYBS010000030.1, from coordinate 27,065 downwards.
CGATCCCCCGGCGTACGCGATTCCGCTCGGCGACGCGTCGTCCGTGCGCCACTGCGCCACCGGGTCCACGAACCCGGACCTGCCGCCCTTGCCCTCCACCTCGGGCCAGCCGTAGTTCCTGCCCGGCTCGATGAGGTTCAGCTCGTCCCAGGTGTTCTGGCCGAACTCGGAGGCCCACAGCCGTCTCTCCGAGTCCCAGGCGAGTCCCTGGACATTGCGGTGCCCGTAGGAATACACCAGGGAGTCGGGCCAGGGGTTGCCGTGCACCGGCTGGCCGTCCGGGGTCATCCGCAGGATCTTGCCGCCGAGCGACTCCTTGTCCTGAGCGAGGCCCGTCTCGCCCGTCTCGCCCGTGCCCGCGTACAGCATCCGGTCGGGGCCGAAGGCGATCCGGCCGCCGTTGTGGACGGTCCCCTTCGGGATGCCCCGCAGGATGGTGTCGGGCGCGCCGAGTTGCTGCCCGGCGGGCTTCTTCTCGTCGTACAGCATGCGGGCGATCCGGTTGTCCGACTCCGTCGTGAAGTAGGCGTACACCAGATGGTCCGATGCGAAGGCCGGGGAGACGGCGAGGCCCATCAGGCCGCCTTCGCCGGCCGGGGCGACCCCGGGCACCGAGCCGATCTCGGTCTTCTCTCCGCTGGTGGTGTCGATCCGCGTGATGGTGCCCTCGTCGCGCGATGACACCAGCAGATCGCCGTCGGGCAGGGCGGCCAGCCCCCACGGGGACTTCAGATCCTTCGTCAGGGTCGCCGCCACCTTCACCGCCCCCTTGGCGGGTGGCGCGGCCGGGGCGGTGCCGGAGCCGGTGGGGGAGGGTGCCGCTGCGCTCGTCGGCGTGTTCTTGCGACCGGCGTCCTGACCGGTGCCGGCGCCGGCGTCGCCGGACGAGCAGCCCGCGGTGAAGAGCAGGGCGGCTGCGGTCAGAACGGCCGTCGCGGCTGGACGTTGCACTGTGGTGTCCCTTCACCGACTGCGGGTGAGTGTGCGCGGGTGCGGACGGGCCGGCGCCCTGGAGCCTCCCGTGCACTGTTCATACGCCACGGGGGTTCCCGAGGTTCCCGTCTCCGTAAAGGATCACGAAGACGGGTGCTACCAGTCCCAGGATCCCCTGGCCGGTGGCAGTTCCGCGATCTCGGCCATGTCCCGCGCGGTCAGCGCGAGCTCCGCCGACGCGGCGTTCTCCACGGCCCAGGACTCCCGCTTGGCGCCCGGCACCGGCACCACGTGCAGGCCCTGGCCGCGGACCCAGGCGAGCGCCACCTGCGCCGGGGTGGTCCCGTCGCCGTGCCGCTCCGCGATCCTTCGCAGTCCCGCCACCAGAGGCTGGTTCGCCGCCATCATCTCCGCAGTGAACCGCGGATGCCTGGCTCGCAGGTCGTCCGGTTCGAAACCGCCACCCGGAGTGAGCGTCCCGGTGAGGAATCCGCTGCCGAGCGGCATCGCGGCCAGGAAGCCCACACCGCGCGCCTCGCACCAGGGGAGCAGGTCAGCCAGCGTGTCCGGCGACCACACCGACAGCTCCGCCTCGACCGCGCTGACCGGGAACACCTGCTGGACACGCTCCAGCTGACGAATCGTTCCTGCGTGGCGCCCGGACCCCGCATGAGGTCCGGACTCCGCGTGCCGTCCCGCTCCGCCGGCCCGGCCGGGCCGTGACATGCCCGTGCCCGCGCCCGATCTGCGCGCCGTGTGCGCGGCCATCGCGCACAACCCGAGCGCGCGCACCTTGCCCGCCTGGACCAGCTCCGCCATCGCGCCCCAGGTCTCCTCCACCGGCACCTCAGGGTCCGCCCGGTGGAGCTGGTAGAGGTCGATCACGTCGGTCCCGAGCCGCCGCAGCGAGGCATCGCACGCCCGACGCACGTACCCCGGCCGCCCATTGGCCACGATGTGCTGGTCGCCGCCCATCAGCAGACCCACCTTGGTCGACACGAACGCGTCCTGGCGCCGCTGCTTCAGGACCCGGCCGAGCAGCAGTTCATTGGTGAAGGGGCCGTACATGTCGGCCGTGTCGATCAGACTCACACCCGCGTCGAGCGCCGCGTGCACCGTACGCAGCGAACGGTCGCTCCGCTGCTGTGATGTGGTGTAAGCCCAGCTCATCGGCATACAGCCGAGACCGACCGCGCCCACTTCGAGAGCCGCCGCGCCGATTGTTCTGCGCTCCACCTGCCCGTACCCCTCCTCGTGCCGCACCCAAAACTAACCTCTGGCCGCCGCCGTGCTTCGCATAGCCTCCTGACCATGAACGCAGCAGACGTCTGGCTCCCCGTCGGGGCCGATGAGATCGAGGGACTCCCCGCCCCCGCGGCGTCGGGGTTCACCTACCGTTTCTGGGACGGCGGCGAGGACTTTCCCGCCGATCCCGCAGACTGCGCCTTCTACGTCGTCCCGTACATGAAGCCCACCGAGACCGCGGTGCGGCCGCTGGCCGCCATGACGTCCGTTCAGGTGGTCCAGACCCTCACCGCCGGCATCGACCACGTGGAGCCCGGACTCGGCTCCCTGCGCGCGGGCGTACGGCTCTGCAACGCCAAGGGGGTGCACGAGGCGAGCACCGCCGAGCTGGCCCTCGCCCTCGTCCTGGCCTCCCTGCGGGGCATCCCCCGCTTCGTGGAGGGCCAGCGCAAGGAGGAGTGGCGGTCCGGCTTCTATCCCGCGCTGGCCGACAGGTCCGTGCTCATCGTCGGCTACGGCTCGATCGGCGCGGCCATCGAGGACCGGCTCACGCCCTTCGAATGTGCGCGGGTGGCGCGCGTCGCGCGCTCCGCACGTGCTACGGAGCGCGGTCAGGTGCACCCACTCTCCCAACTTCCGCTCCTGCTCCCCGAAGCGGACGTGGTGATCCTCTCGACCCCCCTCACTCCCGGCACCCACCACCTGGTGAACGCGGGCTTCCTGGGCCGGATGAAGGACGGCGCCCTGCTCGTGAACGTCGCGCGCGGGCCTGTCGTGGACACCAAGGCCCTCATCGAGGAGACAGTCACAGGCCGGATCACCGCTGCCCTCGACGTCACCGACCCGGAGCCGCTGCCACCGGGGCACCCGCTGTGGCATGCGCCGGGTGTGCTGATCAGCCCTCATGTCGGCGGTTCCACCTCGGCGTTCCGGCCGCGTGCCAACCGTCTGATGGGGGACCAGCTGCGGCGCTTCGCGGCCGGGGAGCCCCTGCGCAACGTGGTCCTCACCACCCACTGACGACCGCACGAGTCACCGGCGCGTCCCCGCCTGGCGCGCCGGGTGGACGAGCGCGCACGCCACGCCGACACTCAGTGAAGTCATCCGGATGCACCGCGTGTTGGTGGCGACTCCACGCCGTTACGCAGCGTAGAGAAACCCTGTCGCTGAGTGACGAGACTGGTGTATCGTCCCGACTTGGGGGCTGCGTCGTATACGGGGCGGCGCTACCGGAGCGTTCAGGACTTCGAGGGGGGCGACGGGCGATGTACGGCCAATGGACCAAGATTCCGAGCAGCAATCCGATCGGCAATCCGGCGGACGATCCGACGCGGCGCAGGCACCGTCGACCACTCTCGCGCACTCCGGTCTCGCGTGCACCGAGACGCGCCCTGAGGCGTGCACCGAAGTGCCGTTCCCGAGGACGGAGCCGGCTGAAGCTGACAGGAGCGGCGCGGTGACGTCCCAGGGAGCCGTCCTGACGCGGCCGACCGTCTCCGACGGCGGCACGGGACGGCTGCCCCAGGTTGTGCTCGTACTGGCCAGCGGAAGCTATGCCACCGGCGCGGCGTTCGGCTGGGGATCCCAGCAACTCGCACGCATCATGGGCGATTTCGGGCTGAGCTTCGCCGCGCTGCTCGCCGCGGTCTCCTGCTTCCTCCACGCCCGCACGCGGGGCGTGCGGTTTCGTCCCGCCTGGATGCTGTTCGCGTTCTCCTCCGCCATGGCCTCGTGCGGAAACGCCGTCTGGGGCTGGTACGAGGTGGTGCTCGGCATCGCGGTGCCGAGCCCGTCCCTGGCGGATGTCTTCTTCCTCTGCTTCGCGCCACCGGCCATCATCGGGCTGCTCGTCCTCGCCAAACGCCCGGTGACCCGGGCCGGCTGGGTCTGCCTGGCCCTGGACTCCTGGCTGATCGGCGGCTCCCTGCTCACGCTCTCCTGGAGCCTCGCACTGGCGCACACCGCGCACACCCAGGGTGAGAGCGTCTCGGAGGCGGCGCTGTCGCTCGCCTATCCGCTACTCGACATCGTCCTGGTGAGCATGGTCCTCGCACTGCACTTCCGTCGGTCCAACGCCAGCCGCCCGGCCATCAACACGGCGATCGCGGCCCTCGCCCTGACCGTCCTGTGCGACGCCCTGTTCACCTCCCCGCTGCTGCGCGAGAGTTACCGCTCCGGCCAGCTGCTCGACGCCGGCTGGTTCGCCGGCTCGCTCCTGCTCGCCTACGCACCCTGGGGGGTGCGCAGAATGGAGGCCGGCGCGGCGCAGTCGTCGCGCGGTCCACGGCCTCCCGGCCATCTCGCCTTCAGTCGTCCCATCACGGGCTCCCTCGCGGCGCTCACGCCCTATCTGGCCGCTGCCGTCTGCACCCTGGGGATCCTCTACAACGTGACCGAGGGCCGCCGCGTGGACCGGGTGGTGCTCATCACCGGCTGCACGGTCGTGCTGGCGCTCGTCGTCCGGCAGGGCATCATGCTGCTGGACAACATCGCCCTCACCCATGAGCTGGCCCAGAAGGAGAACCACTTCCGTTCCCTCGTCCAGGGCTCCAGCGATGTCATCATGATCGCCGCACCGACCGGTGTACTGCGCTACGTGAGCCCGGCCGCCGCGGGGGTGTACGGGCGCGACGCGGACGAACTCATCGGCTCCGAGCTGTCGTCGCTGATCCATCCCCAGGACCTGGGGCGCGTCGTCCACGAGGTGCGCCGGTTTCTGGCGGCCCGCCAGGCTGACGAGCCCACGACCCGTATCGAATGCCGCTTCAGGTCCGGTACCGGCCAGTGGCTGAACGTCGAGTCCACCGTCAACCGCCACGAAGGCGGGCTGATCTTCAACAGCCGGGATGTCACGGAGCGGGTGCGCCTCCAGGCCCAGCTCCAGCACAACGCCGAACACGACCCGCTCACCGATCTGCCCAACCGCGCGCTCTTCACCGAGCGGGTGCGCCGGGCACTCGGCGGCCGCAGAGCCGGTGACCCGGGCACGGCCGTGCTCTTCATCGACCTGGACGGCTTCAAGGGCGTGAACGACCGGCTGGGCCACCAGGCGGGGGACGAACTGCTCATCCAGGCCGCGCGCAGGCTCCAGGAGTCGGTGCGGGCGGGCGACACCGCGGCCAGGCTCGGGGGCGACGAGTTCGCCGCCCTCATCCTGGGCCATGGCACACGCGACCTCGCCGCGCACCAGAAGCAGGTGCAGGAGATCGCCGACCGACTGCGCCAGACCCTCTCCCAGCCCTACCGAGTCGACGGCAACGAGGTACGGGTCGCCGCGTCCATCGGCGTCGCCTTCGCCGAGCCGGGTATCACGGCCGGCAATCTGCTGCGCAACGCCGACCTGGCGATGTACCGCGCCAAGGCGGCGGGAAAGGACCGGGTCGAGCTGTACGCACCCCAGATGCAGGCCGACACCGGCCGCCGGGCGGAGCCGTCCAGCCGGACGCGGGGCGCTCTCCAGGGCGGCGAGTTCGTGCTGCTCCACCAGCCGGTGGTCAGCCTCGAGACCGGAGTGATCGCCTCCGTCGCCGCCCAGGCGCGCTGGAGATCCGCCCAGGGCATCCTCTTCACGCCCTCCGAGTTCCTCCGGCTGTCCGAGGAGGGCGGTGGCCGCACCGCGGGGCTCGGCCGCAGGCTGCTCGAGGAGGCCGTGGGGCAGGCCGCCGAGCGCAGCCGCCGCGGTCATGACGTGCCCGTCTGCGTCCGGCTGTCCGCGCGCCGACTGCTGGACCGGTCCATCCCGCTCGCCTCCATCGAGGCGCTGCTCACCCGCCACGGGCTCCCCTCGGGCGCGCTGGTGCTCGAACTCGCCGACAGCGACCCCCGGATCTCCTTCGACGACCTGGAGCAGCGTCTGGTGACGCTGCGCCGCCTCGGGATCCGGATCGCCCTGGACGGTTTCGGCAGCGGATACGCGGCGATCAACGCCCTGCGCCGGCTTCCCCTGGATGTCCTGAAACTGGATCGCGGGCTGGTCGAGGGAGTGGTGGAATCGGCCCGGTTGCACAAGATCACCGCTGGGCTGCTGAGGATCGCCTGCGACCTCGGGATGGAGTCCGTGGCCGACGGGGTGGACGAGCCTGAGCAAGTGCTCGCTCTGCGCGCCATGGGCTGCACCCATGGTCAGGGCATGGCATTCTCGGGACCACTGGACGAGTACCGGCTCCGTCGCGCACTTGTGCGCAGGGAGTATCCGGTGCCCGGGCCGGCCGTTCCGGGGGCCTGGCCCGTCCTCAGCGGGGGCTGCCTGCCAGCGGGGCACTCCGTGCCTCCTGGCTCCGACCTCGTCGGACGTCAGCCAATCCGCTCAAATAATGAGACGCCCGTCCCACCCACTTGACAGTGACCGTGCGCCGGGGAGAGGGTCAGTGCCATGCGCACCCGAATTCTCGTACTTGGAAAGCGCGTCGGCTAGCAGGCCCCTGCACAGGTCTGTTCAACGCACCGGCGCGCTCCCCTCGCTTGCCTCCCGGCACGAGGGGTTTTTTGTTGCACTGGCACGGCGCCCAACCCCGCAAAATCCCCGCAAAAACCCTCAGCTTCGAGAAGAGAATGCCGATGACCGAGCAGGCCACCGGGGCCCACCATCCGCAGCCGCGAGCCCGTACCGGCGGACCGGCCTCCACCGCCGTAGAGCACGTCACGGGCGCGCAGTCCCTCATCCGCTCTCTCGAGGAAGTCGGGGCCGACACCGTCTTCGGTATCCCCGGCGGCGCCATCCTCCCCGCGTACGACCCGCTGATGGACTCCTCCCGGGTCCGCCACATCCTGGTCCGCCACGAGCAGGGCGCGGGTCATGCCGCGACGGGCTACGCACAGGCCACCGGCAAGGTCGGCGTGTGCATGGCCACCTCAGGGCCGGGTGCCACCAACCTGGTCACCCCGATCGCCGACGCTCACATGGACTCCGTCCCGATGGTCGCGATCACCGGTCAGGTCGCCAGCAAGTCCATCGGCACGGACGCCTTCCAGGAGGCGGACATCTGCGGCATCACGATGCCGATCACCAAGCACAACTTCCTGGTCACCAAGGCCGAGGACATCCCGAGGACGATCGCCGAGGCCTTCCACATCGCCTCCACCGGCCGACCCGGCCCGGTCCTGGTCGACATCGCCAAGGACGCGCTCCAGGCACAGACCACCTTCAGCTGGCCCCCGCAGGCCGACCTGCCCGGCTACCGGCCCGTCACCAAGCCGCACGCCAAGCAGATCCGCGAGGCCGCCAGGCTGATCACCCAGGCCAAGCGTCCTGTCCTGTACGTCGGAGGCGGAGTCCTCAAGGCCCGCGCCACCGCCGAGCTCAAGGTGCTCGCCGAGCTCACCAACGCCCCCGTCACCACCACCCTGATGGCGCTGGGCGCCTTCCCCGACAGCCACCCGCTGCACGTGGGAATGCCGGGCATGCACGGTGCGGTCACCGCCGTCACCGCGCTGCAGAAGGCCGACCTGATCGTCGCCCTCGGCGCCCGCTTCGACGACCGGGTCACCGGCAAGCTGGACAGCTTCGCGCCGTTCGCCAAGATCGTCCACGCCGATATCGACCCCGCCGAGATCGGCAAGAACCGCGCCGCCGACGTCCCGATCGTCGGTGACGCCCGCGAGGTCATCGCGGACCTCGTCCAGGCCGTCCAGGCGGAGCACAACGAGGGCCATGCCGGCGACTACACCGCCTGGTGGCAGGACCTCAACCGCTGGCGCGAGACCTATCCGCTCGGCTACGACCTGCCGGAGGACGGCAGCCTCTCGCCGCAGCAGGTCATCCAGCGCATCGGCCAGCTCGCCCCGGAGGACACGATCTTCGCGGCGGGGGTCGGCCAGCACCAGATGTGGGCGGCCCACTTCATCGGCTACGAGAAGCCGGCGACCTGGCTGAACAGCGGTGGCGCGGGGACCATGGGCTACGCGGTCCCGGCGGCCATGGGCGCCAAGGCGGGTATGCCGGACCGCGCCGTCTGGGCGATCGACGGCGACGGCTGCTTCCAGATGACCAACCAGGAACTGGTCACCTGTGCGCTCAACGGCATCCCGATCAAGGTCGCGATCATCAACAACGGCGCGCTGGGCATGGTCCGCCAGTGGCAGACCCTGTTCTACAACCAGCGCTACTCGAGCACCGTGCTGCACGCTGACGAGACGGGCCACCACACCACCGGCTCCCAGCTCGGCGCGTCCACCACCCCCCGCAAGGGCACCCGGATCCCGGACTTCGTCAAGCTGTCGGAGGCGATGGGCTGCGTCGCCCTGCGCTGTGAGGACCCGGCCGACCTGGACAAGGTCATCGCCGAGGCGAACGCGATCAACGACCGCCCGGTCGTCGTCGACTTCATCGTGCACGAGGACGCCATGGTGTGGCCGATGGTCGCCGCAGGCACCTCCAACGACGAGGTCATGGCCGCCCGCGGGGTCCGTCCCGACTTCGGCGACAACGAAGACGACTGAGCGACCAGCGAGAGTAGAGAGAGACACCACGACATGTCCAAGCACACGCTCTCCGTCCTGGTGGAGAACACACCGGGCATCCTCGCCAGGATCGCCGCGCTGTTCTCCCGCCGAGGCTTCAACATCGACTCGCTCGCCGTCGGCGTCACCGAGCACCCGGACATCTCCCGCATCACCATCGTGGTCAATGTGGAGGACCTCCCACTGGAGCAGGTGACCAAGCAGCTGAACAAGCTGGTCAACGTGCTGAAGATCGTGGAGCTCGAGCCCGGCTCCGCCGTTCAGCGCGAGCTTGTCCTGGTGAAGGTCCGCGCCGACAACGAGACCCGCTCCCAGATCGTCGAGATCGTCCAGCTGTTCCGCGCCAAGACCGTGGACGTCTCGCCGGAGGCCGTCACCATCGAGGCCACCGGATCGAGTGACAAGCTGGAGGCCATGCTGAAGATGCTCGAGCAGTTCGGCATCAAGGAACTCGTCCAGTCCGGGACGATCGCCATAGGGCGTGGCGCCCGGTCCATCACGGACCGCAGCCTGCGTGCCCTCGACCGCAGCGCGTAACCCTCCCGACCTGGTCCGGACCGCGGCTGCGCCCGGATACCGAGACTCGAAGACCATCCTGCGCCTCGCCGCCGTACGGTGGACGCAACACCAGAACACCCAAGGAGAAACCCAGTGGCCGAGCTGTTCTACGACGACGACGCCGACCTGTCCATCATCCAGGGCCGCAAGGTCGCGGTCATCGGCTACGGCAGCCAGGGCCACGCCCACGCGCTGTCGCTCCGTGACTCTGGTGTGGACGTCCGCGTCGGTCTGCACGAGGGGTCCAAGTCCAAGGCGAAGGCCGAGGAGCAGGGGCTGCGCGTGGTGACGCCGTCGGAGGCCGCCGCCGAGGCCGACGTCATCATGATCCTGGTCCCGGACCCGATCCAGGCCCAGGTGTACGAGGAGTCCATCGCACCGAACCTGAAGGACGGCGACGCCCTGTTCTTCGGCCACGGTCTGAACATCCGCTTCGGCTTCATCAAGCCCCCGGCCGGGGTGGACGTCGCCATGGTCGCGCCGAAGGGCCCGGGCCACCTGGTGCGCCGGCAGTACGAGGAGGGCCGCGGCGTCCCCTGCATCGCCGCGGTCGAGCAGGACGCCTCCGGCGACGCCTTCGCCCTGGCGCTCTCCTACGCCAAGGGCATCGGCGGCACCCGCGCCGGCGTCATCAAGACCACCTTCACCGAGGAGACCGAGACCGACCTGTTCGGCGAGCAGGCCGTGCTCTGCGGCGGCACCGCCGCCCTGGTCAAGGCGGGCTTCGAGACCCTGGTCGAGGCCGGCTACCAGCCGGAGATCGCGTACTTCGAGTGCCTCCACGAGCTGAAGCTGATCGTGGACCTGATGTACGAGGGCGGCCTGGAGAAGATGCGCTGGTCGGTCTCCGAGACCGCCGAGTGGGGCGACTACGTCACCGGCCCTCGCATCATCACGGACCAGACCAAGGCCGAGATGAAGAAGGTCCTCACCGAGATCCAGGACGGCACCTTCGCCAAGAACTGGATGGACGAGTACCACGGCGGCCTGAAGAAGTACAACGAGTACAAGACCCAGGACGAGAACCACCTCCTGGAGACCACCGGCAAGGAGCTGCGCAAGCTGATGAGCTGGGTGGACAACGAGGAGGCGTGAGCCACCTGTGCGGCGGGTCCGGAAGGGCCCGCCGCATGCCGTTGGACCCGTCACTCAGGTCCAACACGGATGGGTGATCCTTCCGTCAAGGCGGGAAACCACCACCCCACCACCACTAGAGTGGTGAACACATACGCGTCAGGTCAGGCCCACAGCGTCGTGCGTCTTCCACGCGGCTAGCCCCTCCACCGCCAGGCGGCCGTCGGGACGGCCGTCTTCTCCCGTGGTTCTCCCCAGCACGGGGTGCCACCAGGACCAGTGAGGACACACGTGAGCACTGCGCCTCGTAAACCCGTCGTACTCATCGCCGAAGAGCTGTCGCCCGCGACAGTGGACGCCCTCGGCCCGGATTTCGAGATCCGGCACTGCAACGGCGCGGACCGCGCCGAGCTGCTGCCCGCCATCGCCGACGTCGACGCGATCCTCGTCCGCTCCGCCACCAAGGTCGACGCCGAGGCCATCGCCGCCGCACGCAAGCTGAGGGTCATCGCCCGTGCCGGTGTCGGACTGGACAACGTGGACGTCTCCGCCGCCACCAAGGCCGGTGTGATGGTGGTCAACGCCCCGACCTCCAACATCGTCACCGCCGCCGAGCTCGCCTGCGGTCTGATCGTCGCCACCGCGCGCCACATCCCGCAGGCCAACACCGCCCTGAAGAACGGTGAGTGGAAGCGCTCGAAGTACACGGGTGTCGAGCTCAGCGAGAAGACGCTCGGGGTCGTCGGTCTCGGCCGGATCGGCGTGCTCGTGGCCCAGCGGATGGCCGCGTTCGGTATGAAGGTCGTCGCCTTCGACCCCTACGTCCAGCCGGCGCGCGCCGCTCAGATGGGTGTCAAGCTGCTGACGCTCGACGAGTTGCTCGAGACGTCGGACTTCATCACCGTCCACCTCCCGAAGACCCCGGAGACGCTCGGTCTGATCGGCGACGAGGCGCTGCACAAGGTCAAGCCGACCGTCCGCATCGTCAACGCCGCACGCGGCGGGATCGTTGATGAGGAGGCGCTGGCCAGCGCCCTCAAGGAGGGCCGGGTCGCGGGCGCGGGCCTCGACGTGTACGCGAAGGAGCCCTGCACGGACTCCCCGCTGTTCCAGTTCGACCAGGTCGTCTGCACCCCGCACCTCGGTGCGTCCACGGACGAGGCCCAGGAGAAGGCCGGGATCTCCGTCGCCAAGTCGGTGCGGCTCGCCCTCGCCGGTGAGCTGGTGCCGGACGCGGTCAACGTCCAGGGTGGTGTGATCGCCGAGGACGTGCGCCCGGGACTCCCGCTAGCCGAGAAGCTCGGCCGGATCTTCACCGCGCTGGCGGGCGAGGTGGCGGTCAGGCTGGACGTCGAGGTGTACGGCGAGATCACCCAGCACGATGTGAAGGTGCTCGAACTGTCCGCGCTCAAGGGCGTGTTCGAGGACGTGGTGGACGAGACCGTCTCGTATGTGAACGCACCGCTGTTCGCCCAGGAGCGCGGCGTCGAAGTCCGTCTCACCACGAGCTCCGAGTCCCCGGACCACCGCAATGTGGTCACCGTGCGCGGCACGCTGGCCGACGGCGAGGAGATCGCGGTCTCCGGCACCCTGGCCGGTCCCAAGCACCTCCAGAAGATCGTGGCCGTCGGTGAGTACGACATCGATCTGGCCCTGGCCGACCACATGGTCGTGGCGCGCTACGAGGACCGTCCGGGCGTCGTCGGCACCGTCGGCCGGATCCTCGGCGAGGCGGGGCTCAACATCGCGGGCATGCAGGTCGCGCGGCAGTCGGAGGGCGGCGAGGCGCTGGTCGTCCTCACCGTCGACGACACCGTCCCGCCGCATGTGCTGACCGAGATCGCCGAGGAGATCGGCGCCACCTCGGCCCGCTCGGTCAATCTGGTCGACTGACAAGGCAACCGCTCCGCGTGCGCCCGCCCCCGTGGGGCGGGCGCACTGCGTTCCGCGACGGTGGGCATCACCCCTGGAGTCTGGCCGACTTGAGCGCCATGTGCAGCAGCAGCCGGTCCTCGCCCTCGTCCAGATCGAGCCCGGTCAACTGCTCGACCCGGGAGAGCCGGTAGTAGAGCGTCTGACGGTGGATTCCGAGTTCCGAGGCCGCGCGCCCCGCCTGCCCCGCGCAGTCCAGGAACACCTCGGCCGTACGCACCAGTTCCGAGTGCGCGGGCATGAGCAGGGGGCTCGCCGCCGGGTCGGGGGCACCGGTCCGTGGCAGGGAGGTGAGCAGGCGGTAGGGGCCGATGGCGGACCAGTCGGCGACCGGGCCGAGCCGGGGCTGGGCGTGTGCGGCGCGTGCCGCGGAGCAGGCCTCGCGCCAGGAGAGGCGGAGCTCGCCGAGGCCGCGGCGGGGGAGTGCCACCCCCGCGCTGCCGCCGAGCCGGCTGGCCGCCGAGTGGGCCGGGCCGGGGGCGTCCGGTGAGCGCAGCCGCAGCAGCGCGGCGAGTGCCTGGGGCGTGCGGACCTGGCCTGCGGATGAGGTGCCCGGCTGACCGCCGCCGCGCGGGCCCGTCCAGGGCCATGGCATCAGGCACAGGGCCGAGGCGCCGGGGATCGTACGTACGGAGGGGGCGTCCGGTGCGGTCCACGGCGCCACGCACACCACGGTGTGCAGGCCCTCCGCGTCCGGGCCCAGGGCGGTGCGGAGGGTGGCAAGGGCCAGGTCGTACTGCCAGTCGCGCTCCGCCGTCAGTGCCGCGCGCAGCTCCCGCGACAGGTCCGAACCGGCCCGCTCCTCGTCCGCGAGCAGCACCCCGATCCGCTCCGTCACCTCCATGGCGGCGGCCAGCCGGTCCTGCGCGGGCCCGGGCTCCGCGTCCAGCAGCCAGACATAGCCGAGCACCACCCCGCGATGGCGGACGGGCAGACAGAGCCGGTCGCGGAACACCCCCGCCTCAGGGGCAGCCGGAATCCGCACCGGCCCCGTCGCCCGGGCGATGCCGAATCCCTCGAACCAGGAGCGGACGGCGGGTGTTGACTTCCTGGTCAGGATCGAGCGCGTACGGACCGGGTCCATCGCGCTGTCGTCCTCACTGTCGTGCGCGCCGAAGGCGATCAGTCCGAAGTCGCGGTTCTCCAGGGTGGCGGGGACGCCCAGCAGGGCCGAGATTTCGTCCACCAGCTCTTGGTAATCGCCCTTCACCCGGACATTCTCGCACCGCACGACCTGCGCTTCAGACAAATGTCTGAAGTACGGGACACGGATGCGTGACAGCTGTCGATGGCCCGCCATCGGAGCGATATTTAGGTTTCACGGTGGTTCCCCGTGCCGTTCCGGACCGTCCGGTTCCGGCCGTCTTCGACCCCGTTCCGTGGAGGTGCCCGTGCTGGGTCCCGTGATCCTCGCCGCGTCACGCAGCGACAAGATGCGCCGTCTGGTGTCCGCGGCCCCGGTGACCAAGCCCGTGGTCAACCGGTTCATTCCCGGAGAGACGGTCGACGAGGTCATCCCGATCGTCGCGGACCTGACGAGCCGCGGGCTCGAGGTCACCCTGGACGTGGTCGGTGAGGACATCACCAACCGCGAGCAGGCCGCCGCCGCCCGCGACGCCTATCTGGAGCTGGTCGGGCGCCTGGAGGACCTGGAGCTCGGGGCCACGGCCGAGATGTCCGTGAAGCTGTCGATGTTCGGCCAGTCCCTCGAGGGCGGCCATGAACTGGCGCTGGCCAATGTGCGCCCGGTCGTCGAGGCCGCCGCGGCGATCGGCACCACGGTCACGCTCGACGCCGAGGACCACACCACCCTCGACTCGATGTTCGCGATCCACGAGGAACTGCGGAAGGACTTCCCGCAGACCGGCTGCGTCATCCAGGCCTATCTGTTCCGCACGGAGGCCGACGCCCGCCGGCTCGCCGCCAGCGGGAGCCGGGTACGGATCGTGAAGGGCGCCTACAAGGAGCCCGCGTCGGTCGCGTACCTGGACAAGGCCGAGATCGACAAGGCGTATGTCCGAATCCTGAAGATTCTGATGGAGGGACAGGGGTACCCGATGATCGGGTCCCACGACCCCCGGCTGATCTCCATCGCACAGGAGCTCGCGCGGCGCGCCGGGCGCAAGATGGACGAGTACGAGTTCCAGATGCTGTACGGCATCCGCAGCGACGAGCACCTCCGGCTGGCGGCCGAGGGCCACCGGATGCGCGTCTACACGGCATACGGCACCGACTGGTACGGCTATTTCATGCGCCGCCTGGCCGAGAAGCCGGCAAACCTGCTGTTCTTCGTGCGTTCGATGATCACCAAGAACTGACCGAGAACCCAGAACCGACTCCAGGGCCCCAGGACTGAGCCCTCCCACCCCTCTCAAAAGGAGCAACGGAACTCATGGACGCTGTGACCCAGGTCCCCGCCCCGGTCAACGAGCCGATCCAGGGCTACGCCCCCGGTTCGCCCGAGCGCGCCCGCCTCGAGACCAAGCTCAAGGAGCTGGCCGAGAACCCGATCGACCTCCCGATGACCATCAACGGCGTGCAGCGGATGGGTGGCGGCGAGGAGTTCAAGGTCGTCCAGCCGCACAACCACCAGGCCGTCATCGGCACCTTCCGCGGCGCCACCCAGCAGGACGCGCAGGACGCGATCGACGCCGCTCTCGCCGCCGCCCCGGCCTGGCGCGCGCTGTCCTTCGACGACCGCGCCGCGATCATCCTGCGTGCCGCCGAGCTGCTGGCGGGCCCCTGGCGCGAGACGATGGCCGCCTCGACCATGCTGGGCCAGTCGAAGACCGCCCAGCAGGCCGAGATCGACACCCCCTGCGAGCTGGTCGACTTCTGGCGGTTCAACGTCGCCTACGCCCGGCAGATCCTGGCCGAGCAGCCCCCGGCCAACTCCCCGGGCGTGTGGAACCGTCTGGACCACCGCCCGCTGGAGGGCTTCGTCTACGCGATCACCCCCTTCAACTTCACGGCGATCGCGGGCAACCTGCCCACCGCCCCCGCCCTGATGGGCAACGTGGTGGTCTGGAAGCCGTCCCCGACGCAGACACACGCCGCCGTGCTGCTGATGCGGCTGCTGGAGGAGGCCGGTCTGCCCAAGGGCGTGATCAACCTGGTGACAGGCGACGGCATCGCCGTGTCCGAGGTGGCCCTCAACCACCCGGACCTCGCCGGTATCCACTTCACCGGCTCGACCAGAACCTTCCAGCACCTGTGGAAGACGGTCGGCAACAACATCGAGAAGTACCGCTGCTACCCGCGCATCGTCGGTGAGACGGGCGGCAAGGACTTCGTCGTCGCCCACCCGAGCGCCGACCGTGCCGTCCTGAAGACCGCGCTGACCCGCGGTTCCTTCGAGTTCCAGGGCCAGAAGTGCTCCGCGTCCTCGCGTGCGTACATCCCGGCCTCCATCTGGAACTCGGGCTTCAAGGAGGAGTTCGCCGCCGAGGTCGACGCCATCAAGATGGGCGATGTCACCGATCTGACCAACTTCGTCGGCGCCGTCATCGACGAGCGCGCCTTCGCCAAGAACAAGGCCGCGATCGACCGCGCCAAGGCCGATCCGAGCTGCACGATCGTCGCGGGCGGCACCTACGACGACTCTGTCGGCTACTTCGTCCGCCCGACCGTCATCGAGTGCACCGACGCCGGGAACGAGGTGTTCACGACCGAGTACTTCGGCCCGATCCTCGCGGTGCACGTCTACGAGGACGAGAAGTACGACGAGATGCTCGCGCAGATGGAGTCGGTGTCGGCGTACGCGCTGACGGGCTCGATCATCGCCGGTGACCGTGCCGCCGCGGCCGACGCGATGGAGAAGCTCCGCTACGCCGCGGGCAACTTCTACATCAACGACAAGTCGACCGGCGCCGTCGTCGGCCAGCAGCCCTTCGGCGGCGGCCGTGCCTCCGGTACGAACGACAAGGCCGGCGCCCCGCAGAACCTGATGCGCTGGACGCTGACCCGCGCGATCAAGGAGACGCTGGTCGCCCCGACGGACTACACGTACCCGCACATGGGCTGACGCCCACGCGGCCCTCGGGGCCGCCCTGAACCCCGCCCTCGGCCGGTCTCCCCCCGTACCGGCCGGGGGCGGCTCACGTTCACCGGGCTTAGGCTGCTGGGGAAGGCAGGGGGGCGACGCCGAGGAGGCTCACCATGCCCGGTTCCACGACTCTCGGCCCCGGCCACGGGGTCGACGCGATCGACCACGTCGATGCCCGGCGGCTCGCGTCCGTCATGAGGGACCTGCACCGGCTGCTGGACGAGGCAGGGCCGCACCGGCTCACGGATCCGCAGGTCGCCGCGCTGTGCGGTGCGCAGGCGCACAGCCGTGAGGAGTTCACCGGCTGGGTGGGGCGGATGGCCGCGTACCTGGAGAAGGTCACCTCGACCTAGGCACCGCAATTTGGTCACCACGATGCGGTCACGGCGGCGAGGTCACCACGACGGGGGGTACCAGGCGTGCACGAGCAGTTCGAACTGCTTCCGGGGGAAGGTGTCGTCCTGCCGCGCGATGCGGGCCTGCTGTGCTTCGGCATGTCCGAGTGGGAGGCCCAGTGGGTGGTCGCCACCCTCCGCGATGTGCGCGAGACCTGGGTCTGCGGGGCCCGGTGGGCGTGGCGACCGAAGCCCTCGGTACCTCCGTGGTCCCCGGCGTCCGGCTGGACCGCGGGCCTGGCCGGGAAGTGGTCCTGCGGGCTCCTGGATACCTGCGCGGCGTCAGCCTGTCGGCGCTGGTCTGTGAGCGCCTGCGGTGACCTGCGGTGATGCTTCTGGCTGAGCGGTTTCGACGAGCTCTGCTCCGAAAGGGCGTCTCAGATAGTAGGAAGTCCGACTAGTTGTAGAGACACGGCGCTCCCGCTCCCTTACTTTTGTAGAAGCCGAACGTCTCGCTCGATCCAGCGAATGGCGGTCGCGAGCCGGTGCCCTGATGCAGGCAACCCCTGCGGCCCGCTCCCCGCCCCTTCCGGCCCCTCGTAGACACGCCATGCGGTTCCGCATGGCTCTTGATCTCAAGGAGTCGATCACCATGTCCGAGACGAACATCCGCCGCCGTGTCCGCCACACCCCGCGTGTGAGCGACGCCGACCGCAAGAACGCCGCCGCCGCTCTCCAGCGCGCCCTGGACCGCAGGGACAACGGCGGTTCCACCGGCCACTGAGACGCCGTCAGGGAGACTGCCGGATGCAGGCCGGAGCGATGTCCTCCGCAAAAACCGCGTCCGCATGATGGACAAGGCGTGTCATGAGCTGGGACGGGGAGTACGGTGCCGTTATGTCTCGCAGCCTCAATCTCGCAGTGATTCCCGGTGACGGCATCGGCCAGGAGGTCGTGTCCCAGGGCCTCAAGGTCCTCGCGGCCGTGCTCCCTGAGGACGTGAAGCTGGAGACCAGGGAGTACGACCTCGGAGCCCAGCGCTGGCACCGCACCGGGGACACCCTCCCCGACACGGAGCTCGAAGCGCTGAAGCAGCACGACGCGATCCTGCTCGGGGCGGTCGGTGACCCGTCCGTGCCGTCCGGAGTGCTGGAGCGCGGGCTGCTGCTCAAGCTCCGTTTCGCCTTCGACCACTTCGTCAACCTGCGTCCGTCGAAGCTCTTCCCGAACACGGCGACCCCGCTCGCCGGCTCCCCCGACATCGACTTCGTGGTGGTCCGCGAAGGCACCGAGGGCCCGTACACCGGCAACGGCGGTTCCCTGCGCACCGGTACGCCCGCCGAGGTCGCCACCGAGGTCAGCGTCAACACCGCGTACGGCGTCGAACGGGTGGTCCGTGACGCGTTCGAGCGGGCCGGGGCGCGCCCTCGCAAGAAGCTGACGCTGGTGCACAAGAACAACGTCCTGGTCCACGCCGGCCACATGTGGACGAAGATCTTCAACCGGGTCGCCCAGGAGTACCCCGAGGTCACCACCGACTATCTGCACGTCGACGCCGCGACGATCTTCCTCGTCACCCAGCCGCAGCGCTTCGACGTGATCGTCACCGACAACCTCTTCGGTGACATCCTCACCGACCTCGCCGCCGCCGTGACCGGTGGTATCGGGCTGGCCGCGTCCGGCAACATCAACCCGACCGGCGCCTTCCCGTCGATGTTCGAGCCCGTGCACGGCTCGGCGCCGGACATCGCGGGCCAGGGCAAGGCCGACCCCACGGCCACGGTGCTGTCCGTCGCCCTCCTCCTGCGCCACCTCGGCTACGAGAACGAGGCCGTCCGCATCGAGGAAGCCGTCGCCGCCGACCTGGCGGAACGGGACGGAACCGCACGCACCACCGACGAGATCGGCGACGCGCTCGCCGTACGAGTAGCGGACTGACCCGTCGGCCTCCGATACTCCGAAGCCGCCGGGTCGCGCGACCCGGCGGCTTCTCCTGTGCGGCCTCCGGGTGCCACCATCAACCCATGGGCCGCACGCACACCGCTCCGTCCCTCGCTCCCACGCCCTGCGATAATCGGGCGTGGGGCCGCACGGTGCGGGGAAGCTCGGACGTCCGAGTACCGGTACCAGCAGTAACGGGCAGTATCGGAACAGCGGATGTTCCGGGCAGACGTGCAGGCGGTCCGTCACACACAAAAGGTGAAGGACACGCAGACATGACGACCATCCCGATCGAGCTCAAGCCCTCATCGAGTCCCCTGTCGGCCGCGGAGCGCGAGGCGATCCTGGCCAACCCCGGATTCGGCCGCCACTTCACCGACCACATGGTGACGATCAAGTGGACGGAGGGCCGTGGCTGGCACGACGCCCAGCTCACGCCGTACGCCCCGCTCTCGATCGACCCGGCGAACATGACCCTGCACTACGCTCAGGAGATCTTCGAGGGGCTGAAGGCCTACCGCAAGCCGGATGGCTCGGTCGCCCTCTTCCGCCCCGACGCCAACGCCCGGCGCTTCCAGGGCTCGGCCCGCCGGATGGCCATGCCCGAGCTGCCTGTCGAGACCTTCATCGACGCCTGTGACGCCCTCGTCCAGCAGGACATCGACTGGGTCCCGGCGCATGGCGGCGAGGACTCGCTCTATCTGCGCCCGTTCATGATCGCGAACGAGGTCGGCCTGGGCGTGCGCCCCGCCAACGAGTACCTGTTCATCGTCATCGCCTCCCCGGCCGGCGCGTACTTCCCCGGCGGGGTCAAGCCCGTCTCGATCTGGGTCTCCGAGGACCGGGTCCGCGCCGTCCCGGGCGGCATCGGCGACGCCAAGACCGGCGGCAACTACGCCGCGTCCCTGCTCGCCCAGGCCGAAGCGGCCGAGCACGGCTGCCCCCAGGTCGCCTACCTCGACGCCGTCGAACACCGCTGGGTCGAGGAACTGGGCGGTATGAACCTGTACTTCGTGTACGAGGACAAGATCGTCACCCCGGAGCTCACCGGCTCTCTCCTGCCCGGCGTCACCCGTGACTCCCTGCTCAAGCTCGCCCGTGACCTCGGCCATGCGTCCGAGGAAGGCCGGATCTCCATCGAGGACTGGCGGCGCGACAGCGAGAACGGCACGCTCCGGGAAGTCTTCGCCTGCGGTACTGCGGCGGTCATCACCCCGGTCGGCCGGGTCAAGTCCGCCGGCGGCGAGTGGACGCACGGGGACGGACAGCCCGGCAAGGTCACGATGGAGCTGCGCAAGGCGCTCCTCGCCATCCAGACCGGTGCCGCGGAGGACCCGCACGGCTGGGTGCACACCCTCGGCTGAGGCATGAACCGCTGACGTGCCAGGCCCGGACAGGCTTGGCGAAAGGCCCCGGCGCGTCCGCGCCGGGGCCTTTCGCCGTCAGAGGGTTGGTCGCGCGGCCGGTCCAGATCGGGGGCGGCGCCTGAGCGGCCTGCCCCTCAACACCGGGGTGACGGCGTGCCACGCGGGCGACCGTATCGTGAGACCTGTGTCCATGGCGGCGCCAGTTTGTGGCACACTGCGAAGGTGCTCGCATTCGCCATGATTATCGGCAGCAGCGCGCCGGTCCGCAGTGATCACTGACCAGGGCAGCACCCCTTGCGGCAGTGGCACCGTGCCCCAGACCCGCGCGCAGACCTCTCGCACCAGCGAGGGGTTTTTTCGTTTTCCGGCCACACCCCGGCCGAAGCGGGAAGCGCGCGACGATGGAGCAAGTGGAGCCAGAAGTTCCGGAGCCACTCTTCCGACAGGAGTCACCACCGCCATGACCACGACAGGCAACAGCCTCGATTCCAGGCCCGATGACAGCTTCCATGTCTTCGACACCACCCTGCGGGACGGCGCCCAGCGCGAGGGCATCAACCTGACGGTCGCGGACAAGCTGACCATCGCCCGCCACCTGGACGAGTTCGGTGTGGGCTTCATCGAGGGCGGATGGCCGGGCGCCAATCCGAGGGACACCGAGTTCTTCGCCCGGGCACGTGAAGAGATCGAGTTCAGACACGCCCAGCTGGTGGCCTTCGGTGCCACCCGCCGCGCCGGAGGATCCGCTGCCGAGGACCCGCAGGTCAAGGGGCTCCTCGACTCCGGCGCGCCGGTCATCACGCTGGTCGCCAAGTCCCACGACCGCCATGTCGAGCTCGCTCTGCGCACCACTCTGGACGAGAACGTCGCGATGGTCCGCGACACCGTCTCGTATCTGAAGGAGCAGGGCCGCCGGGTGTTCGTGGACTGCGAGCACTTCTTCGACGGCTACAAGGCCAATCCGCAGTACGCCAAGGCGGTGGTCCGTGCCGCGGCGGAGGCGGGCGCCGATGTGGTGATCCTCTGTGACACCAACGGCGGCATGCTGCCCGCCCAGGTCCAGGCCGTGGTCGCCACCGTGCTCGCGGACACAGGTGCCCGGCTCGGCATCCACGCCCAGGACGACACGGGCTGCGCGGTCGCCAACACCCTGGCTGCCGTGGACGCGGGCGCCACCCATGTCCAGTGCACCGCCAACGGCTACGGCGAGCGCGTCGGCAACGCCAACCTCTTCCCGGTCGTCGCCGCGCTGGAGCTGAAGTACGGCAAGCATGTGCTGCCCGACGGCGCGCTCCAGGAGATGACCCGGATCTCGCACGCCATCGCCGAGGTCGTCAATCTGACTCCCTCCACGCACCAGCCGTACGTGGGGGTCTCCGCCTTCGCGCACAAGGCGGGCCTGCACGCCTCTGCCATCAAGGTCGATCCGGACCTCTACCAGCACATCGACCCCGAGCGGGTCGGCAACACCATGCGGATGCTCGTCTCCGACATGGCCGGCCGGGCCTCCATCGAGCTCAAGGGCAAGGAGCTCGGCGTCGACCTGGGCGGCGACCGCGAGGTGCTCGGCCGGGTCGTTGAACGCGTCAAGGAGCGTGAACTCCGGGGCTACACCTACGAGGCGGCCGACGCCTCCTTCGAGCTGCTGCTGCGCCAGGAGCTGCGTGGTGAGGAAGTGGGCAAGCCGCGCACCTACTTCCGCACGGAGTCATGGCGGGCGATCGTCGAGGACCGCCCCGACGGCACGCACGCCAACGAAGCCACCGTGAAGCTGTGGGCCAAGGGCGAGCGGATCGTCGCGACCGCGGAGGGGAACGGCCCGGTCAATGCCCTGGACCGGGCGATGAGGGTGGGCTTGGAGCGCATCTACCCCCAGCTCGCCAAGCTGGAGCTGGTCGACTACAAGGTCCGCATTCTCGAGGGTCGCCATGGCACGGACTCCACGACCCGGGTGCTCGTCACGACCAGTGACGGCAGAGGCGAGTGGTCGACGGTCGGGGTCGCGGACAACGTGATCGCGGCGTCGTGGCAGGCGCTGGAGGACGCGTACACCTACGGACTGCTGAAGGCGGGAGTGGAGCCCGCGGAGTAGACAGGCAGGCAGGTTCCGGGAGAGGCCCAGAATAAATAGTCAAAATGTCGTAAATTGTGTCCCGATCGGGGTAGCGTCGGACTATGAGGACCAGGTCGTCCACCCTCCTGTCGGCGCTGTCGGCTCTCCCGGGGCTGGCACTCGTCCTGCTGCTTGCCCTGATTCTTGCCCCGGCTCCGGCCTTCAGCGCGAGCGTCAGGGCCACGGGTGTCACCGACGCCGCCCAGGCGCTCAAGCAAGGGCCCGTGTACGTCGATCCAGGGGCCCGGTCCCAGCTCTCCGAGGCCGAAGAGAAGGCACTCGCTCAGAAGATCAAGGACGCGGACAAGCCCGTCTTCGTCGCTGTGCTGCCCCAGAGCTCCGCTTATCCTGCGGACCGCGTGCTGGGCGAGCTGCGAGCCGCGACCGGGATCGCCGGTCTGTACGGAATCCGCCTCGGTGACGGCTTCAACGCGGGCGCGGACCGCGCGGTGATGCCCAGAGACGAAGTGCGGAGCATCGTGGCCGGTGTGAAGACGCCCGGCGTCGACGCCGCCACGGAGCTGAACAACTTCGTCGATCAGGCGCTGCCCGCCGTACGCGGCTCCGCCCCGGACACCTGGAACGGGGGAGGCGCGGGCAGGAGCTCCGCGGGCGCGCTCATCGCCATCGCCACGGTCCTTGTCCTGGGCGGCATCGGCACCTACGCCTTCGTCCGCCGCAGCCGCCACAGGCGTGCGGCAGAGGAACGGGCCGCGCTCGAGAAGCTGCGGGTGGTCGTGGACGAGGACATCACGGCGTACGGCGAGGAGCTGGACCGGCTGGACTTCCACCCGTCCGAGCCCGGCGCCGATGACGCGATGCGCGCCGACTACGAGCGCGCCCTCGACGCGTACGAGAAGGCCAAGTCCGCCATGGCCGCGGCTACCCGACCGCACGATGTCCGCCCCGTCACCGAGGCTCTGGAGGAGGGCCGCTTCGCGCTCGCCGTCCTCGCGGCACGCCGCGAGGACCGTCCACCTCCCGAGCGCCGGGCGCCGTGCTTCTTCGACCCGCGGCACGGCCCGTCGACGACCGACGTGATGTGGGCACCCGCCGCCATGGGCGCCGCACGCCAGGTCCCGGTCTGCGCCGCCGACGCGGCCCGGCTGGCCGATGGTGCGGACCCGATGGCCCGGCAGGTCGCGACGGACGCGGGCTCCCGCCCCTACTGGGAGGCCGGCCCGGCGTACGGCCCCTGGGCGGGCGGCTACTTCGGCGGCGGCATTCTGCCGGGGCTGCTGGCGGGAACGCTCCTCGGCAGCGCGCTGTCCACCCCGGCCTACGCGGCCGAGTACGGCGGTGAGGATTTCGGCGGCGACTTCTCGGGTGGGGACTTCGGCTCGTCCGACGGCGGCTTCGACGGCGGCGGCTTCGGCGGCGGTGGCGACTGGGGCGGCGGTGGTGGCTTCGACTCGGGTGGGGGCTTCTGAGCGCGCCAGATGTCAGCGCGCCCAAGTGTCAGCACGCCCAAGTGTCGGCACAGGCCGTCAGGGCCAGTAGTCCTTGGTACCGCCGAGCGCCCGCCCCTCCGCAGGTGGCGAAGTGGCGGGCGCGCTCGTGGACTGCGGGGCCGGGGGTGCGAGGGTCAGGCGGCGGCCTTGACGGCGGAGATGTCGAAGTTCAGCCGCACCTTGTCGCTGACCATGACACCGCCGGTCTCCAGAGCCGCGTTCCAGGTCAGGCCCCAGTCGGAGCGCAGGATTTCCGCGCTGCCCTCGAAGCCGACCCGCTCGGCGCCGTAGACGTCGGTCGCCGCCCCGTTGAACTCCAGGTCGATGGAGAGCGGGCGGGTGACGTCCTTGATGGTCAGGTCGCCGGTGATCCGGTACCTGTCGCCGCCGAGCTGCTCGGCCTGGGTGGAGCGGAAGCTCATCAGAGGGAACTGCTCGGCGTCGAAGAAGTCGCCGCTGCGCAGGTGGTTGTCGCGGTCCCCGATGCCGGTGTCGATGCTCGCGATCTTGATGTCGATCGTGGCGGTGGAGGCCGCCGGGTCGGAACCGTCCAGCTTCAGGCTGCCCTCGTGCTCGCCGAAGCTGCCGCGGACGTTCGTGACCATCGCGTGACGCACGGTGAAGCCGATGCTGCTGTGAGCCGGGTCGATGGCGTAGTCGCCGCTCAGCGCGGCGAGCGCGGGGTCCACCTCGCGGACGGCGGTGGCGGTGGCGGCGTTGGCCAGGTCGTTGTTCTTGCGGTTGAACAGGCCCATGGTGTGCTCCTCGGGGGACGTGATGGCCGGTGGCTGAGCGACCGTGCCGGCCACTCGTTGAAGCTTCAACAAGAACCACCATAAGGCCATTCCCGTTCAATGTTCAACATTCTCGCCGCGTGGATTCTCGTGCCGTCGCCGACCGGGCCCCCGGCCCGGTCGTGGGGCCGATCCGGTGAATGCCGCCCACGCCCGCGTTCTGTCGTGCGGCGCCTCCCGGGTACGCTCGCCGCCGTCGCTGCCGATCCTGGCCGTCTGGAGACCCCCGACAACGTGCGGGAGGTCGGGCGGGCGTGGGCTCTTTCGGCGTTGAGTGACCAACGGTTGACAGGGGGATGACGTCTTTGTCGAACCCCGACAATCCTGGACGGCGCTCTCCTGGCACTTGGGCTGCCCTGCCGGATGGTTCTGTCCGGGGGTGACAGGAGAACGGTCGTGAGACTGTACGGAGTCAACGGCAGGATTTTGTTGCCCGGGTCCGTAGGGTCAGTACATGACCGTTTTGGACGAGACCGCCGAGGCGCCCACCGACGCACGCGGGCGTGTGGCCGAGCTGCACGCCCTTCGCGAAGAGGCCCGGCGTGGCCCGAGTGAGCGTGCCACCGAGGCGCAGCACGCCAAGGGCAAGCTGACCGCGCGCGAGCGGATCGAGCTGCTGCTGGACGCGGGCTCGTTCCGGGAAGTCGAGCAGCTGCGGCGGCACCGGGCGTCCGGGTTCGGCCTTGAGGCGAAGAAGCCGTACACCGATGGTGTGATCACCGGCTGGGGCACGGTCGAGGGTCGTACGGTGTTCGTTTACGCGCATGACTTCCGGATCTTCGGTGGTGCGCTGGGCGAGGCTCACGCCACCAAGATCCACAAGATCATGGACATGGCCATCGCGGCGGGTGCGCCGCTGGTCTCCCTGAACGACGGCGCGGGGGCCCGTATCCAGGAGGGCGTCTCCGCCCTCGCCGGTTACGGTGGCATCTTCCAGCGCAACACGAGGGCCTCCGGCGTCATCCCGCAGATCTCCGTGATGCTCGGCCCGTGCGCGGGCGGCGCCGCCTACAGCCCCGCGCTGACCGACTTCGTGTTCATGGTCCGCGAGACCTCGCAGATGTTCATCACCGGACCCGACGTGGTCAAGGCGGTCACGGGTGAGGAGATCACCCAGAACGGACTCGGTGGCGCGGACGTGCACGCCGAGACGAGCGGCGTGGCGCACTTCGCGTACGACGACGAGGAGACCTGCATCGCCGAGGTGCGGTACCTGCTGTCGATGCTTCCGCAGAACAACCGCGAGAACCCGCCGCACGCCAGCACCGAGGACCCGGCCGACCGCCGCTCCGAGGCGCTGCTCGACCTGGTCCCCGCGGACGGCAACCGCCCCTACGACATGCACAAGGTCATCGAGGAGATCGTCGACGACGGCGAGTACCTCGAGGTCCACGAGCGGTGGGCGCGCAACATCATCTGCGCGCTGGCCCGGCTCGGCGGCCAGGTCGTCGGGATCGTCGCCAACCAGCCCCAGACCCTCGCGGGCGTGCTGGACATCGAGGCCTCCGAGAAGTCCGCACGTTTCGTCCAGATGTGCGACGCCTTCAACATCCCGATCGTGACCCTGCTGGACGTGCCCGGCTTCCTGCCCGGCGTCGACCAGGAGCACGGCGGCATCATCCGGCACGGCGCCAAGCTGCTGTACGCGTACTGCAACGCCACCGTGCCCCGGATCTCCCTGATCCTGCGCAAGGCCTACGGCGGCGCGTACATCGTCATGGACTCCCAGTCCATCGGCGCCGACCTCACCTATGCCTGGCCCACCAACGAGATCGCCGTGATGGGCGCCGAGGGCGCCGCCAACGTCATCTTCCGGCGCCAGATCTCCGACGCGGAGGACCCCGAGGCGATGCGTGCGCGCATGGTCAAGGAGTACAAGTCCGAGCTCATGCACCCCTACTACGCCGCGGAGCGCGGCCTGGTCGACGACGTCATCGACCCGTCCGAGACCCGCGAGGTGCTCATCCGCTCCCTCGCCATGCTCCGCACGAAGCACGCCGATCTGCCGTCCCGCAAGCACGGCAACCCCCCGCAGTAACCCACGAGGAGAACGCTGCACATGACCATGACCGCCGATTCCCTGCTCCGCGTCGAGAAGGGCAACGCCGAGCCCGAGGAGCTGGCCGCGCTCACGGCCATCCTGCTCGCCCGCGCTGCCACGCAGCCGGACGCCCCGGTGCGCGGTGGCCGCAGCACCGCAGGCTGGCGCCGGCTGGAGCGCCAGTCCGGCTTCCGTGCCCCGCACAGCTGGCAGGGCTGACACGACTTCACCGCACCACACTGAAGCCCCCGCTCGCACACGGTGAGCGGGGGCTTCGGCGTGAGCGGTTCCGCTGCGCGGGACTCTGTGCCGCGCGCTTGAAGTCGCCAAGCCAGGCGGCGGTGCGTGGTCCCGGTGCCGCGCGCACGC
This sequence comes from Streptomyces sp. NPDC019396, assembly GCF_040632375.1. Taxonomy (NCBI): domain Bacteria; kingdom Bacillati; phylum Actinomycetota; class Actinomycetes; order Kitasatosporales; family Streptomycetaceae; genus Streptomyces; species Streptomyces sp. NPDC019396. The sequence continues at coordinate 408 of NZ_JBEYBS010000030.1, read as the reverse complement.
CCTCGGGGTCCGCGTCCACCGGCGGGGCCCGACCAGGACTCCTCGGTGACGGCCCAGGTGCCGCCTTCAGCGCCGACCTCGGCGGCTGCCCCGGGCAGTCGCACCCTGACCAGTCGCAAGCAGTCGTCGACCCCCTGCGACACACAGTGCTTCCTCGTCGGGGAACAGCCGGTACGGATACGACCGCGAGATCCCGCCTGGCCACCTTGGTGTTAGAGGTGCCGCGCAGAACGAGCGGGGTTCCGCACCCCCTGGGAGTGCGGAACCCCGCTCGCAGCAGAACGGTCCGGGCAGCCGGTGACTTCGCTACCGCAGTCGTGCCATGAGTGCGTGTTCGACGAGGGTGATGAGCGCGCTCTTGGCGTCGGCGCGGTGGCGGGCGTCGGTGGTGATGATGGGGGTGTCGGG
>NZ_JBEYBS010000029.1:0-72536 GCF_040632375.1 Streptomyces sp. NPDC019396 | reverse complement strand
ACGACAACACACCCAGACAGCATCTCACCGCCAACCAACCGACACCACAGGCCAGTTGAAGCGATCACCGCCTACGGAAATCTTGTAAGAGCCAAGCTTTCGGTGTAACTGGGTTGGTGTTGTGGGTCAGATTCGGTTGCAGGGTGAGGCGTCCGTCGAAGGCGATGTCGAATGCCTGGAGGGCCCGCTTCCAGCGGGTGGTCCAGCGGTTGCGTCCCGTCCCGGTCGGGTCGAGGGACATCACTGCGAGGTAGATGCATCCCCAACCCGGCCGCCATCGATGCACTCGTTCCGCTCACCATGCCATCCCATCCCCGCCTGCGCAGCCGGGCCGTCATGGCGCTGAGGAACGCGGCCCGCTGGACCTCGGCGCGTTCGTCCTCGGTGAGCAGGTCGATGTCCTCGGTGACGCGCTGGATCAGGCGGCGGATGCGGGTGATCTCCGCATCCGAGGGCGTGGCCTCAGCGCGGGCCCAGTCGTCTGCCTCGGCCATCGATCTCAGCTTCTTCCGCTGGCGGAGGTCGATCAGGATCAGGTGGATACATGGGTGGCGCACTGGGGTCAGTGGCTCGCCTCTCTGGCCACAGAACCGGGCTTGGCCTCCGATCTCGTCGTCAATCTTCACGTACAGTGCGGTCAGCAGGGCGTCCAGGTTGTTCGTCACACAACGATCTTGGACGCCCTGTCTGCGTTCCCGAACACATCGTCAGCATTCGGAATGACTCGTCTAGCGGTGAGCGGGCTTCCGGTGCAGCATGCCGTCATGGCGAAACGGAGTCGTGGCCGTCAGCCGCGGGGCCCTTGGCCCACCTTCACTGTCTATGGCCGTGTCGTCGACGGCGAGGTTGTGGAGGCGTCGTTGAAGCCCCACGAGGACTACACCGCAAGCGTGGTTCCGTTACCTCGTGGCCTGGATGCCCTGCACGTAATCGTTGAGCGGCTATGGGCCGCCGAGGGAATACGCGTCGCCGTGCCCGACCCACCAGCTCCGCCGGGACGACTGATCGTGACGCGCAACATCAAACGAGGCGCTCTGGTGGCTGGATCCGAGTACCCCGACGGGGCCGAAGCGCTTATCGGCCTAGCAACTGTGGCCATACAGGGGCACATGGACACCCGTATCAGGCGCGAAGCTGCCGAGCGGGCTGCGCGTGAGGCCGCTCGACAGCAGCAGGTTGCTCAGGCACAAGCGAATCCGCGTCCCCCTGACGACCGCGCGCGATCGGTCAGCCTTCGCACGGTCTCCGGCGGTCTGCCCACCTTAGGCAGACGGCACCGATAGGACAGCCGGTATCAAGCAGCGCCTATCGTCGGGCCGTCACTGGGCCGTCAAAGGAGGGCCCAGAGTGCCCAACAACGACCACCGACGACCCACTCCTCGCTGGTCAGACAGGCGTCGTCGACACATCCCCGTGGTCACGGATTCACAACATCAGTTCTTCGACATCTAGGAAGCACAGTCGAGCGCCCGGGCCCGAGCCCGGCGAGCGAACGCTGCGAGGGCCGCCACCCCTGCCCGGGGTGGCGGCCCTCGCTCTTTGCCTTCAGACCTCGCGCGCGTCCTCCCGCCTGTCGCTCTGGCCGGCGCGCGCTCCTTAGGGCCGCTCGGGCGCCAGCAGGTCGCGCAGTTCGGCGACCACCTCCCGTAGCCGGTCGGCGAAGGCGTGCATCTGGCCGGAGACGGGCCGCGGGGTGCTCAGGTAGAGGTTGAAGCGCTCGGGGAGCAGCACGTAGGCCACGCCGATGCAGCGGGTGCTGGTCGAGCCGAAGCCGAAGAACTGGATGTTGTGGGAGGGTGCGGAGCTGGTGCTCAGGTAGTCGTCGCGCATGGTCAGCCAGCCGGGGGTGCGGTAGAGGGCGGGCTGGTCGGGGACGCCCAGGTCCCGGCCGCGGCGGCGCTGGATCAGTTCGAGTTCCCACAGGTGCTGTTCGGGGGCCTGGCCGGTCTGGCATTCCCTGGCGCGGGCGACATGGCGGGTCGCGGCTGTCAGGAAGGCCGCACGGCGGGTGGGAGCGTCCGTGGCGGGGTCTTCCATCGTCCGGACGAACTCGACCATCTCGGGGGTGACGACCCGCATGGCCTCGGTGCGGCCGTTGCGGTACTGGCGGGTGGCGATGGACTCGTAGGTGGCGCCCAGGAGGCCCTTGGCGCGCTGGTGGGCGAGTTGGTAGGCGGCCTGGACGAAGGCGTCGGGTGAGACTCCGAGGGCCTTGATCGCGGTGTTTCCGAAGTCGTCGAACGAGACGGTGGTGGTGGCCGTGGCGCGTCCGTAGGCGGCGAACGCGTCGGCCGCGGTGCGGACCTGGGAACGGAGGGTGTCGTCCAGGGCGAACACCACCGGTTCCACGGTGGGAAGTCCCTGGGGGCGGGCTCCGGACTGGCGGGAGTGGTCGGCGGGCGGGGTGGACAGCAGGGCGTCGGTGAAGTTGAGGATGGTGGTGCCGTCCAGCTCGCAGTGCTCCACGTTGATGCCCGCGCGGCCGTCCGCGAAGACGACGAAGGACACGGCCTTGTCGAACCAGCGGTTGCCCCGGTCGCCGTGGAGCAGTTCGTCGCAGGCGTCCTCGATGCCGTCGGGTGCGAAGTCCTCCAGGCAGACGCAGAACAGCGCGGTCTCGATGTCCTCCAGCGCTTCGGCGTTGCCGGGGTGGAACGCGAGGAGGGACTGGCGAGCCGTGGCCCATTCGGCGCGGGCCATAGTGGTCAGATGGCCCACCGAGGTGTCCGGCGCGGCGGGTTCGGCGCCGGCCTTCATGACCGCTCGCAGGCCGGCTTCGAGGTCGTCCAGGGCGTACGGGACGCCGTTGTGGCCCAGCACGTCCATCCGGAACACGGCGCCCTGGAAGAACACCACGATGTGCCGTGCCGTGGACGGGCCGGGGGCGCTGTCGCTGTAAGGGGCGCGGACGGTGTCCTGCTGGAGGCCGGGGATACGGGTCGCGGAGAACAGGTACTTGTGCTGCACCATCGACTGCGGGGCCCCGCGCAGCGTGACGGGCTCGATGAGTTCCCCGTCGAGCTGCCGCTTGTAGTCGAGCGCGCCCGCGATGAGACCGGCGGCCCGTTCGGTCTGGGTCTGCGTCTGCGCGGGGTCCTGGAACAGGAAGAAGAAGTTGGCGTTGAGGGCGATACGGTCCCGGCGGCCGAGGTAGCGGTACGGCCAGAAGGTGTCGAGCCAGCTGTGTACGCCCTCGGTGCTGTCGTACTCCTCGAGCGCCGCGTGCAGCGCCCGGCCGGGGCCGTCGGGGCGGAGGAAGGCGGCGACCTCCGCCTCGGTGGCGGCACGTTCGTCGGCGGTCAGCAGCGGGGCGCACCATTCGAGGAAGCGCTCGCAGCTGGCCTCCAGCGTGGGCAGCGGGACACGCGGCAGGCTGTGCTCCTGGGAGAATGTCCCGTTCGCGCTGCTCGCTGCACCCTGGGTGGTGGTCAATTCGGGTCTCGATTCGGATTGTTCGGGCGGGAAAGGTAGAGCTGTGCGTAGAGCCAGCCTTCCGCTTCGAGTCCCCGCGCATCCACCCCGGCGGCCGACATGCCGTCGAGTACGAGTGACTGTTCACGCTCGGAGGCGAAGCGGCGCTGCCTGAACAACTCGTCAACGCGGGTGGTCCGGTATCCCAGTCCGGACAACGCCTGCTCGACGGCGTCGAAGGGGAACATCCGCAGCACGAAGTGGGCCATCCACGGGCGGCGGCCGCCCTGGGCGGCCATGACCCGGGTCAGGGTCCGTTCGGTGACATAGCCGATGCAGCCTGTGGAGATGACCAGGTCCGTACCCGCGAGCTGGGCGCGCTGGGACGGCGTGGGGTCATGGTGCTCCAGGTCGGCGTGGATCGCGTCGTCGAGGAACCCGGCCTCGTGCGCGTAGGCCAGCGCATCGGCGGAGGCGTCCAGGCCGGTGAAGCGGATGGGCTGGGCGGGTTGGCGTGACCGGGACAGTTCGCGGTCCCTGGAGAGCAGGGCCTCGCGGGGCTCCGCGTCACGCGCCTCGTCGCCGTACCGCTCGTAGAGCTCGTCCATCGTGGCGTCGTACTTCACCAGGGCCGCGTTGATCCCGTAGGAGCAGCCGATGTCCAGCACCCTGGGCTCGGCGACCTGCAGGGACTCCCGGTATTCCTGTATGTACTTCACGAAGTAGGGCTTTGCCAGCTGGGGTACGCAGTAGCCGAGCGGGCGCAGCACCCGGAAGTAGGTGCGCGGATCGGGCTGGTTGTAGATGTCGTCGAGCGAGACTTTTCCGGTCGTGTCGAAACGCACGGGAATTCTTCCTCCCTCAGTCGGACCTCGGTCGGACAGGACCTGGCCCCTGTCCGGGCGACAGACCTAGTCGAGCAGCCGGTCCCCTCTGACCGCCCGGCCTTCGGCCGCCAGGTGCTCGGGCAGCACGCGGCCGAACAGCTGCCGGGTCCTTGGCACGCTCCCGATGACACCCGGACGCTCGCTGTAGGCGAAGATCGCGGAATGGCGCGCGTGTTCGCCGCGTACGGGACTCACCCGGTGGAGCGAATAGCGGCCCTTGAAGAGCTGGAGGTCGCCCGGCTGGAGGGGGAGGCGGCGGACGAGACGCCGTCCGCCACCCTCGATCACGTCCCGGACATCGCCGAAGCGTTCGTCCTGCGGTGTCCTGATGTTGGGGCAGTACTCGAAGTCCCCGCCGCTCTGGGCCTGGCGGGTGAGCATGCTCACGGTGAACTCGTTGGTGTCGAAGTGCCAGGGGTGCTCCATGCCCGGCTCGACGACGTTGAGCACCAGACCGGAGAGCGGGTCCGCCAGCTCGTGCAGTCGGCCGAGACCGAAGCAGCGGGCGATGAAGCGCTGGAAATCCCGGTGCGAGTAGAGCCTGCTGATGAGGGCGCTCTTGGGGATGCGGTCCCGTGCGACGAAGGCGTTGCCCCGCTGGAAGGTGGTGCGCCCGGGGTGGTGCTCGGGGAGCGTCGGATCGATCTCGATGTTGTAGACGTTGACCGTCTCGACGTCGAAGTGGGCCCGGGGGGCGATGGCCGAGCACTCCTGCTCCAGGACCTGGCGGTACTCGGAGCGGATGAAGTCCGGCAGCACGGTGCAGCCGAGTTCGCCGAGCTCGCGATGGGCGCGCTCCAGCACGGCCATGGCCTCGGGGTTCTCGGGGTCCGTCAGGGGGTAGCGGGTGGTGTCGACCACCTGGTCAAGCGTCAGGGTGTGCGGAGCGCTCATTCGATCCTCTCCACTTACGGGCGGACCGCCAGCAACAACTCATTGATGCGGTCGCAGAGTTGACGTTCCCACAGCGCGTGGCGAGTAGTCTGTGACACGCCGCACTCACAGGTACGGGGTGACGTGCGGCCCGGGGCGGAGAGCCCCGGGCCGCGACGCCTGCGCATACGTGTCAGTCGCCGGAGTAGATCAGCGACCGCACCATGCGGCATGTGCTGTTGGACGGCGGGTGGATGCCGATCCGCTCGGCGGTGCTGCGTATCCGCCGGTTGCTCGCCTTCGCCGGGTGGTAGACGCCCGTGTCGAGCAGGGCGATGGCGAGGCGCATGGCCTTGAGCCGACGGTTGTGGGATTCGTACCACTCACGCGGCTGCCCGGCAGGCAGCGGCTGCTTCTTCAGCTTTGGACGGGACTTCTGCTTCGGCGGCGTCGTGATTGCGGCAACGGCCATCGGCGACCTCCTGGCATGGTGGTGGGACCCTCACGAACTAGTTCGATTTTACCGCCGGGCACTGACAATCGCCCCTGGCCAGAGGGGGTTTAACGGAGCACGGGGAGTACCGTGGCGGGATGGAGATCTGGATCAATCCCGCGTGTTCCAAGTGCCGCGGCGCACTTAATCTGCTGGACGAGGAGGGCGCCTCCTACACGGTGCGCCGCTATCTGGAGGACGTGCCGTCCCCGGACGAGATCCGCGCGGTGCTCGACCGGCTCGGTCTTGAGCCCTGGGACATCACTCGCACCCAGGAGGCGGTCGCGAAGGAGCTCGGTCTGAAGGACTGGTCGCGCGAGGAGTCCTCACGCGACCGGTGGATCGCGGCGCTCGCCGAGCACCCGAAGCTGATCCAGCGCCCGATCATCACGGCCGATGACGGTACGGCCGTGGTGGGGCGTACGGATGAGGCGGTACGGGGCGCGATGGGGCGCCGCTGACCGGAGTGTCCGCCGGCCCGGGGCTCCTCCCGGGCCTCTTACGCCTCGGCCGCGGCGCGGTGCGCGACTTCCAGGGAGGCGAGGTCCTCGTCGCTGAGGCGCAGGGTCCCGGTGGCGATGTTCGCCTCCAGGTGCTCCAGATCGCCGGTGCCGGGAATGGCCAGCATGTGCGGGCCACGGTGGAGGGTCCATGCCAGCCGGACCTGTGCCGCGCCGACTCCGTGGGCACGCGCCACGGCCTGCACCGCGTCGTGCTCGGGTGAGGTCACCCCCGCCTGCCCTCCGGAACCTGCGACGGAGTAGAACGGCACGAACGCCACACCCTGCTCACCGCAGCTGCGGACGAACGCGTCCCGCTCCGGCCGCAGCCCGATGCCGTAGGCGTTCTGCACACAGACGACGGGTGCGATCGCCTGGGCCTCGGCGAGCTGATCGGGGTTGACGTTGGACACGCCGAGCTGGCGGATGAGCCCGGTGTCGCGCATCTCGGCGAGCGCGCCGAATCGTTCGGCGATCGAGTCCGCACCGACGATCCGCAGATTGACGAGGTCGAGGTGGTCACGCCCGAGCTGGCGCAGGTTCTCCTCGACCTGTCCGCGCAGTTCCTGCGCCGTCCGGGCGTGCGTGGTCCACTCCCCGCACATGTCCCGGTGCGGACCCACCTTGGTGGCGATGACGAGGTCGTCCGAGTAGGGGGCCAGGGCCCGGTTGATCAGTTCGTTGGCGGAACGCAGCGGCGAGAAGTAGAACGCGGCGGTGTCGATGTGGTTCACGCCGAGCTCCACCGCACGGCGCAGCACCGCGATCGCCTGGTCGCGGTCGCCGGGAACAGCGTCGGGTATCAGCGCCTTCCCCCGTTGCGACAGGCGCATCGCGCCGAAGCCGATTCTGTTGACCTCGAGGTCTCCGAGCGTCCAGCTGCCCGACGCGTCCGCGGTGATCGTTTCTGAGTTCATCCGGTCATGATCCATCACCTTCGCCCTCACTGCCTGCGCAAACTTAAGTCCCAGTTAAGGAAGTTACGTCTGATTCATTGAGCAGGGCCGCGCGCCCTACCCGTACGTAGCGGCAACACGGAAATCAGATCCGGCCGCCCTCCACGGCCGGGGACAGGAGCACTTACGTGTCGCGCAAGAAGACCCTCAGCGGCAAGAAGAAGATCACCCTGCTCGTCAGCGCAGCGGCGTTGATCGGCGGCACCGCGATTGTCATGACCGGCACAAGTAACGCGGGAACGAACAGCGCATCCGCGGCCTGTGACGGACTCGCTCAGGCCGTCCGCAACAACGAGAACTTCATCGCCGGTCAACGGACCAACCCCGACGCCCAGTCGGGGGCACGGATCGCCAATCGCGAAGCGGTGATCAAGCAGATCAACGTCCAGCAGAAGGCCGCGGGATGCGCGGAAGGCTCCGGCGGCTCGGGCCAGGCGGCGGCTCCGGCCCAGCCCCCGGCCGGTCAGGGGCAGGGGCAGGCGGGGAACGGCGGCGCGGCCGGCGAGGCCCTCTGCGCAGGGCAGAACCTCACCTTCTCCAACGACGGCGGCGCCCCCGCGGCCTCCAGCGGTGAGCTTCCGCTCGGCACGAAGATCAAGGTCACCAACCTGGCCAACAACAAGAGCACCACCGTGGAGGTCACGTCGACCTCCGGAAGCTGCGCCCTGCTGAACGCCGCGGCATTCGAGCAGGTCCGCGAAGCGGGCAAGAACGTGATCCGGCAGGTGCGCATCGAGCGCGTCGGCGGGGGCCAGGCCGGCGGCGGTCAGGGCGCCGGGAACCAGGGGAGCCAGCCTCCGGCCGCAGGCGACGCCGGCAACCAGGGCGGCGGTGCGGTCGGCGAGGTCGTCTGCCAGGGCTCGACCGTGACCCTCTCCGGTGAGGCCGGCGCCCCCGCGGCCTCCAGTGGCACCTTCCCCGTCGGCACCAAGCTCAAGGTGACCAACCTCGACAACAACAAGTCCACCACCGTCGAGGTGACCTCGGCCTCCGGAAGCTGCGCCCTGCTCAACAACGCGGCATTCGAGCAGGTCCGCGAGCCCGGCAAGTTCCTGATCCGCAAGGCACGCATCGAGCGCGTCGGCTGATCCACACTTAGCTGAACCGATGTATACGACGGCGCCGGGGTCCGGCGCCGTCGTATCCCGGGCCGGTAAGGCCGGACGGGAAACCTGAGTAACACGGGGTTCACAATCGGGCAACGGACGGGAAATCCCGTGTTGCCAAGCTGCGCCTCATACCCGCAGCACCGTGCAAAGGATGAGGCCCCCGTGACGTTCATCAAGGCTGAGTACATCTGGATCGACGGCACCGAGCCGACCGCGAAGCTCCGTTCCAAGACGAAGATACTGACCAGCACCGTCGCCGGTGTCGACGAGCTGCCCATCTGGGGCTTCGACGGATCCAGCACCAACCAGGCCGAGGGCCACGCCTCCGACCGCGTGCTGAAGCCCGTGTTCTCCTGCCCGGACCCGATCCGCGGCGGTGACCACGTCCTGGTGCTCTGCGAGGTCCTGAACACGGACATGACCCCGCACGCCTCCAACACCCGCGCACAGCTCGTGGAGGTCTCCGAGCGGTTCACGAACCAGGAACCGATCTTCGGCATCGAGCAGGAGTACACCTTCTTCGAGGGTGACCGTCCGCTCGGCTTCCCGGTCGGCGGCTTCCCCGCTCCGCAGGGCGGCTACTACTGCGGTGTCGGCGTCGACGAGATCCACGGCCGTGACGTGGTCGAGGCCCACCTGGAGAACTGCCTCAAGGCCGGTCTCGGCATCTCCGGAATCAACGCCGAGGTCATGCCCGGTCAGTGGGAGTTCCAGGTCGGCCCGCTGGCGCCGCTGGAGGTCTCCGACCAACTGTGGGTCGCCCGCTGGCTGCTCTACCGCACCGCCGAGGACTTCAACGTCGCCGCGACGCTCGACCCGAAGCCGGTGAAGGGCGACTGGAACGGCGCCGGTGCGCACACCAACTTCTCGACCAAGGCCATGCGCGAGGGTTACGACGCGATCATCACCGCGTGCGAGTCGCTGGGCGAGGGCTCCAAGCCGATGGACCACGTCAAGAACTACGGCGCGGGGATCGACGACCGTCTGACCGGTCTGCACGAGACCGCCCCGTGGAACGAGTACAGCTACGGCGTCTCGGACCGCGGCGCCTCGGTCCGTATCCCGTGGCAGGTGGAGAAGGACGGCAAGGGCTACATCGAGGACCGCCGTCCGAACGCCAACGTCGACCCGTACGTGGTGACCCGGCTGCTGGTGGACACCTGCTGCACCGCGCTGGAGAAGGCCGGCCAGGTCTGATCATCCCCTCTCTTGGTGAAGGTGCCGCCCGCCGGGTTCCGGTGGGCGGCACCTTCGCTGTCAGTGGGACCTGCCATGGTGGTGCGCATGCTTGAGATCACCGTGCAGACCGAGGACCAGCGGCGGCAGGTCCGGCCGACGGCGCAGCAGCTCGACGAGCTGGTGCGGCGGATCGGCCCCAGGGGCGACAACTTCCTTGTCCTCCAGCGCATACCGGACCTGCCCGATGCCTACGTCCAGGTATGGCACGAGACCGGCGGGGACTACATGCTCGAGCACCGCGACGGCGGCCACGACCGGCATTTCCAGGTACTGGTCGAGGCACCGGAGACGGTGGCGGGGGTCATGCTGGGCTGGGCACGGCAGCAGGACGACTGGGACGCCGGAATGAGCTGGGAGCCGCTGGACATGCCGGCCCCGGAGCCCGTGCCACCACTGGACCTGGGCCAAGAGGATCGCAGGCTGCTGGAGCAGCGTGTGCGCGAACTGCTCGTAGGCGGCTACGGGACCCGGGCCCAGCTGGCCGAGATCGCCGAGGACTACCTGGTCAACGGCGACGACCACCCGGTGTCGCCCGAGCAGGCCCGGCGGTTGGTGGACACGATGTGGCTGGAGCGGGTGGCCGAGCAGTCCGGCTGGGGAGAGGGCGAGACCGACCCCGAGCGGATCAGCCGTGCGTTCGCCGCGCTGGAGGCAGGTGGCATCACGGCCCGGGAGCACTTCACCTGCTGCCGTAACTGCGGTCAGTCCGAGATAGGTGGCGCCGGTTCGCCGAACGCGCGGGGATTCGTCTATTTCCACACGCAGTGCACGGACTCGGTGGCTGCGGGAGCCGGGCTGAACCTGCTGTACGGGGGTTTCGACGGCTCGCCGGAGACCACTGCCGTCATCGGCCGGGAAGTCGTGGCAGCACTGGCCGGTGTGGGCCTGTGGGTGGACTGGAACGGCGACCCCGGCCAGACGATCACCGTGACAGCACTGGACTGGCGCAAACGACTGGTGGGGTAGCGCTTGTCTCCAGCAGCCGCTGGTGGCACGCCACTTGGGCGTCCGACCGGGTGTTCAGCCGGGTGTCCAGCCGGGTGTCCAATCAGTGAGAAGGCTCTGCTGCCGCCGCCCGCTGTCTGCTTGAATGAGAGCATGGCCAGTACCCGGGACTTCGCGAAAGGTCGCGGCGGCAGCGACCTCGAGCCGTTCTGGCCGTCCCGCCAGCACCACGACTTCGACCGTGTGTGTTGCCGCGCGAGGAACGCTTCGGCCCTCTAAAGCCCCGTCGGACCTCCCGGTCCAGGTGCCTTCGGCCGACGCGCATGTCGTACGTACCCCACGATTCCTCTGCGCGAAAGAGTTGACCTCTCATGGCGAACACCGCTGTCACGACCGGTCGGCACCGGCTCCGGGCTGTCGGCCCGGACGAGGCCGTGCATGTCGCGGACTTCCTTCCACCGGGCACCACCTGGCTGCCCGCGCCACCGCACACCCTGCCCACCCTGCCGGGCCGCCCACCGATGGTGGGCTATCTGGTGCTCGTACCGGCAGACCAGCAGCCGCCGCCCTCCCCCCTGCCCGCAGCGCCCGTGCCGGTGGCGGAGCACGAAGTCCACGGCCAGGACGAGAAACAGATCCGGAAGGACCAGGGCCAGGGCGAAGGGCCGGTACGGATCGACTCCGCCCGGCGGACCGTCGCGATCGACGGCCGGGTGCTCGGGCTCACCTATCTGGAGTTCGAGCTGCTGGCCCATCTGGTCGCGCATCCGCACCGGGTGCACACGCGCGACCAGCTGGTGGAGACCGTCTGGGGCTACGGTCACGTGGGCGACGGCCGGACCGTCGACGTCCATGTGGCCCGGCTGCGCCGCAAGCTGGGCGCGGAACACCGCCACACCATCCAGACCGTGCGGCGGGTCGGCTACAAGTACGCCCCCTGAACCCTGAGCAGGGGCCGTAGGTCCCCCAAGACCCGTCAGACCCGGGGTCCGGTACCGGACCCCGGGTCTGTGCCGGTCGGTGCCGGGTCTACGCCTGCGCGCCGGCCCTTCTGCGGGCCACGAAGCCCAGGGCTATGTCGATCACCAGGAACACCAGCAGGCTGAGGCCGAGCAGCGGCACGAACCACCCGACCAGCGCCGTCACCGCGGCCAGCGGCAGCAGCATGGTCACGGGCACCTTGCGCCAGGCTCCGCGCGGCATCGGGCGGCCGGTGCTGAGCTTGCGTTCCTTCGTGGGCCTGCGCAGCCACCACATGCGGTAGCCCCAGACCACGAGGAACATCAGCGCGACGGCGAGCGCGGCCAGGGCGAGCTGGTTGGCCAGACCGAAGGTGTAGCCCATGTGGACGTCGATACCGAAGCGGGTCAGCTTGGCGAGCAGCGGGTAGTCCTCGAACGGCAGGGTGTCCATCACCCGTCCGTCGGCCGGGTCGACGGCCACGGTGTCGAGGTGGACCGGGAATTCCCGGTCGCGCTCCTTGACCACGTACCCCTGGCCCTCGCTGGGCAGGGTGATCTGGATCTGCTCCTCGACGCCTTCGGCCCGCGCCGCCTCGACCACCTTGTCCAGGCCGACGTCCGGGCCGGTGGCCTGCTGCGGGGTGGTGCCGTGGCCGGTCCCGTGGCCCTGGTGGGAACCGCCGGAGTCCTGGCCGTCGAGTGCGGCGGCGACCGCCGGGGTGGCCCCGCCGAGCTGGGTCTGGATCTTGTCGATGTTGGCACCGGCATAGGTCGACCAGGTCAGACCGGTGGCGGAGAGCACGAGCAGACCGACCACGGCCCACAGGCCGACGGAGCCGTGCCAGGAGAGCGTCCTGCGGCGGCCGGTGGCGGAGCGGTCGGGCAGGAACAGCGCCTTGCGGCTCGCCCGCTTGCGGCCGATCCACAGCAGCAGACCGCCGAGGGCGACGACCCACATCCAGCTCGCGGCCATCTCGCTGTAGATCCGGCCCGACTCACCGAGCTGAAGGTTGGAGTGGAGGCCCGACAGCCAGGTGCGTATCGGCAGCGCGTCGCCGGAGGTCTCCAGCTCCCCGCGCACCTTTCCGGTGTAGGGGTCGACGAAGACGGTGAGTTCCTTGCCCTCGGCGACCTCGGGGCTCTGCATGAGCACCCTGGTGGTCGCGCCTTCCTCCGGGGACGGCCACACGGCGGTGACGGTGCCCTGGGGGTGGGCCTCGCGGGCGGCGGTGACCTGGGTGTCGAGCGGCATGGCGCCGGCGCCGACGTCGGTGGTCAGCTCATGGCTGTAGAGCACCTTCTCGGCCGGCAACGAGAGTGCGTACAGCAGTCCCGTGGTCGCGGCGATGAAGAGGAGGGGGGCGACGAGCACGCCCGCGTAGAAGTGGATACGCAGCACGAGCGGGCGCAGCGCGCTCCAGGTGGAGGAGCGGGGAGTGGGGGTGGTGGCCGCGGTGGGGGCGGCCGGCTCTTCTGGTCTTACGGAGTCGTCAATGGCCATGGCAGTCCTCGAAGTTGTGCACGTTGACATGGGGAGTTGCGGTCCCCGGGTCAGACGTACGCTCCGGGGGCCGTGGCACGGGGGACGAAGGACCGCGGCGGGCCGCGCCGCGACAGCGCGTGTGCGAGGACGACGCCTTCGAAGCGCCGGGCGGCGCGGGTGCGGGGCGCTACGGGCCGCTTCGGCAGCTCCGGTACGCGGACGACGGCCAGCACCCGGCGCAGGGGCGCGAAGGCGAGGCAGCCGACCGTACGGGCGAGCTGGAAGAAGGCCGCTTCACCCCGGGCGAGCCACAGTGCGCACACCAGGGCACCGATGACATGGGCCGCGACCATGTCGGCGGAGGGGGCGCCGGCCATCGGTGCCAAGGCGGTGGGACCGCTCGGGGCGCCCGCCATGGTTTCGAGTGCCATGGCCTCGGAACCCATGGAGTCGGTCCCCATCAGGTGCGTGCGGCCGCCGCCGTGTGCCGGCGCACCGTATGTGTCGGCCCCGGCGAACAGCAGGTGCAGGGTGCCCTGGACGGCCAGGAGTCCCGCGCCGATGGAGAACGCGCCCCTTCGGCGAGTGCCTGCGAGCCAGGCCGCTCCCCAGCTGACCGAGAACGCGCAGAGCAGCACGGCGGCAGGTAGATCATGCCCAGACAGGGACGAATGCCCAATCGCCGTCAAAGCCGAGCACACCGCTGCGAAAAGTGCGGCTCGGAGGGCGCGTATCGGCGACCGGGTATCCGTCATGGCCCGGACATGGTGCCATCCTGTCCGCCGGTAACGGCAGCCCAGGGTCCCGATGAGTCTCTTGCGAGGACCTCCCGCGGCTCCTCCGCCCCCCTTGTTGCTCTGCTTCCCCCGGTTTCCCTGGCAGCGGAATCGTTCCCCTGCGAGCGGAATGAGTCGCCGCCCGCACCCCGGGAGCGGCACAGTCATGATCATGAGACTTCTGGTGCTGGGTGGGACGGAGTTCGTGGGCCGGGCGGTCGTGGAGGCGGCGCTGGCACGCGAGTGTGAGGTGACGGTCTTCCACCGGGGGCGGCATCCGGCCCCCGAGGGGGTGACCGTGCTGCACGGCGACCGGGAGGCGCCGGGCGGACTGAAGGCGATCGAGGAGGCGGCCGCGGCGGCCGGCGACTGGGATCTGGTGGTGGACACCTGGTCGTCCGCGCCCCGGGCCGTACGGGAGACGGCACGGCTGCTCGCCGACCGGGCGGGGCGCTACGCCTATGTGTCCAGTCGCTCCGTCTACGCATGGCCGCTGCCGGCGGGCACCGGCGAGGACGCCCCCATGGTGGACGGCGCCGCGGCCGACGCGGAGGCCACCGACTACGCCCGGGACAAGCGGGGCGGCGAGCTGGCCACGGTGGAGGCTTTCGGCGAGGAGCGTTCCCTGCTGGCGCGGGCGGGACTGATCATCGGCCCCTGGGAGAACGTGGGACGGCTGCCGTGGTGGCTGAACCGGATCGCCCGAGGTGGCCCGGTCCCCGCGCCCGGCCCGCGCGACATCCCGTTGCAGTACATCGACGCACGCGATCTGGCGGAGTGGGTGCTCGACGCGCCGGACCGGGGGCTGTCCGGCGCGTACAACGTGGTGAGCGCACCGGGGCACACGACCATGGGCGAGCTGCTGGAGGAGTGCGTCCGGGTCACCGGAGCGGACGCACGGCTGTGCTGGCTCGACGAGGAGACGATCACCGGCGCGGGAGTCGCCCCCTGGACGGATCTGCCGATCTGGCTCCCGCGTGGCGAGCTGCACGACGCACTGCACCGGGCGGATGTGTCCAAGGCTCTGGCCGCGGGCCTGCGCTGCCGCCCGGTCGCGGAGACGGTGGCGGACACCTGGACCTGGCTGCGCTCCCTGGACGGGGCGATTCCGCTGCGTGCGGTGCGCAGCCCCGCGGGTCTGACGCCCGAGCAGGACGCGGCACTACTGGCCGGATTCCGCTCCTGATCCACCCCCGGCCGCGAGGTCTCTACGATTTCCACCCGGTTTGCGCACAGAGAAACCTACGAATTACCCATCCCGCTGAACGGTGTCCCGATGTCCCCCGTATGGAACGACGCGCTACCCCTCCCGGGATTGGAGTTCCATGGGACGCACATCACGCAAACGCTCAACGCTGGCAAACCGGGCGATCGCTGCCTCGGCTGCCCTCATTCTGGGCGGGGGTGGGTTGGTAGCGGCCAATTACTACGCTTCCGCAGGGGAGGGCTGGACCGGCCAGCGTCCGCTCCAGTCCACGAACGGATGGCAGTCGGTGTCCACCATCGACTGTCCCGACGTCGGAAACGAGATCCCCGAAGTGCCCCAACAGGTACGCGGATCGGTTGACCGCCAACTCGCCACACTGGATTCCCAGATCACCAGGGCCTACCAGAGATTCGCCGAGAACAAGCAGCGGGTGCAGAGCGACCGCACCTACGGCCAGCAGCAGATCCTCACGCCGCTGCAGAACGAGCGCCTGGTGATCATCCAGCGGATCATCGCCCTGCTCAACCAGCAGCGGACCGCTCAGAAGCCCCAAGGGCTCCAGTCGATGGCATCGTGCGAACTGCGCGGCGATGACAACAACACCGGCGGTCAGAACAACGGCGGCCAGGACCAGAACGGCGGTGGCCAGGAGCAGGCCGACAACCAGGGTCAGGGTGACGGCGGCCAGGACAACGGCGGCGACGGCGGTCAGAACAACGGCGGCCAGGACCAGGGCGGAGCAGGTCAGGCCGGCAACGGCCCGGAGACCGGCGACTTCGTGGACATCACCACCGTCCAGCCGAACGTGCAGAGCCCCCGCAAGCTCCGCAACGCGTCCCGCGGCACCTTCACCACCAGCTGCGGCCGGAACGAGAACGGCAAGTTCAACCCGGACAACGTCATCGTGGCGCCCGGTGTGAGCAACGGCGCCCACCACATGCACGACTACGTGGGCAACCAGGCCAACGACGCCTTCGCCAGCGACGACGACCTCGCCAACGGGCAGACGACCTGCCGCAACCAGGGCGACAAGTCGACCTACTACTGGCCGGTGCTGCGCGTGCAGAACGGTCAGGACGAGAACGACGTCCAGGCCGACGGCGGCGGCAAGGACAAGAACGTCGGCGAGATCCAGACACCGTCCCAGGTGACCCTGAACTTCGTCGGCAGTCCGGTCGGCAAGGTCACCGCGATGCCGAAGTTCCTGCGGATCATCACGGGTGACGCCAAGGCGTTCGTCAACGGCAACGCCAACGCCAACGCCTCCTGGAGCTGCACGGGCTTCGAGAACCGCCAGCTCAAGGACAAGTACCCGGTCTGCCCCGAGGGCAGCAAGGTCGTGCGGTCGTTCAAGTTCCAGAGCTGCTGGGACGGCCAGAACACCGACAGCGCCAACCACCGCACCCATGTCGCCTTCGCCGACCAGAACGGCCGCTGCCAGAACGGCTTCAAGGCCATTCCGCAGCTCGTCCAGCGGATCGTGTACGACGTGCCGCCGCCGGTCTTCGACGGGAACAACCCGAGCGTCTTCGCGGTCGACTCGTTCCCCGAGCAGCTGCACAAGCCGGTCACGGACCACGGCGACTTCATCAACGTCTTCGACGAGAACCTGATGAACAAGGTGGTGAACTGCATCAACACCGCTCGCAGGTGCCGGTAGCCTTCACGAGCACCCGAAAGGGCCCGCCGTTCACGGCGGGCCCTTTCGGCGTTCCGACGAGCGTCTCAGTTGTGTCCGGAGTGGTCCATGCCCGAGTGCTCACTTCCGGAGGGCTCACTGCCGGTGTGGCCGCTGCCCGTGTGCCCACCGTGCGAGGCGCCGGTCTCCACATCCCCGCCGAGCCGGTCGCGCAGCGCGGTGACCACCTTCTCGTCGCCGCTCACGACCCACTTGCGGCCGACGAGATAGGCGCCGCCGTAGTCGTTGGCCTCGTTGATCCACTCGCGCTGGCCCCGGTCGGTCGCGAAGGTGGTCAGCACATACTTGCCGTCCTTCGTCGCGCAGTTGGCCTGCCGGAGTTCCTTGGCGTCCGTGGAGACGTTCGGCCTGCACGTGACCTTGGCGGCCAGCTCTTCCAGCGACCCCGTCGCCGTCTCGGGCACGTCAGCGGCTTTCTCGTCATCCGGGACGCAGCCCGTGAGAGCCGTGACGGCCGTCAGGGCGAGCGCGGCCAGGGCTATCGGTGCGGTGCTTCGACGTCGGTCCGTACGCATCCAGCCATCCTGCCTGCTCGCCCCGCTGGTGTCACCGGGCAAGAGGGGCGGCGCGGGGTGACGTGCCGCACGGAACACCGAGGTGCTGTCCGGGCCGGGGAACAGACGGGCCACGGGTCAGGGCAGCAGCAGCCAGTCCGCCGCGAGTGCCGCCACCAGGCCCGCACCCAGCAGCCAGCTACCCAGCCGGGTACGGCCGTGACGGCTCAGCTCGATGACCACCCCGCACAGGATCATGGCCAGTCCGTAGACCCCCACCACCAGTACGGACGTACGGCTGGCGAGCCGCACCACGAGCACGGCGGCCAGCGTCACCAGCAGCGCGGACGCCACGGCGATACGCACCACCCGGGCCTGGCGGGGAGTCATGCCCGTGCGCTCCGGGAGTGCTTCCAGCTCACCCGGAGCCTCCGACTCCGGTACCGGGGCTTCCTGGTCAGATGCGGTCATATCCCCGGAGCCTACCGGGAGTGCCGCGGCGGCGGTTCACTGACCGGCGCTGTCCCTGTGCGGGCCGGCGCCCGACCGACTCCGACCCGCTCCGACCGGCCGTTAGGCTGTTCGCATGACGACCGGGGTTCGCCGCAGGATGGGCGTCGAAGAGCGCAAACAGCAGTTGATCGGGGTGGCGCTGGAGTTGTTCAGCCACCGCTCCCCCGACGAGGTGTCCATCGACGAGATCGCCACCGCGGCGGGGATCTCACGCCCGCTCGTCTACCACT
Source organism: Streptomyces sp. NPDC019396 (assembly GCF_040632375.1). NCBI lineage: Bacteria > Bacillati > Actinomycetota > Actinomycetes > Kitasatosporales > Streptomycetaceae > Streptomyces > Streptomyces sp. NPDC019396. Next base: position 54,759 of record NZ_JBEYBS010000029.1, on the reverse strand, counting down.
ACTTCCCCGGCAAGCAGAGCCTGTACGAGGCGGCGCTGCGGCGAGCGGCCGACGATCTGGCGGCCCGCATCGTGGAGCGGCACGAAGGGCCGCTCGGCGGACGGCTGCTGCGGGTGATGTGCCGGTTCTTCGACTTCGTGGACGAGCACGGCCCCGGCTTCTCAGCGCTGATGCGGGGCGGCCCCGCGGTCGGCTCCACCCGGACCAATGCCATGGTCGAAGAGGTCAGGCAGGCCGCCTACGACCACGTCATGGCCCATCTCGGCGTCAGCGACCCGCCGCCCCGGCTGCGCCTGGTCGTCCGTTCCTGGGTGTCGCTCGCGGAGTCGACGGCACTGATCTGGCTCGACGGGCGGGAGATTCCACGGGCTGAGCTCGAACGGCAGCTGGTGCACGACTTCGTGGCCCTGGTCGCCGTACCCGCCGCGTACGACCCGGTGATGGCGGAAGTGCTGGGTCGCCTGCTCGGCGAGGAACCGGCCGACGGCCCCTTCGGTGAGCTGATCGGCCGGTTGGCGACGCTGGTGCCCGAGGCGGTGCGCCTGCCGGGGCAGCGCGCCTGAGCCGGCCGTACGAGGCGTACGAAACCGGCCCGGGCGCACCGCCCTGACGGGTCAGCCGCGGGTGAAGACCGCGACGGTGCGCCCCGGCACCGTGAAGGTCCCCGATTCGGGCGCGTACGAGGCCGACTTCACGGTGGCGTCGGAGCCCGCGGCCTGCACCGGGTGCAGGGCGTACGGGGTGCCCGCGAGTGCCGCCACCCGCTGGTCCCGGGTCGTCGGCGTGGCGTTGAAGACCACGGTCAGCTTCCCGAGCCGCATGGTGATGACGCCCGGTGTCTCGTCCGCGCCCGAGAGCGGGAAGGACAGCGCCGACTGCACCGCGTCCGCCGTGCCGAGCCCGAACACCGGCTCGCTGGTCCGGATCCGCAGCAGGTCACGGTAGGCGGCGGAGGCCCCGGAGATCTCGTCGCAGCCCGGCTTCAGCGCGGCGCCGGTCAGCAGCGGTTTGGCGTAGGGCCACTTGGCCTTGTTGTCGGCGGCGGGGGGCAGCCCCCGGCCGAAGCCGTTGCCGTCCCGGCAGTCCCAGTGGAGGGCGTTGAACCAGTCCCCGCTGTCGTAGGAGTTGCGGTCCAGCGACTTGGAGCGGAGCAGGTCCGAGCCCGCCTGGGAGAGCGCCGGCCCCTGGGAGAGGGCGGCGGTCGCCATGGCGAGCACCTGCATCCGCGCCCGGTCGGCGGCCGTGACCGTCGGCGGGAGTTTGTAGGCGAGGGCGTCGTACAGGCTCTCGTTGTCATGGGCGTCGGCGTAGGCGAGCGCGTCACCGGGCGCGGTGGCGTATCCGGCCGGGGAGCCGTTGTAGTCGACCTCGGAGCCCTTGACCTCCGCACCGCTGCTGTCGGTGAAACGGTACGAGGCCAGGTTTCCCGAAAGTCCGACCTTGATCAGGTCCTGGTAGTGCAACAGGCGGGACTTCTGCTCCTGTGGGGTGCCGTTGGCCTTCGAGGCGCCCGGCTCGGTGAACAGTCCGGAGGCGAAGCCCCGGATCCCCGGGTCCTCGTCGAAGGGTCCGCCGCCGCGCACGGCGTCGCGCGCCCGGTCGGAGAAGGTGGCGATCCCGGTGCCCGCCATGTTCTTCTGGGTGGCCTGGACGAAACGGGCGTCGTCGGCGATCTCGCCGAAGTTCCAGCCCTCCCCGTACAGGACGATGCTCTTGCCGTCCACGCCGTCCTTCTGCATGGTGAGGGCGTCGAGTGCTTTGCGGACGGCGAGGATGTTGGTCTTCGGGTGGTGGCCCATGAGGTCGAACCGGAAGCCGTCGACCTTGTACTCCCTGGCCCAGGTGACGACCGAGTCCACGACGAGCTTGCCCATCATGGCGTTCTCGGGGGCGGTGTTGGCGCAGCAGGTGGAGGTGGCCACGGTGCCGTCGGCGAGCAGCCGCTGGTAGTAGCCGGGCACGATCCGGTCCAGTACGGACTTGTCGTCCTGGCCGCCGGCGACGGTGTGGTTGTAGACGACGTCCATGACGGTCCGCAGTCCGGCCCCGTTCAGGCCCTGCACCATCTGCCGGAACTCGACCGTGCGGCTGGTGCCGTCGGGGTCGGACGCATACGAGCCCTCGGGCACCGTGTAGTGCAGCGGGTCGTAGCCCCAGTTGTAGGCGTCCTTGGCGGCTGCCTCGGTGACGCAGGCCTGCTGCTCCTCGGAGTCGGGGGCGTGGGCCGTGAGATCGCAGTCCGGGGTGGACTGGTCGGACTTCCGCTCGGGGATGGTGCCGATGTCGAAGACGGGCAGCAGATGGACATACGAGGTGCCGCTGTCGGCGAGCTGCTTCAGGTGCTTCATACCGGCCGACGCACGGTCGGTGAAGGCCAGATAGCCGCCGGGGTGCTTCACCGTGCGGTCGGCGACCGAGAAGTCGCGGACGTGCAGCTCCTGGATCTGAGCGTTCCGCAGCGGCACGGCGGCGGGCTTGCGCAGGGCGGCCCAGCCACTGGGGGCGAGCCCTGGGTCGGCGAGGTCGACGACCAGGCTGCGGGCCGAGTCGGTGGTGAGAGCTGTCGAGTAGGGGTCGGTGACCTTGTTGGTGACGAGCTTGCGCACACTGGGCGCCCAGACGGTCACGGCGTAGCGGTAGGGCTTTCCGCGCCAGCTCGCCGGGCCGGACACGGACCAGACGCCGGTGGTGTCGTCGCGCCTCATCCGCACGGTCCTGCCGTCGAGTTCGAGCGCCACATCGCGGGCGGTCGGTGCCCAGACGGAGAGGGTCGGGCGGCCCTTGCGGAACACCGGCCCGAGCGCGGCTTCCCCGGCCTTGCCGGCGTACAGGTCGTCGAGCACGCCCGGGATCTGCACCCCGGTGGCGGCGAGCAGGGCGCCCGCTTCGTTGCGCTGGGTGGCGATGAGCTGGCCACGCAGGGCACCCCGTACCCGGTCACGGTCGCGCGGGTCGACGACGAACGCCGGGTAGTCCTTGAGGTGCGGGTACTTCGCCTTCTGGGCGTCGGTGAGCGAGGAGGGGCTCAGCCGGAGCCACTGCCCCTCGTCGCTCAGCGCGCCGTCCGAGATCTCGATGCCGCCCCGCGGGGCGTACACGAGCTGCTGGCTGGTGGCGTCGGTGGCCTTCGCCTTCCAGACGACGGTGTTCCGGTCGATGAACTGGGCCTCGGCCTTCGTCAGGTCGAGTGAGAGCGCCCCGCCCGTCTGCGGCAGCAGATACTTCTGCTGCCCGGCCAGCATCCACACCTCGCGGCCATGGTCGGCGAAGGTCAGCGACTGGTCGGTCGGCAGGTCCTTCTGGTCGCCCTTGTGGACGATGTAGCTGAGCGAGGTGGCGCCGTCGGCGAGCGGCACCTCGAAGGTCACCCCGTACGCGTCCTGGCGGACCGGCATCAGCGGCTTGGACCAGTCGGTGGGTTCGGCGGCACCGGTCCAGGTGTGCAGACCCCAGCCGTCGTAGTCTCCCCCAGAGCCTTCGGCCTGGGAGGTACCCCCGTCGGGCCGCTGGTAGTGCAGCACGGCCTTCTTGGTGTCCTGCGGCGGGTACGCGCCCTCGGGTGCCGTGTCGGACTGGCCGTCCTGGCCCTGCGTGATCCAGACCTCGCCGGTGCGGGCGAGGCTGATGTCGCGCTGGGGGCCTTCGGTGGTGCCGTCCTTCTCCACGGTGTACGGGAGGGTGGCGGCGCCCTCGGGGACCTTGACCCAGGCGAAGGCACCGTAGGCGTCCCGGCCGGTGAACGCCGCGGTGGTCCCGGCGGCCTTCAACTGCCAGCCGTCGTAGCCCCCCTCGGTCCGCTTGTAGTGGACGACGGCGTAGTCGCGCTGGACGGCCGTCGGCTTCGCGGGCGGCGGGATCCTGCCCGCCGTGGAGGAGGCGAGGGCGCTCGCGGTGCGGCCGAGGCTGTCGACGGCCACCGCCTTGTAGCGCAGGGGCGTGCCGGCGGGGGCGGTGAGGTGCTGGGTGACCTTGTACGGGGCGTGGTCGGCTGTGCCGAGGGTGCGCCACTCGCCGTTGCCGACCTGGGCGGCGAACACCACCCGGTTGAGCTGCCCGCCCTGGACATCGGCGGTGAGCTCGACGGTGCCGGTGGCTCCGGTGGCCGGCGCCCTGAGCGTCAGGGACGGCTTGGCGGCGGGTGCGGCGAGTGGCTTGGTCGCACGCAGCACCAGCGAGGAGAGCGCGGGCACGGTGACGGTGATCTTCCCGTCCTCGGCGTGGACGGCACCGGAACCGCCGTACAGCACGCGGAAGTCGGCAGCGTCCACGGGCAGGGTGACCTTCTTCGGCGCCGTGGCGTTGTTCGTGGCGACGACGTACTCGACGCGCTGCCTCGCGTCCGTACGGGAGAAGGCGTACACGGACTTCTCGGCGCCTGAGGCGTACCGCTCCTGCTGGATTCCGTCACGCAGCGCCGGGTGCCTGCGGGTGAGTCCGGAGAGCGCGGCGATCGAGCGGTAGACCGGGTGCGCGGGGTCGTAGGCGTCGTCGGCGTGGGTGCGGTCGGTGCCGAGCTGGTCGTCGTCCAGGTAGTCGGCGGTCTTCGAGGCGAAGAGTGTCTGGCGGGCGTCCTTGTCGCCGCCGGCGCCGGTGAAACCCTGCTCGTCGCCGTAGTAGACCACCGGATTGCCCCGGCTGAGGAACATCAGCTCATTGGCGAGCCGGGCCCGCTTCAGCAGCTCGGCGTCGTCCGCGCCGGGGTTGTCCTGCTTGAGGAAGGTGCCGATGCGGCCCATGTCGTGGTTGCCGAGGAAGGTCACCTGCTCGTAGGCGTTGGCCTTGTCGGTGGTGTACCGGTAGTCGTCGGCGAGCACCCGCGCGAGCCGTCCGGCATCGGCGCCCTGGGAGGCGTAGGCACGAGCCGCGTCCTGGAAGGGGAAGTCAAGGGTGGCGTCCAGTCGTCCCCGGGTGACGTACGGGGACGTGACGGCCGTGTCGGCGGAGTAGACCTCGCCGAACATGAAGAAGTCGTCCCGGCCCCGCTTCGCGGCGTAGGCGTCGAGTGCGGTGGCCCACTGGGTCCAGAAGTCCAGGTCCACGTGCTTGACGGTGTCGATCCGGAAGCCGTCGATGCCGAAGTCGCGGACCCACTTCTCGTAGATCTTCTTCATGCCGTCCACGACCTCGGGACGCTCGGTCCACAGGTCGTCGAGGCCGACGAAGTCGCCGTACTCGGCGCTCTCCCCCGCCCAGGTCGAGTCGCCCCGGTTGTGGTACATCGTGGGGTCGTTGAGCCAGGCGGGGACCTTGGGGATCCGGCCGGGTCCCTGGACCGGGGTGTACGGGAAGGAGTCCGCGTCCACCTTCGCGATCCGGTCGCGGTCGTCGAAGGGGCGGCCCTCCTCGTCCAGGTAGGGGTAAGCGCCCTTGGGACGGTAGCCGTACTTCTTCTCGGCGTAGTCGACGGTGTCGGCGGTGTGGTTGGTGATGACGTCGAAGAAGACCTTCATGCCCTTGGCATGGGCCTTGCCGATCAGCCTGGTGAGGTCGGCGTTGGTGCCGAAGTGCGGGTCGACCTGGGTGAAGTCGGTGATCCAGTAACCGTGGTAGCCGGCAGAGGCCTCGTTCCCGGTGCCCTGCACCGGCCGGTTCTTGAAGATCGGCGCGAGCCAGATGGCGGTGGTGCCGAGGCCCTTGATGTAGTCGAGCCGCTGGGTCAGCCCCTTGAGGTCGCCGCCCTGGTAGAAGCCCTTGTCGCCGGGGTCGTAGCCGGTCTCCAGGCGTGAACCGGTCAGTCCGCCCCGGTCATTGGCCCGGTCGCCATTGGCGAAACGATCCGGCAGCACGAAGTAGAACTGCTCCCGGGTCAGATCGTGGCGGCTCGGCTCAGCGGCGAGCTTCGCGTCCGCCGGGGGTGCGGGTGGCTTGGCCGCCGCCGCGGGGACGGCGGGCGCGAGCGCCGCGCACAGGGCGGCGGCGAGCGTGGCCGCGACTGCTCTGCGCCTGCCGCGCAGGGGGCGTATCACAGGGGCTCTCCGTAGGTTGTGAGACTGACCGGGAAGGGTCCGGGAGGAGAAGGGAAGAGTGGTGTGCCGCTCCGCGCGCAGCGGGGTCGAGAGCGCGCGGAGCGGCAGTTCGGGGTGGTGGCGGTTCAGTCGCGCCAGGTGTCGTTCAGCGTGACCGTGCCGCTCGCGGGCACGGTCGCCGTGCGGTTGGCGCCGCTCTCCCACACGACGGTGCCGGTGGCGTCCTTGCGGATGTACTTGTACGCGAAGGCCGTACCGGCGGGCAGACCGACGTCGAGCTTCCACACCGGGTAGCTCGCCGGGTCGAGCTTCAAGGCGGCACCGGTGTTCCAGTTGCCGAGTGCCGGCTGATCGCCGGTGACATAAATGTTCTGACCGAACACGGTCGTGGCGCTGACGCCGAACGAGGCTCCCGCGGCGCTCGTCGAACCACCGCAGTTCCGTGCGCCCACGTGAAGCGCGACGGCGGTGTCGGCATCCAGGGTGCGGGTGAACTGCCCCGAGGCGTTGACCGTGACGCCCGTACCGGACTGGACGTCGCAGTAGGCGCCCGCGGGAAGCGAGGTCTGGAAGGTCCGGGTCAGCGGGGACGACTCGTGGTTGATGGCCACGAAGGCCTTGTCGCCGCGCCCGAAGGCGATCGCGTCCCCTGCGTTGTCCCACCAGTTCGTGACACCCTGACCGTGGGCCACGTTCCTGAAGGCGACCATCGAGGAGATCTCGCGCCATGCGTGCTGGCACTTCCAGCCGTCGCTGTAGCAGGCGTTCACCGTGCCGCCGTTCGGCGGTCCGGCGTCCCGGTCGGTCCACTCGTAGCCGGAGTGGACGTCCGGGGCCCCGTAGGGCCACGCCAGCATGAAGACGTTGGCGAGCGTGTAGCCGGCGCCGTCCTTGTAGCTGAGGGTGTCACCGCCGCGCTCGGTGTCGTGGTTGTCCACGAAGACGGCGGACCGGCCACTCGCCATATAGCCCCAGCCCTCGCCGAAGTTCTTCAGGTGGGCGAGGTTCTCGTTGTTGAGGACCCGCTTGAGGTCGCGTGCGTAGCGGAACTCCTGGACGTCTCCGTTGCCGAGGTACTCGCTGGGCGAGACGGCCTCACCGGCTCCGTGGATGGCCTCCTGCTTCCAGTACACGCCGGGGTTGCCGAGCTTGGCCTTGATGGCGGCGAGGTCGGCGGCCGGTATGTGCTTGGCGGCGTCGATCCGGAAGCCGTCGACGCCCAGCGACAGCAGGTCGTCCAGATAGCCCGCGATCCTGGTGCGGACGTACTCCTCACCGGTGTCGAGATCGGCGAGCTGCACCAGTTCGCAGTTCTGGACGTTGGCGCGGTCCTGGTAGTTGGTGATCTGCGCGGTGCAGTCGTCCATGTCCCGGGAGGAGTACAGACCGGGGTAGCCGTACTTCGTGTACGGCGAACCGCCCGTGCCGGTACCGCTGCCGGCGGCCATGTGGTTGATGACGGTGTCGGCGACGACCTTCACGCCCGCCGCGTGGCAGGCGCCGACCATCGCGGAGAACGCGGCACGGTCACCGAGCCGCCCCGCGATCCGGTAGCTGACGGGCTGGTAGGACGTCCACCACTGCCCGCCCTGTATGTGCTCCTGGGGCGGGGAGACCTGGACGTATCCGTAACCGGCGGGCCCGAGCGTGTCGCTGCACGCACGGGCGACTGAATCGAAGCGCCATTCGAAGAGGACGGCGGTGACATCCTTGCTGCCCGGCGGGGCCGCCTGTGCGGCTCCCGGTGGCGCGAGCACCACTGTCGCCGCACCCGCCACGAAGGCGAGGGCGGCGGCCAGGGACCTGCTGGCCATGTGGTTCCTCCTGCGGCTCAGGAAGGGAGTGGGGGAGGTCGGTGCGGAGGGCCCGGGTGGGGATGGGGATTGAATGTTCTTGCTGCAAGACTGCAAGGCCCTCTGTGCAGGTGACCGTAGGGCCAGTGAGTCCAACGGTCAACAGTTTCGACATCTGCAGGACTCATGGAAGACATGAGTCCGCAAGAAATTGCACGAGAGGCGCGTAGCACCCGGGAGTCCGCGTCCGTACGTCGTGCCCGCGGCGGGCATGACTTCGAGGAGCGGCATGGCGCCGCTCCTCGAAGCCTTCATCAGCCCCGGCTTCCCCCGGCCTCCGGTCGCGGCCTGCGCAGTGCCGCTCCCGCCGGCGGTGCCCGCCATGCACCCCGGACCCAGGTCATCGGCGGGACCCTGTCGTCGTGGTCGTCGTGCCGGCGACCGCCTCAGCGCGAAGGACGCGCCGTGGACCCCCGTACCACCAGCTCCGGCTGGAACAGGTACTCCGTGGTCGGCACGGGATTGCCGCGGATCTCCTCCAGCAGCGCGCCGACGGCCGTCGACGCCATCGCGTGTACGGGCTGGCGCACCGTGGTCAGCGGCGGGTCCGTGAAGGCGATCAGCGGGGAGTCGTCGTAGCCGACCACCGAGACCTGGCCCGGTACGTCAAGGCCCCGCTCGCGGGCGGCGCGGATCGCGCCGAGGGCCATCATGTCGCTGCCGCAGACGATGCCGGTGCAGCCCGCCTCGAACAGCTCGGCCGCCGCGGCGTGGCCGCCCTCGACGCTGAACAGGGTGTGCCGGACGTACCGTTCGGCGCCCGGTCCCGCCGTCGCGAGGAAGCCCTCCGTCTTGCGGAGGGACGGCACGTAGCGGACCGGGCCGACCGCCAGACCGATCCGGTCGTGGCCCAGTTCGGCCAGATGGCGCACGGCCATGGCGGCGGCCATGTGGTCGTCCGTCGAGACGAAGGGGGCCGAGATCCGCGCGTTGTAGCCGTTGATGAGGACGAACGGGACCTTGCGGGCGGCGAGTTCGGCGTAGCGCGCGGGGTCGGCCGAGGTGTCGGCATGGAGCCCGGACAGGAAGACGATGCCGTCGGCACCGCTCTCCTCGAGCTGCTCCACCAGCTCGTCCTCCGTGGCCCCGCCGGGCTGTTTGGCGCACAGCAGCGGGGTGTAGCCGTAGCCGCTCAGCGCCTGCTCGACGACCTGCGCGAACGCCGGGAACACCGGATTGGTGAGCTCGGGCACCACCAGCCCCACCAGCCCGTCACTGCGCCTGCGCAGCCGTACGGGCCGCTCGTAGCCGAGTACGTCCAGCGCTGCCAGCACCCGGGTCCTGGTCGCCGCCGATACGCCCGGTTTGGCGTTGAGCACGCGGCTGACCGTGGCCTCGCTGACGCCCGACTGGGCCGCGATGTCGGCGAGCCGAGGAGCGGCCACCCCCGTGCCGCCGCTCCTCGGCCGGGGGACGGTCACACCGCCCACCACGCCGTGCTGTCGGCGGGCAGCACGACCGTTCCGCCGCCGGCGCCTTCGCCGAACGCCACCGGACCACTGGCCAGCAGCAGGGCGCCGGGGACAGGCAGTTCCACGTCCGCACCCGTGGTGTTGGTGGTGCAGACGAAGCCGTCGCGGGCCAGGGCGAGCACGCCTTCGGGCGCGTCCAGCCAGGTCACCGCGTCACCCGCGCCAAGGCCGGGGTGCTCACGGCGTACCGCGAGGGCCGCCCGGTACAGCTCCAGCGTCGAGCCCGGCACACCCGTCTGGGCCTCCACACTCAGCTCACCCCACGAATCCGGCTGCGGGAGCCAGCTGCCACCGCTGCCGAAACCGTACGACGAACCCGAGCGCGTCCACGGGATCGGCACCCGGCAACCGTCACGGAATCCGTCCTGGCCCTCGGCCCGGAAGAAGGACGGGTCCTGGCGCACCTCGTCCGGCAGGTCGGTGACGTCCGGAAGTCCCAGTTCCTCGCCCTGGTAGACGTACGCCGAACCCGGCAGCGCCAGCATCAGCAGTGTCGCCGCACGCGCCCGCCGCAGACCGAGCTCACGGTCACCCTGGTCGCGCAGCTGGGTGCCGAGACCGGGCGGGTTGGCGAAGCGTGTGGCGTGCCGGGTGACATCGTGGTTGGACAGCACCCAGGTGGTGGGGGCGCCGACGGGGCGCATCGCGGCCAGCGAGCCGTCGATGACTCCGCGCAGCTCCTGCGCATCCCAGTTCGTGGTCAGGTACTGGAAGTTGAAGGCCTGGTGCATCTCGTCCGGGCGGACATAGAGCGCGGTGCGCTCGACCGTCGGGGTCCAGGCCTCGGCGACGAGCACGCGCTGACCCTCGTACTCGTCGAGGATCCGCCGCCAGGAGCGGTAGATCTCGTGCACTCCGTCCTGGTCGAAGAACGGCATGACGTCGTTGCCGAGCAGCTTGAGCTGTTCGCTGCCACCGATGTCGGGCAGACCCGGGGCCTTGACCAGGCCGTGGGCGACGTCGACGCGGAAGCCGTCGGCGCCCAGGTCGAGCCAGAAGCGCAGGATCGAGCGGAACTCGTCCTGGACGGCGGGGTGTTCCCAGTTGAAGTCGGGCTGCTCGGGCGCGAAGAGATGCAGGTACCACTCTCCCCCGGCCTCGCCCCCATTGCCGTCCGGCTCCTCGACCCGGGTCCAGGCCGGTCCGCCGAAGATGGACTCCCAGTCGTTGGGGGGCAGTTCGCCGTTTACTCCCTTGCCCGGGCGGAAGTGGAAGCGCTCACGCAGCCGGGATCCGGGGCCCTCGCGCAGTGCCTGACGGAACCAGTCGTGCTGGTCCGAGCAGTGGTTGGGCACTAGGTCCACGATGACCCGCAGACCGAGTTCGTGGGCGGCGCGGATCAGCGCGTCGGCGTCGTGCAGGTTGCCGAACACCGGGTCGATGGCACGGTAGTCGGCGACGTCGTAACCGGCGTCGGCCTGCGGGGATGCGTAGAAGGGGCTGAGCCAGACCGCGTCGATGCCGAGCTCTTTGAGGTACGGGAGCCGGTCGCGTATGCCCGCGAGATCGCCCATGCCGTCGCCGTTGCCGTCGGCGAAGCTGCGCGGATAGACCTGGTAGATCACCGCGTCCCGCCACCAGCCGGTGTGCGTGCCACTGGTCGGGTGGTGGGCGGGGGCGGCGAGGTGCTGGGTCATTTCGTCCCTGGATGTGATCGGATGCGGAAGGTGTGGGGGGGCCGGGGCGGGGGCTCAGCCCTTGACGGCGCCGGCCGATACACCGGTCACCAGATGCCGCTGGGCGAAGAGGAACACGATCGCGGCGGGGATCGCGATGAGCACGGACGCCGCGGTCATCGGGCCCCACTGGGCGCCGTACTGGTTGACGAACTTCTGGAGCCCGCCGGCCAGGGTGAGGTTCTCGTCACCGACCATGAACGCGGAGGCGTAGGCCACCTCGCCCCAGGCGGTGATGAACGAGTAGAACGCCGTCACCGCGATACCGGGCTTGGCCAGCGGCAGGATCAGCCGCCAGAACGTGCCGAACGGGGTGAGCCCGTCGACCTGGCCCGACTCGTCGATCTCGCGTGGGATGGTGTCGAAGAAGCCCTTCATCATCCAGGCGCAGAACGGCACGGCGATGGTGAGGTAGGTGATCACCAGGCCGGCCGGCTCGTTGAGCAGCCCCAGGCCCGCCATGATGTTGTAGATCGGCACGATCAGCACCGCGACCGGGAACATCTGGGTGATCAGCAGGGTCCACATCAGACCCCGCTTGCCGGGGAAGCGGAAGCGGCTGACGGCGTAGCCGGTGGTGGCGGCCACGAACACGCCGAGCACCGTGGTGAGCCCGGCGACCAGCAGCGAGTTGCCGAACCAGGTGAGGAACTCGGTGTCGTCGATCAGCTTGGTGTAGTTCTCGAACGTCGTCTCTTTGACGAAGTCGGTGGTGGTCGCGTATTCCGCGGGCTTGAGGGAGGTCAGGAACACCCACAGCACCGGGAAGACGGCGATCGCGGACGCCACCACCAGCGTCAGATGCAGTCCGAGCGAGGCGAGCGGGGAGCGCCGGCCACGCACCGGGGCCTTCACCGATCCCACCGGGGCCTTCATCGGGACGTCGGTCGTCGTGGTCACCACGCTTCTCCCTGCTTGCGGAGGACTCGCCGGTAGACCGCGGCGAAGAGCATCAGGAGGACGAGGATCAGCACGCCCCATGTGGAGGACTGCGCGAAGTCGCGCGGGCTGATCTCGAAGGAGAACTTGTACGCCTGGGTCACCAGGATCTGGGTGGCCTCACCGGGGCCGCCCCGGGTCAGCAGGAAGATCACCGGGAACATGTTGAAGGTCCAGATGGTGCTCAGCAGGATCACGGTGGTGGACACCGAGCGCAGGCCGGGCATGGTGATGTGCCGGAAGCGCTGCCAGGCGTTCGCGCCGTCCATCTCGGCGGCCTCATAGAGTTCGCCGGGGATGGACTGGAGCCCGCCGAGCAGGGCGACCATCATGAACGGGACACCGAGCCAGACGTTGACGGCGATCACCGCCACCTTGGCCATCGTCGGGTCGTTCAGCCATGGCACGGCGTCGATGCCGCCGCCCGCGAGGAACTTGTTGAGCAGTCCGTTGTCCTCGTTGTAGAGGAAGCGCCAGGCGAATACGGAGACGAAGCCGGGCACGGCCCAGGGCAGGATCAGCATCATCCGGTAGAACGACCGGCCGGCGATCCGGCGGTTGAGGACGTTGGCGAGTGCGAGGCCCAGGCCGAAGGTGACGGCCACGCAGGAGACCGTCCACACCAGCGTCCACCCGAGAGTGTCGAGGAACTGGTCGCCGGTGAGCGCGTCGGCGTAGTTGTCGAGGCCGACGAATTCGTATGTCGCCGGGAGGTGGTTGACCCCGATCGACCGCTCGACGTTCCGCTCGTTGGCGTTGGTCAGCGACAGATAGATCCCGCGGACGAGCGGATAGCCGATGATCACCCCGATCACGATCACCACGGGGGCGACCATGGTCCAGGCGTACCAGTGTGTGGAGAGGGCGCGGCGGAGCTTGCCGGGCGCCGCTGCGGAGTCGCGGCGACGGCCGCGGGCCCTGTCGGGCTCCGCGGCCTTCGCCACCGACTGGCCGCTGGTGTGGACAGCCATCAGTCGGTCTCTTCCCTTACTTCCAGTCCTTGAGGAGCTTGCGGTAGGCGTCGCCCGCCGTCGAGGCTCCCTTGTCGGGGGTGGTCTGGCCGGTGAGGACCTTGGTGTACTCGGTCACGAGCGGGGCGAAGAGGCTGCCGCCCTCGGGGATCCAGGGACGCTCGACGGCCTTGTCGACGGCCGGCTTGAAGAAGCCGACGATCTCGTTGGCCGCGACCTTCGGGTTGGAGTAGACGGAGGTGCGGGTCGGGAGCAGGTTGAGCTCCTCGGCGACCTGGGTCTGGGCCTTGACGGAGGTCATGTACTCGACGAAGGCGTAGGAGGCCTCGAGGTTCTTGGATCCCGCGTAGACGGCGAGGTTGTGGCCGCCCTGCGGGGCGCCCTGGCCCGCGGAGCCGGCGGGCACCGGGGCGACGCCCAGGTTCGCCTTGTCCTTGAACTCCTTGCCGGCGTAGGTGTCGGCCACGGCCCAGGGGCCGTTGATCATCATGGCGACCTTGCCGTCCTTGAAGGCCGACTGCATGTTGTTCCAGCCGTCGGTGGCGTCGGTCTTGGCCACACCGGAGTCGACCAGGTCCTTGACGACCTTCAGGGCCTTGACGCCGGCCGGGTTGTCCACCGTGATCTGCTTCTTCTCGGCGTCGACCAGGTCGCCGCCCTCGCCGTAGAGGAAGGAGAGGAACCAGTAGGCGTCGTCGCCGCGCAGGTACAGGCCGGTCTTGCCGGTCTTGGACTTGATGGTCTTTGCGGCGGTCTTCAGCTCGGCGATGGTGGCGGGGACCTCGACACCGGCTTCCTTGAAGATCTTCTTGTTGTAGAAGACGCCCATGGTGTCGATGACCTGCGGGACGGCGTAGGTCTTGTCGTTGTACTTCGTCGAGGCGGCTGCCTGCTCCAGGAAGTCCTTGTCGTCCTTCAGCGCGGCGGTGCCGTCGAGCGGGGCGAGGTAGCCGAGGTCGGCGAACTCGGGGGTCCAGGCGACCTCGGAGCGGATGACGTCGGGGGCGCCGGAGCCGGACTGGGCGGCGTTCTTGAACTTGTTCTGCGCCTCACCGAAGGGCACATTCACATACTTGATCTTGACGTCGGGGTGCTGCTTGGTGAAACCCTCGGCCAGCTTCTTGAAGACCTTGTCCTCGCTGCCGACGGTCGACGTGTCCCACCACGTGACCGTACCCGACAGCTTGCCGCCCGAGCTGTTCTTCGCGCCCTCACTGTCGTCGCCGCCGCACGCGGTCGCCGAGAGCGCCAGGCTCGCGACCAGAGCGGTGGCCGCTATGCCACGTCGCATGTGAACTCCTTCGATGGGGCCGCACCATCACGGCGCCGATTCGTGGAGGAACGTAACAAGGTTGAAAGAAGACCGAAAGAGCTTGCGAGAGATTTCCGCAAGAGGCGGGGATCGTTACATCCGCGTGTCCTCAAGGTTGCCGTTCGGGAGCTTGTCAGCCCGGGGTTTCATACCCTCCGGCCTCGTCCGATCGCAGCCTGTACTGGCTGACACCCGTTCCGTTGGCCTCAGCAACTGCTTCCGCAAGAGATTGCAGCGCTGTTACCTTCGGGGGAGGTCGACGTTGAACCGTTCCTCCCGATTTACGTGTCCGCAGGCATCGGCAGCACCCGAAAGACCCGAAGGGACCGTCCATGACCCAGGAGCTCAGCACCACCGCCCCGGAGCACCTCCCCCGGCAGCGGGGTGACTGGTGGCGTGACGCCGTGATCTACCAGGTGTACGTACGCTCCTTCGCCGACAGCGACGGCGACGGCATCGGTGACCTGCGGGGCATCCGGGAGCGGCTCCCCCATCTCGCCGGGCTCGGGGTGGACGCGGTCTGGATCACCCCGTTCTACGCGTCCCCGCAGGCGGACGGCGGGTACGACGTGGCCGACTACCGGGCCGTCGACCCGCTCTTCGGCAAGCTGTCCGACGCGGACGACCTGGTGCGCGAGGCGCACCGGCTCGGTCTGCGGGTGATCGTCGACATCGTGCCCAACCACACCTCCGACCAGCACCCCTGGTTCCTCGCGGCGCTCGCGGGCGGCCCCGAGCGGGCGTACTACCACTTCCGCCCAGGAAAGGGCGCCAACGGCGAGCTGCCGCCCAACGACTGGGAGTCCGTGTTCGGCGGACCGGCCTGGACGAGGGTCGATGTGCCGGACGGCAATGGGGGCACCTCCCAGCCGGAGGCTGGGGGAGAGTGGTACCTGCATCTCTTCGCGCCCGAACAGCCCGACCTCAACTGGGACGATCCCGCGGTGCCCGAGGAGTTCGCCTCGGTACTGCGCTTCTGGCTTGACCTGGGTGTCGACGGGTTCCGTATCGATGTGGCTCACGGGATGGTCAAGGCGCACGGCATGCCCGACATCGGGCTGCGCGAGCAGGCCAAGATGATCGGCGCGCAGGTGCTGCCGTTCTTCGACCAGGACGGTGTGCACGAGATCCACCGCTCCTGGCGCCGGCTCCTGGACGGGTACGACGGCGAGCGCATCGGTGTCGCCGAAGCCTGGGCCCCGACCGCGGAGCGGCTCGCTTTGTATGTCCGCCCGGACGAGATGCACCAGGCCTTCAACTTCCAGTTCCTGCGCTGCCCCTGGGACCCGGACCGGATGCGCGAGGTCATCGACGCCTCACTCGCGGCGACCACGTCGGTCGGCGCCCCGACCACCTGGGTGCTGTCCAACCATGACGTGGTGCGCCACCCCACCCGCTACGGCGACGGCCCCGTCGGCCTGCGGCGGGCACGCGCGGCGGCGCTGCTGATGCTGGCGCTGCCGGGTTCGGCGTACATCTACCAGGGCGAGGAACTGGGACTGCCCGAAGTCACCGACCTGCCGGACGAGGTGCGCCAGGACCCGTCCTTCTTCCGGGCCGAGGGCCAGGACGGATTCCGTGACGGCTGCCGGGTGCCGATCCCGTGGACGCGCTCGGGCTCGTCGCACGGCTTCGGCAGCGGTGGCAGCTGGCTCCCGCAGCCGGATTCGTGGGGCGAGCTGAGTGTGGAGGCCCAGACGGGTGTGCCCGGTTCGACGCTGGAGCTGTACCGGGCGGCCCTCGCGGTACGCCGTGAGCACCCCGGCCTTGGCGCGGGTGACGCGGTGACCTGGCTGGACGCGCCCGAAGGCGTGCTCGCCCTGGCCCGCGACGGCTTCGTCTGCACCACCAACACCACCGGCACGGAGGTGGAGCTGCCCGTGCCGGGGACAGTGCTGCTGTCGTCGGGGGCACCGGGGTTCGGCGACGGGACGGTCCGCCTTCCCGCCGACTCCAGCACCTGGTGGGCAATCTGACATGCGACCGGTACAGTCCAATCCCATGACCGCACGGCTTGCCGACATCGCAGCCCAGGCGGGGGTCAGCGAGGCCACGGTCAGCCGCGTGCTCAACGGCAAGCCGGGCGTGGCCGCGGCCACCCGCGAATCGGTGCTCGCCGCACTCGACGTGCTCGGCTACGAGCGCCCCGTACGACTGCGCAGGCGCAGCGCCGGACTGGTCGGGCTGATCACCCCGGAGCTGGAGAACCCGATATTCCCGGCCCTGGCCCAGGTCATCGGCCAGGCGCTGACCCGGCAGGGCTACACCCCCGTGCTGGCCACCCAGACCCCGGGCGGCTCCACGGAGGACGAACTCACCGAAATGCTGGTGGACAGGGGCGTCTCGGGCATCATCTTCGTCTCCGGGCTGCATGCCGACACCAGTGCCGACATGTCCCGCTATGAGAAGCTGCGCGCCCAAGGGGTGCCGTTCGTCCTCGTGGACGGATTCGCCCCGGGGGTGCACGCGCCGTTCATCTCCCCCGACGACCGGGCGGCGATGCGGCTCGCGGTGACCCATCTCGTCGCGCTCGGGCACACCCGGATCGGACTGGCGCTGGGGCCCAAGCGGTTCGTCCCGGTGCTGCGGAAGATAGAGGGGTTCGTCAAGGCGGTCCGCGAGCAACTGGGACTGGCCGACGAGCAGATCGGGTCCGAGCTGATCCAGCACTCCCTCTACACCCTGGAGGGCGGGCAGGCCGCGGCGTCCGCGCTGATGGACCGGGGCTGCACGGCGGTGGTGTGCGCCAGCGACATGATGGCGCTCGGGGCGATCCGGGCAGCGCGGCAGCGCGGGCTCGAAGTGCCGCGTGACATCTCGGTGGTCGGCTTCGACGACTCCCCGCTGATCGCCTTCACCGATCCGCCCCTGACCACGATCCGCAAGCCGGTCCCGGCCATGGGTCAGGCGGCCGTGCGCACCCTGCTGGAGGAGATCGGCGGGACCCCGGCCCCGCACAGCGAGTTCGTCTTCATGCCGGAGCTGGTGGTAAGGGGATCGACCGCTTCCGGACCCGGAAGCGCGGCTGGTCCTTAAGGCGTACGGGGCCCGTTCGATCCCCGACCGGGGGATGATCGAAGCCCGCCCGGCCATCTGGCAAACTCTGCCCCTATGGGTGAAGCGACCGTAGAAACTCTTGAAGGGCTGGCGGCCACCTCGTCACCCATGGTGACCGCGGAATCTCCGGCTCCGGATAGCGATCATGAACCTGACCGCGGCCCGGGTCGCGGGCGTGGACGCTGGCGCGGCCTGCGGGCCCCCCGCCGGCCCCGGATCTGGTTCGAGATCCTGCTCGTCGCGGTCAGCTACTGGACCTACTCCCTGGTCCGCAACGCGGTGCCCGAGCAGAAGGCGCAGGCCCTGCAGAACGCCGACTGGATCTGGGAAACCGAGAAGACCCTTGGCATAGCGGTCGAGCAGACGATCAACCATGCCGTGAACTCGGTGACTTGGCTGATCGTGACCATGAACTACTACTACGCCACCCTGCACTTCCTGGTCACCATCGGAGTCCTCGTCTGGCTCTACCGCTGGCACCCCGGCCGCTATGCCTCCGCCCGGCTCGTGCTCTTCGCCACCACCGGCGTCGCGCTCGTCGGGTACTACCTCTACCCCCTCGCCCCTCCCCGGCTGATGAACGGCCAGGACTTCGTCGACACGGTGCTGGTGCACCACACCTGGGGCTCGATGGCCTCCGGCAATCTGAAGCACATGTCGAACCAGTACGCGGCCATGCCGTCGATGCACATCGGCTGGTCGCTGTGGTGCGGACTGATCATCTTCGCGCTGGCGTCGGCGCCGTGGGCAAGGATCCTGGGCCTGCTGTACCCGACCCTCACCCTCGTCGTGATCGTCGCCACCGCCAACCACTTCTGGCTGGACGCGGTCGGCGGCATGCTCTGTCTGGCCTTCGGCTACGGAGTGAGCCACGGCTGGCACGGAGCCCTGCCGCACCGGCTGCCGAAACAGGTCGCGCGACACGAACGCCTGGAGCCGGTCATCCCCAAGCCCGAGCTGAGCCCGGCACAGCGCTGAGCCGACGGCGGGGCAGCACCCGAAGGGACGCGGCACCACCGGTGCGGGCGGCACCCGGGCCCGGTCCGGGGCCGAGCGCCGCCCGTCCGGGAATCAGGCGCCGTAGAACAGCTCCTCCACCACCGCCCTGGCCCTTCGCGTGGCCCTGCGGTAATCGTCGAGCATCTCGCCCACGTGCCCCGGGCCGTAGCCGAGATACCGTCCCACCGCGGCCAGTTCGCGCCCGTCGGACGGGAAGGTGTCGCCGGGCCTGCCGCGCACCAGCATGACGCCGTTGCGTACCCGGGTCGCGAGCACCCAAGCGTCGTCGAGGATCTGGGCGTACTCCGTGGACAGCAGACCGGCGGCGTGCGCGGCGGCGAGGGCCTCGCGGGTGCGGGGGGTGCGCAGGCCTGGTTCGGACCAGGCGTGGCGCATCTGGAGGAGCTGCACGGTCCACTCGACGTCGCTGAGGCCGCCGCGGCCCAGTTTGGTGTGCAGGGCGGGGTCGGCGCCGCGCGGAAGGCGTTCGGTCTCCATCCGGGCCTTGAGCCTGCGGATCTCACGGACGGCGTCGTCACCGAGGCCCTCCACCGGATAACGCAGCGGGTCGATCAGCTCGATGAACCGCGCGCCCAGCTCCGCGTCGCCCGCCATCGGCTCCGCCCTCAGCAGGGCCTGGCTCTCCCACACCAGGGACCAGCGCCGGTAGTACGCGGCGTACGAGGCGAGGGTGCGCACCAGGGGCCCGTTCTTGCCCTCCGGGCGCAGATCGGCGTCGATCAGCAGCGGCGGGTCCGACGTGGGGACCTGGAGCAGACGGCGCATCTCGGCGACGACGGCGTTGGCGGCCCTGGCGGCCTCCGGCTCCTCCACACCCTCGCGCGGCTCGTGCACGAACAGCACGTCCGCGTCGGAGCCGTAGCCCAGTTCGTGGCCGCCGAAGCGGCCCATGCCGATCACCGCGAAGCGGGTGGGCAAGGTGTCGCCCCACTGCGCGCGTACGACGGCGCGCAGGGCGCCCGCGATCGTCGCCGCGTTGAGGTCGGTCACCGCGCTGCCCACCCGGTCGACCAGCGCGCCCGGGTCCTGCTCGGCCGGATTGTCCTCCGTACCGTACGAGCCGATCAGGTCGGCGGCGGTGGTTCGGAACAGCTCGCGCCGCCGCACCCCGCGAGCCGCCGCGACCGCCACGTCGGCGCTGTCCGCCCGGCCCACCGCGGCCAGCACCTCCTGCTCCAGATGGTCGCGGTCACGCGACCTCAGTCCTTCGGGGTCGCCGAGCAGCGCCACCGCCTCCGGGGCCCGCAGCAGCAGATCGGGCGCCAGCCGGCCCGCCGACAGCACCCGGGCGAGGTTCTCCGCGGCAGCGCCCTCATCCCGCAGCAGCCGCAGGTACCAGGGGGTCTTGCCGAGCGCGTCGGACACCTGCCGGAAGCCCAGCAGCCCCGCGTCCGGATCTGCCGAGTCCGCGAACCAGCCCAGCAGCACCGGCAGCAGGGTCCGCTGGATCGCCGCCTTACGGGTCATGCCCGAGGTCAGTGCCTCCAGATGGCGCAGCGCGGCGGCCGGGTCGGCATAGCCGAGGGCCTCGAGGCGCTGCCGGGCAGCGGCGGTGCTGAGCCGGGTCTCACCGGGCGCGAGCTGGGCCACCGCGTCGAGCAGCGGGCGGTAGAAGAGCTTCTCGTGCAGACGCCGCACCACCGATGCATGGCGCCGCCACTCCTTGTTGAGCTCGACCACCGGATCGGCGCGCAGACCCAGCGAACGCCCCAGCCTGCGCTGGTCGTCCTCGCCCTCCGGCACGAGATGCGTACGGCGCAGCCGGTACAGCTGGATGCGGTGCTCCATGGCCCGCAGGAAGCGGTACGCCTCGCCGAGCTGGGCGGCGTCGGCGCGCCCCACGTACCCGCCCGACGCGAGGGCGTCCAGCGCGCCGAGGGTGCTGCCGCCGCGCAGCGAGGCGTCGCTGCGGCCGTGCACGAGCTGGAGCAGCTGGACGGCGAACTCCACGTCCCGCAGGCCCCCGGGCCCCAGCTTCAGCTCCCGGTCTATCTGGGCGGCGGGGATGTTGTCGACGACCCGGCGGCGCATGCTCTGCACGTCGGACACGAAGTTCTCGCGCTCGGCGGCCTGCCAGACGAGCGGCGACACGGCCTCCATGTAGTCGGCGCCCAGCTCGGGGTCACCCGCCACCGGCCGTGCCTTGAGCAGGGCCTGGAACTCCCAGGTCTTCGCCCAGCGCTGGTAGTACGCGAGATGGCTGGAGAGGGTGCGCACCAGCGGGCCGTTGCGGCCCTCCGGGCGCAGATTGGCGTCCACGGGCCAGATGGCGCCCTCGACGGTGGTCTCCGAGCAGATCCGCATGAGGTGCGAGGCGAGCCGGGTCGCGGCCTTGACCGCCGCCGCCTCGTCGGCGCCTTCGGCCGGTTCCCCGACGAAGATCACGTCGACGTCGGAGACGTAGTTCAGCTCATGGCCGCCGCACTTGCCCATCGCGATCACCGCGAGCCGGCACATCGCGGCGTCCTCGGGCGCGGCGGCGCGGGCGATCGCGAGTGCCGCGCGCAGGGTCGCGGTGGCCAGATCGGCGAGCTCGGCGGCGGTCTGGGCGACATCCGTGGTCCCGCACACGTCTCGGGCCGCTATCGACAGCAGACAGCGCCGGTACGCGACACGCAGCGACACCGGGTCGGTGGCCTCGGCGAGCCCGTGCTCGAACTCCTCCACACCGGGGTGCAGATCCGCCGCCTCGTACGTTTCCAGCGCGTGCCAGTCCTGAGGGTGCCGGGCCAGGTGGTCCCCGAGCGCCTCCGAAGCCCCCAGCACCCCGAGAAGGCGGTCCCGCAGGGGTTTCGCGGAGATCAGGGTGTCCAGCAGCACCTGCCGCTCGTCAGGCTCGCCGTCCGCCGTCTTCTGCGCCTCCACCAGCCGCACCAGCCCGAGCAGCGCGAGATCGGGGTCGGCGGTGACGCCGAGTGCGTCGAGCAGCACGGAGTCGGCGCGCACCGGCGCCATCTCCGGCAGCTCCAGGAACCTCTCGGCGGCCCCGGGGTGGGTGAATCCGTGCCGCAGCAAGCGGGTGAACGTGCTGCTCCTGCGCCCCGGCACCGTCATCCCGCCGCCTCCATCCGATCAGGCCCGCCCCCGAGCGTAGCCCCCTGTGCAGGCTGGTTCCCGGTGTGCCGCACCCCGTGGAGTCTCGCGGGTCGGACCGCGCGGGTTTCGCGGTGTGCCACACCCCGTGCGGCGGGTCGGGGAGTGTCCGATGGCCGGGGTGTCCGCTCTCAGGATCCCCCTGACCGATGACGTCGTCGGGGGGAACCCGGACCGGGCCGGAATTCCGGCCCGTCCGGCACACCGCGGAACCGGCTACAGCACCGGCAGGTTCTTGCGGAGCTCGAAGGCGGTGACCTCGGAGCGGTACTCCTCCCACTCCTGCTTCTTGTTCCGCAGGAAGAAGTCGAAGACGTGCTCGCCCAGCGTCTCCGCCACCAGCTCGCTGCGCTCCATCAGCGCGATCGCCTCGCCCAGGTTCTGCGGCAGCGGCTCGATCCCCATCGCCCGGCGCTCGGCGTCCGACAGCGCCCAGACGTCGTCGTCGGCGCCGGCGGGGAGCTCGTAGCCCTCCTCGATGCCCTTGAGGCCGGCCGCGAGCAGGAGCGCGTAGGCGAGGTAGGGGTTGGCGCCGGAGTCGAGGGAGCGGACCTCGATGCGGGAGGAACCGGTCTTGCCGGGCTTGTACATGGGGACGCGAATCAGGGCAGAGCGGTTGTTGTGGCCCCAGCAGATGTACGAGGGGGCCTCACCGCCGGAACCCGCGGTGCGGGCCGAGCCGCCCCAGATCCGCTTGTAGGAGTTGACCCACTGATTGGTGACCGCGGAGATCTCCGCGGCGTGCCGCAGCAGACCGGCGATGAAGGAACGGCCCACCTTGGAGAGCTGGTACTCCGCGCCGGACTCGTAGAACGCGTTGCGGTCGCCTTCGAAGAGCGACAGGTGGGTGTGCATCCCGGAGCCGGGGTGCTCGGAGAAGGGCTTCGGCATGAAGGTCGCCTGGACGCCCTGCTCCAGCGCCACCTGCTTCATCACCAGGCGGAACGTCATGATGTTGTCCGCGGTGGACAGCGCGTCCGCGTAGCGCAGGTCGATCTCCTGCTGGCCGGGCGCGCCCTCGTGGTGGCTGAACTCCACGGAGATGCCCATGGATTCGAGCATGGTGATGGCCTGGCGGCGGAAGTCCATCCCGACGTTCTGCGGGGTGTGGTCGAAGTAGCCGGAGTTGTCGGCGGGGGTGGGGCGGGTGCCGTCCAGCGGCCGGTCCTTCAGCAGGAAGAACTCGATCTCGGGGTGGGTGTAGAAGGTGAACCCCAGGTCGGAGGTCTTGGCCAGGATCCGCTTGAGGACGTAGCGCGGGTCGGCGAAGGACGGTGAGCCATCGGGCATGAGGATGTCGCAGAACATCCGGGCGGTGCCGGGGGCCTCCGCGCGCCAGGGCAGGATCTGGAAAGTGCCCGGATCCGGCTTGGCGATCATGTCGGACTCGTACACCCGGGCGAAGCCCTCGATCGCGGACCCGTCGAAGCCGATGCCCTCGTCGAATGCCTGTTCAAGCTCAGCCGGGGCCACCGCCACCGACTTCAGGAAGCCGAGCACATCGGTGAACCACAGCCGTACGAACCGGATGTCGCGCTCCTCGAGCGTACGGAGCACGAATTCCTGCTGCTTGTCCATGACCACATCCTTGCAGTTCAGACGGCTTGCGCACCACCGCCAGGGCGTAGGGCGAGGGGCTTCAGTATCGCGACCCGGGGTTTCGCCCAGATTACGCACCCCGTATCACCCTCGGCACGTCATCGTCGTTACCATCTGCCCCCATGGGGGGCCCGCGGCACCATCGCATCGCACACATCGTGCGTCCCATGGCGCTGGGGAGCGCCATGGCGACGCTTCTCGCCGCGCTCTTCGTCTGTATCGGGATGCTCGCGGACGCCCGAACGGACCACACGCCGCCGCCGGGGATCACGGCCGCCGTGCAGCACACCACGGCCGGTACCGGCACGGACGCGAAGGCCGGCTGTCCTTACGACCGCGGCGACTGCGGCATGTTCGGCCATCTCTCCCCCGCCGTGCTCACGGCTCCCCCGCTCGACGGCCCCGCCGACGAGGCCGGAGCCCGGCCCGGACCCGCCACGGTCCCCGGCACCGGCCGGCTGGCGCGCACCGGGGTGCTTCCCCGTGCTCCCGATCTCCATGTCCTTCAGGTGCAGCGGACCTGAGTCCTGTCCGGGCGCGCCGTATCCGCGCCACCACTCTCTTCCCACCCCACTTTGAGAAGGACACGTCATGGCCGCCAGCAACAGCACCAACGACCGCCGCGCCCGTATAGAGCAGATGCGCCGCACGGAACAGTCGCGCGAGCGCCGCAGCCGCATCATCACGATCGGCGTCAGCGGCCTCGTGGTCGCCGGACTCGTCGGCTTCGGCATCTATGTGCTGAACAAGGAGTCCGACAAGAAGGAGCAGGCGGAGGCCGCCGCCAGCGCGCCGATCAAGGACGAGAAGTCCTGGGACGCCAAGAAGCTGGGCCGCGACCACGTCGCCACGACGGTGAAGTACCCGATGAAGCCTCCGGTCGGCGGTAACCACGACCGGGCGTGGATGAACTGCGACCGCAACGTCTACGACAAGCCGGTCCCCGAGGTCAACGCGGTGCACTCGCTCGAGCACGGTGCGGTGTGGGTCACCTACAACGACAAGGCCCCGGCCGCCGATGTACAGAAGCTGAAAGAGAAGGTCGGCAAGACCTCGTACTCCCTGATGAGCCCGGTGCAGGACCAGTCCGGGGCCATCATGCTGAGCGCCTGGGGCAAGCAGGTCACGGTCGACGGCGCGGACGACCCCCGGGTGGACGCGTTCTTCAGCAAGTACGTCCAGGGCCCCCAGACCCCTGAGCCGGGCGCCGCCTGCACGGGCGGACTGAGCTCGTGACCGTCCGCCTGACGCGTACCCACTGGGTGGCGATCACGGCCGTGGTCCTGGCCCTGCTGTTCGCGGGGGCCGCCACGGTCGCGTCGGCGGGCGGGGACGAGCACACGACAGCCGCCGGCGCCCCGGGCGGGGACTCGGCGGACGCGGGCTTCGCCCGTGACATGGCGGTCCATCACCAGCAGGCGGTGGAGATGTCCTTCATCGTCCGCGACCGCACCGAGGACGCGGACGTGCGCAGGCTCGCGTACGACATCGCCAACACCCAGGCGAACCAGCGCGGAATGCTGCTCGGCTGGCTGGACATGTGGGGGCTGCCGAAGGTCGGGACAGGGATCGGGCCGATGGCCTGGATGAAGTCGGGGAAGCCGTCCGAGCACGCCGGTCACACAGGTGAGGGCGAACACGCAGGGCACGAGACCGGCGACGGCTCGCTGATGCCCGGCATGGCCACCCAGGCCGAGCTGGACCGGCTGGCCACGGCCAAGGGGCGGCAGGCGGAGATCCTCTACCTCCAACTGATGACCGACCACCACAAGGGCGGTGTCGCCATGGCGCAGGGCTGTGCCGGGCTGTGCACGGTGGCACCGGAGAAGTCCCTCGCGCAGGGCATGGTCGACGCCCAGCAGTCGGAGCTGAGCCTGATGGCCGACATGCTGAAGGAGCGCGGCGCGGCGCCCCGGTCCTGAACAGCGACCGGCCGCGGCGGCGAGGGGTCCCATGGTCCACGGGGCGCCTCGCCGCCGTCGGCGGTAAGGTCGAAAACGGATTCGGGTCGCCGTATGAAGCCGCACTCAGCAGGCAGGAGGTACGCACCCCATGACCACCGCCAAGGACATCATGCATCCCGGGGCGCAGTGGATCCCCGCACACGAGACGCTCGACCGGGCCGCGCAGTTGATGCGTGAACTGAACGTGGGCGCACTCCCCATCGCCGACAGCGACGAACGGCTCTGCGGCATCCTCACGGACCGCGACATCGTCATCGGCTGTGTCGCGATGGGCCACGACCCCGCACGGGTGACCGCAGGTGACATGGCCAGGGGCACGCCCCGTTGGATCGAGGCGGACGCGGATGTGAACGAGGTGCTGCACGAGATGCAGGACCACCGGATCCGCCGGCTGCCGGTCATCGAGAACAAACGGCTGGTCGGAATGATCAGCGAGGCCGACCTCGCCCACCATCTGCCGGAGGGCCAGCTCGCCGCCTGGGTCGAGCAGATCTACGCGCGGGGCTGAGGCGCCTGACGGGGCCGGCCCATCGTCAGCACCGCCCGCGCCACCGCGTCCGGCCGGTCCAGCATCACCAGATGGCCCGCGGGTTCGACTGCCTCGAAATGTGCGTCGCCGAGCCCGCGGGCCAGTGTGCGCTGCCGCTCCAGCCAGCGCCGGTTGAACCGCCCACCGGGACCGCCGCGCCCGTCACAGGCGGCGAGCACCGTCACGGGAACCGCCTGCGGCAGCGGGAAACGCTCGCGCAGGGCGAGGAGTTCGGCCGCGACCGCACGGTAGTGGGTGTTCTCGTTCAGGATGCCGTGCAGCACCCGCGAGGTCCCGTAGCAGCGGCGTACGAGCGCGGCGGGAGCCGGGTCGCCGCCCGCGGCACGGGACAGCCGCACCGCGAGACGCCGGGTGGCCGGGCCCAGCGCGGCGGGCGCGCCCAGCAGGGAGAGCGCGGTCCCGGCGCCGCGCGCGAGTGTGGTACGGACGGCCGGTGCCGCGGGCACCCGGGCATCCTCCTCGACGCTGGAGTCCACCAGCACCACACCGGCCGTCCGGTCGGGATGGAGCCGGGCGAAGGCCTCGGCGTGGAAGCCGGCGATCGAGTGTCCGACGACGGTGGCGGGCCCGTCGAGCCCGAGTGCGCGGAGTACGGCGGCGATGCGGTGGGCCTCACCGGCGGCGGTGGGCGGCACGAGAGCGGGTCCGCTGAGCCCGTGGCCGGGGCGGTCGAAGCGGACGACGGTGCGGTACGGGGCGAGCAGCGGGACCACGGGGTCCCAGTCGAACCAGCTCATGGCGAGTCCGGCGCTCAGCACACAGACCGGTCCGCTGCCGTCGACGACGACGTGGTGGGGCACGCCCCCTATCCGTACGAAGCTCACCGGGCCACCCTGTCACGAGGGACGATGCCACGGGGAACGATCGGGTCATTGACGGCATAGCAGCCCACGTTAGGCCGTGTCGGACCGGTCCTTACTCGGGTCTTTTGTCCGATCCGGCTAATGTGCGTCGTGTGATGAACCAACGGACGGCCGGGTACGGGCCACTGCCGCTGCCGATATGAGCGCGTCCGGCCGTCCCGTCCAGTCCTGACGCGGTGGCAGACGCACCCCCTTTCACGCCTTCACCCCCCAGCGAGGTGCACACAGTCATGCCCATGGAGCACACCGGTCAGACCTCCCCCACTCGTCGCGCCATGCTCGGCGCCGGACTCGGCGTCGCGGGATCCGGCCTGCTCGCCGCATGCTCGGACTCCGGCTCCGGCGACTCCGGACGACCGGACCGCGGCGGCCACAGCGCGGACCAGGGAGCGGGCCCCAGGGGCACCGCGGCACCCGACCGCGAGCGGGGTGACACCCGTGAGGGCGACCACGTCGGCAAGCACAGCCGCCAGCTCACCTTCACGGCCAGGCCGAGCACGGTGGATCTGGGCGGCGGGCGCACCTTCAAGACCTGGACGTACGACGACGAGCTGCCGGGACGGGTGGTCCGGATCACCGCGGGCGACACTCTCTCACTCACCCTCAAGAACCATCTGCCGGAATCGACCACCGTGCACTGGCACGGCCTCGCCATCCGCAACGACATGGACGGCGTGCCCAATGTGACCCAGCCGCCGATCGAACCCGGAGAGTCGTTCTCGTACCGCTACGAGGTCCCGCACCCCGGCACGTACTGGTTCCATCCGCACCAGGGGGTCCAGGTCGACCGCGGCACGTACGCGCCGCTGATCGTGGACGACCCGAGGGAGCCGCTCTCGTACGACCGGGAGTGGATCATCCTGCTGGACGACTGGATCGACGGCGTGGGCGGTTCGACCCCGGACGACGTCTTCTTCCAGCTCAGCAAGGGCAAGAAGATGGTGCACGACCCCGGATACGGGCACCACGGCGGCGGCGGCGCACATGACGGCAACCGGTCGGGGTCGGGCTCCGGGCCCGGGGTGGCCAAGCCGTCCGGTCCCGTGGGCGCGGGAGCGGGCGGGGCGCGCCCCGACGACGACCCGAAGAACGACGGCCCCTCGGCACGGCGCCACCCCAGGGGTCCGCGGCGGGTGATGACGGGGGCCCACAGCAGCCTCCTCGGTCACGCGGGCGACATCGCCTATCCGTACTACCTGATCAACGGACGCACTCCGGACTTCCCCACGCAGTTCAAGGCCAAGCCAGGGGACCGGATCCGGCTGCGGATCATCAACGCGGGCGGTGAGACCGCCTTCCGGGTGGCGCTCGGCGGCCATCGCCTCACCGTCACCCACACCGACGGCTTCCCCGTCCGCCCCTACAAGACCGACGCCCTGCTCATGGGCATGGGCGAGCGCTATGACGTGCTGATCACCGCGAAGGACGGGGTCTTCCCGCTCACGGCGCTCGCCGAGGGCAAGCACGGCTCGGCGATGGCCGTCCTGCGCACCGGCGGCGGGCGCCCGCCCGGGCCACGCACCCGGCCCAGCGAGCTGTTCAGGAACGTGCTCGAGTCGTCGGCGAAACTGCGTCCTGACGAGTCCGTCGCCCTGCCGCGGCGCGGCAAGCCGGACCGGCTCATCAAGCTCAAGCTGACCGGCGGTATGGAGAAGTACGACTGGGCCTTCGACAACAGGCCCTACGACCCCGACACGATGCACCGGATCGAGTACGGCGAGCGGGTCCGCCTCGTGGTCATCAACGTCACCGACATGTGGCACCCGGTACATCTGCACGGGCACACCTTCGCGCTGGCGGATGTCCTCTCACACGGCGCCCGCAAGGACACCGCCGCGGTGCTGCCGCACCACAAGCTGGTGCTGGACTTCGACGCGGACAATCCGGGGGCGTGGATGCTCCACTGCCACAACATCTACCACGCGGAGTCCGGGATGATGACGACGGTCGCCTACCGCGACCGGCGCGGCAGGCGCGGCAGGTGACGCCCGCCCGGCCGTCCGGGGGCGCCCGTAGTGGGGCGCCCCACACTCCCCGGCCGGGACATTGCGTCAGTCAGACGATTACACTGTCCCCGTGCCTCAACTACGTCTCGCTCTGAATCAGATCGACTCGACCGTCGGTGATCTCGCCGGCAATGCCGAATCGATCGTGCACTGGACCCGGCACGCCGCCGAGCAGGGGGCGCACCTCGTCGCCTTCCCCGAGATGGTGCTCACCGGTTACCCCGTCGAGGACCTCGCCCTGCGATCCTCCTTCGTCGAGGCGTCGCGGTCCGCCCTGCGCGCCCTCGCCGCGCGGCTCGCCGACGAGGGCTTCGGGGAGCTGCCGGTGATCGTCGGCTACCTGGACCGCTCCGAGAAGGCCCAGCCCCGGTTCGGTCAGCCCGCGGGCGCTCCGCAGAACGCCGCAGCGGTGCTGCACGGTGGCCGGGTGGTGCTGACGTACGCCAAGCACCATCTGCCGAACTACGGCGTCTTCGACGAGTTCCGGTACTTCGTGCCGGGCGACACCATGCCGGTGATCCGGGTCCACGGGGTCGACGTGGCCCTCGCCATCTGCGAGGACCTCTGGCAGGACGGCGGCCGGGTGCCCGCCGCCCGTTCCGCCGGGGCCGGGCTCCTCCTGTCCATCAACGCCTCGCCTTACGAGCTGGACAAGGACGACACCCGCCTCGAACTGGTGCGCAAGCGCGCCCAGGAGGCCGGCTGCACCACCGCCTATCTGGCGATGATCGGCGGTCAGGACGAGCTGGTCTTCGACGGCGACTCGATCGTGG
This sequence comes from Streptomyces sp. NPDC019396, assembly GCF_040632375.1. Classification (NCBI taxonomy): domain Bacteria; kingdom Bacillati; phylum Actinomycetota; class Actinomycetes; order Kitasatosporales; family Streptomycetaceae; genus Streptomyces; species Streptomyces sp. NPDC019396. Next base: position 25,645 of record NZ_JBEYBS010000029.1, on the reverse strand, counting down.
TCGACAAGGACGGCGAGGTCATCGCCCGTGCCCCGCAGTTCGCCGAGGGCAGTGTGCTGCTGGACCTGGACCTCCCCGCCGCGTCCGCCGACGCCCCGTCCGGCACGGTCGACGACGGGCTGACCATCGACCGGGTCGTGATCTCCGACGAGCCGCTGGAGCCGTGGGAGGCGGAGCTGACGGGCGGATACGCCGACCGGCTCGACGACACGGAGGAGATCTACTCCGCACTGGTGGTCGGCCTGCGCGCCTATGTCGCCAAGAACGGTTTCCGCTCGGTGCTGGTGGGCCTTTCCGGCGGCATCGACTCCGCTCTCGTCGCCGCCATCGCCTGCGACGCTGTCGGCGCGCGGAACGTGTACGGCATCGCCATGCCGTCCAAGTACTCGTCGGACCACTCCAAGGGCGACGCCGCCGAGCTGGCCCGCCGTACGGGTCTCAACTTCCGCACCGTACCGATCGAGCCGATGTTCGACGCCTACATGGGCTCGCTCGGGCTCACCGGTCTCGCCGAGGAGAACCTCCAGTCGCGGCTCCGCGGCACGATGCTGATGGCCGTCTCCAACCAGGAGGGCCACATCGTCCTCGCTCCGGGCAACAAGTCCGAGCTGGCGGTCGGCTACTCGACCCTGTACGGGGACTCGGTGGGCGCCTACGGCCCGATCAAGGACGTCTACAAGACGACGGTCTTCCGGCTCGCGAAGTGGCGGAACGAAGCGGCCGGGCAACGCGGTCAGACCCCGCCGATCCCGGAGAACTCCATCGTCAAGCCGCCGAGCGCCGAGCTGCGCCCCGGACAGGTCGACACCGACTCACTCCCGGACTACGACGTGCTGGACCGGATCCTGGAGCTGTACGTCGACCGGGACCGGGGCAAGGACGCGATCGTGGCGGCCGGTTACGACGAGGAGCTGGTCACCAGGACCCTGCGGATGGTCGACACGGCGGAGTACAAGCGCCGCCAGTACCCGCCGGGCACCAAGATCTCGGCGAAGGGCTTCGGCAAGGACCGGCGCCTGCCCATCACCAACCGGTGGCGGGAGACCACCTCGCTCTGATGCGACGAACAGGGGCTTCCCGCGAAGGCGGGAAGCCCCTGTTCCGTCCAGGCCCGGTCCGGGCGCACGGAGGTCAGAACGTGACGCGCGCGGCGATCGGGAGGTGATCGCTGGCGGTGCGCGGCAGGGTCCAGGACGACACCGGCTCGACGCCCTTCACCATGATCTGGTCGATCCGCGCCATCGGGAACGAGGCCGGCCAGCTGAAGCCGAAGCCGTCGCCCGCCGCGCCCTGCGTGGAGCGCATCTGGGCGGTGACCGCGTTCAGCGAGCGGTCGTTCATCGTGCCGTTGAGGTCACCGAGCAGCACCACCCTGGGCACCTCGTCGCGGGCGATGGCCGCTCCGAGCGCGTCGGCGCTCTCGTCCCGCTGGCTGGCGGTGAATCCGGAGTTCATCTTGACCCGTACGGACGGCAGATGGGCCACGTACACCGCGACGTCGCCGGACGGGGTCGCCACCGTGGACCGCATCGCGCGCTCCCAGCCGAGCCGGATGTCCACGGCACCGGTCCCGCTCATGGGGTACTTGCTCCACAGCCCGACGGTCCCCACCACCGAGTGGTGCGGGTACGCGGACGCCAGCGCCTTCTCGTAGGCCGGGACGGCATCGGCCGTCAGCTCCTCCAGGGCGACGACCTCGGCGCCGGACTCCGCCACCTGGCGGGCGGTGCCCTCGGGGTCGGAGTTGTCGGCGTTCACGTTGTGGGTGGCGACCGTGAGCCCGCCCTCGCCGGTGTCCTCGCTCTTGTCGGTGACCAGCCCGCCGAAGAGATTCAGCCAGACCACCACGGGCACCAGCAGGGCGATGAGCGCCGTGGCGGACCGCCGCAGCAGGGCGAGCACGAGCAGCACCGGCACGAGCAGCCCGAGCCAGGGCAGGAAGGTCTCGGTCAGGCTGCCCAGGTTGCCGACCCGGTTCGGGATCTGGGCGTGGAAGATCATCAGCAGTCCGACCAGCACGGAGAACGCGGCGAGCACCATGCCCCGGCGCCAGATCCCGGGATCGCGGCGCCATCTGCCGAACGCGGCCCGGACGCGGGATCCGGAGCGTCCACCCTGCTCCGCGTCGTGCCCCGACTCCGTGATGTATGCCTGCCGCATGCGTGTCCTCACTGCCTTACTGCGCCTTGCTGCCGTGCCCTGCAAGCCGTGCCGTCCGCGCTCGCTCTCGACCCTAGGGGATGACGGAGGGCTTGCTGCCGTACGGTCACGAGGACGACCCGGCGGCGCGGCGGGTTCCGGTTGTGCCCGCCGAGGCCAGGGCTGTGACAGAACGCGGATATTGCGCTCAGCGCACCGGGGACAGTCGGGACGAACGGGATGGCCGGGGTGTTCGGGACGACTCAGGCGCCTGGGACGGGCGCAGGCCGTCGAGCACCGCGCCGACGATGCGCTCCGCCAAGTCCCCCGGCAGCGGGGCGTCGGGCCGCATCACGGCCCTGACCAGCATGGGGCCGACGATGAGGTCGTTGATCAGGTCGATATCGACGTCGTCGCGGATCTCCCCGCCCTCGATCCCCCGCCGCAGGATCTCCAGGACCGTGACCCGGCGGGGGTCGATCACGGTCGCGACGTAGGCCGCCCACAGCTTGGGATGGCTCTTCATCTGCGCCAGGACGTTGTGCAGCAGCGCCGACGAGCGGTGGGCGAGGCCACGCACGCGTACGGACTCCAGCATGGTCACGAGGTCGTCCCGGGCGGAGGTGCCCGGCAGGTCGGGCTCCGACGGCTCGATGTCCCGGAGGACCTCGACGAACAGCTCCTCCTTGTCGCTCCAGCGGCGGTAGATCGTGGCCTTGCCGACCCCGGCCGTGCGGGCGAGGCGCTCGATGGAGATCTCGCCGAGCGGAACGCCGTCCTCGAGCAGCGCCACCACGGCCTCCCGGATAGCCCGCTGCGCGGCCTCGCTACGGGGGCGCCCCCGGGCCGCGGTACGGCCTCCGCTTCCGGCGCTCACCCCCTGACCGCCCCGGCCGCGGGCCTTCCGTGCGGTTCCCCCGGGGGCAGTGAGCCGCCGGGTCCGGGCTTCACCCGCCCGGGCAGGTGCATCGCCACGACCACCGCGCCCACGACGGTCGCCATGGCCGCCGCGAGGGCCGTCAGGTGCATGGCGAAGAGGAAAGCCTCGTTCGCCGGACCGACCAGCAGCTTCCCGGTAGGGCCGAGCTTCGCCGCAGCGCCCATGGTGGCCTCGATCGACTCCCCCGCCGCCGTCCTGACACCGTCCGGCAGGCCCGCGGTCCTGGCGAGGGTGGACTCGATGCCGCCCCGGTACGCCGCCGAGAGCAGCGAGCCGAGCATCGCGACCCCCAGCGCCCCGCCCACCTGCCGGAAGGTGTTGCTGATCGCCGAACCGACCCCGGCCTTCTCCCGGGGCAGCGCCTGCATCACCGCGACCGTCACCGGGGGCATCACATGGGCCATCCCCGCGCCCTGGACGAAGAAGGCGGCCTCGATCAGCCACAGCGGAGTGGAGCCGTCGAAGAAGGCGAACGCGGCCAGCCCGGTGGTGATCATCAGCATGCCCGCCGTGCAGGTCGCCTTGGCGCCGAACCGGCCGATGGCCAGCCGTGCGCGCGGTGCGAACGCCGACTGCGCCACGGCGAGCGGCAGCAGCAGCAGTCCGGCCGCCAGCGGGCTGTAGCCGCGCACGCTCTGCAGATAGAACACGGACAGGAAGGCCACGCCCATCATCGCGAAGAAGCCCAGCGCGGTCGCGGCAATCGCGGACGAGAACACGGGGTTCCTGAAGTACGAGAAGTCGAGCGCCGGATGGTCGCTGCGCACCTCGTAGACCACGAACACCGTCAGCACGCCCAACCCGCCGAGCAGCGGCACCAGCACCGCCGGATCGGTCAGGGAGGCGAGCTCGCCGCCCCGGATGATCCCGTACACCAGCAGCACGAGACCGACGATCGAGAGCAGCACCCCGACCGGGTCGAGCCTGCCGGGGGCGGGGTCCCGGGAGTCCGGGATCAGCACCACCATCGCGATGAAGCCGATGAGCACCACGGGCACGTTGACCAGGAAGATCGAGCCCCACCAGAAGTGCTCGAGCAGCAGCCCGCCGGTGAGCGGTCCGAGGGCGATCGACACGCCGACCCCGCCCGCCCAGATGCCGATGGCCTTGGCCTGCTCGTCCCGTTCGAACACGTTCATCAGGATGGCGAGCGTGGCGGGGATCACGAATGCCGCACCGACCCCCATCACCGCGCGGTACGCGATGAGCTCGGCGGACGACCCGGAGAACGCGGCGAGCGCGGAGCCGGCCCCGAAGACGGCCATGCCGAACAGCAGCGCCTTGCGGCGGCCCGTACGGTCGCCGATGAGCCCCGCCGTGAACAGAAGGGCGGCGAAGACCAGGGTGTAGGAGTTGATGGCCCACTCCAGCTCGCCCTGGGTGGCACCGAGGCCGACGGGGGCGGGGGTGGCGATGGTCTTGACCGCGACGTTCAGCACCGAGTGGTCGAGCACCACGATGAGCACGCTGAACATGAGGACGGCGAGGATGGCCCAGCGGCGCCGGTGTACGGCTTCCGGGACACGGGGCGGGGCGGGTGGCGCCCCCGGGGGTGTGGACATGATCCAGGGATTCCCGCTTTCGATACGAGACCGTCTCGTATCGGAGAAAACGACCGGGATGGCGGAACATCGCCGCAGTGTGAACGGCACCACTTCCCGCGACGGGCACCGGGATGCCACCATGGATGCGGTCCGGGGACGCCGTAAGGGCGCCTCGAGATGACGAAGGAGCCGATCACCATGACGCTTCAGGCTGCGACGAAGCAGTCCGCCGACAGCAGCGAAAGCAAAGCGCTGTACGGCGGGAAGAGCACTCGCCGCGTCACCGTCCACGACATCGCCGCCGCCAAGCAGCGCGGTGAGAAGTGGCCCATGCTCACCGCCTACGACGCGATGACCGCGTCCGTGTTCGACGAGGCCGGTATTCCGGTGATGCTCGTCGGCGACTCGATGGGCAACACCCACCTCGGCTACGACACCACCGTGCCCGTCACGATGGACGAGATGACCCTGCTGTCCGCCGCCGTGGTGCGGGGCACCAAGCGCGCCCTGATCGTCGGCGACCTGCCCTTCGGCTCGTACCAGGAGGGCCCGGTCCAGGCCCTGCGCAACGCCACCCGGCTGGTCAAGGAGGCCGGTGTCGGGGCCGTGAAGCTGGAGGGCGGGGAGCGCTCGCTGCCCCAGACCGAGCTGCTGGTGCAGGCGGGCATCCCGGTCATGTCCCACCTCGGTCTCACCCCGCAGTCCGTCAACACCATGGGCTACCGGGTCCAGGGCCGCAGCGACGAGGCCGCACACCGGCTCCTGCGCGACGCCAAGGCGGCTCAGGACGCGGGCGCGTTCGCCCTCGTGCTCGAACTCGTACCGGCCGAGCTGGCCGCCGAGGTCACCCGTTCACTGCACATCCCCACCATCGGGATCGGCGCGGGACCCGAGACGGACGCGCAGGTGCTCGTGTGGACCGACATGGTCGGGCTGACGGGCGGGAAGGTCCCGCGCTTCACCAAGCAGTACGCGGACATGCGCCAGGTACTCGGCGATGCGGCGAAGGCGTTCGCCGGCGATGTGGTCGGCGGGGCGTTCCCCGCCGAGGAGCACTCCTTCCACTGAGCACGGCTGAACGCCTCCCGGACCGCTGAGGTCCGCCGTACCGCCTCCACGAGCCACTCCGGCACCAACGACAGCCCGCCGATCTTCCCCCGTCGGCGGGCTGTCGGCCGTCCCGGCCGTGGAGGCGGAAGGGGTTCGGAGCTAGGCTGAAAAAGGACTCGGGGACCCCTGCTCCGCCGGGAGGCGGGCGATTATGGCTGGAATCTTCACGAAGAACTTCGGCTCCGCCGACGAGACACGTCCCTTCGAGGACGGCAAAGGGAAGCTCGAACTCCTCAGCACCGACCAGGGCCCCGTCGGCCGTGCCGTGTTCGAACCGGGCTGGCAGTGGTCCAAGCACGTCAAGCCCATCGCCGGCACCGAGAGCTGCCAGGCCGCCCACGCCGGATACGTCGTCAGCGGACGGATGAGGATCGTCATGGACGGCGGCGAGTCCGCGGACGTGGGGCCCGGCGACTACATCGACATCGAGCCGGGGCACGACGCCTGGGTGGAGGGCGACGAACCCTGCGTCATCGTCGACTGGGCGGGGTTCGGGGACTACGCCAAGCCCAGGTGATGCCGGATCGGTGAAGCGCCGGCAGACCGCCGCGTCCACGTTGTCCAGGGGCTGTCGGTGGCCTGTCGGCCGTCTGTCGGTGGCTTGTCGGTGGCTTGTCGGTGGCGGCTGACACGCTTCGGCACATGACGCGAAACGACAGGAACGCCGTCGAGGTACGTGGCCTCGTAAAGCACTACGGCGAGACCAAAGCCCTGGACGGAGTGGATCTCGACGTCCGGCAGGGCACGGTGCTCGGGGTCCTCGGTCCCAACGGGGCGGGCAAGACCACCCTGGTGCGCTGCCTCTCCACCCTCATCGTCCCGGATGCCGGGCACGCCACCGTGGCCGGGCTCGACGTGGTCCGGCAGCCGCGCCGGGTGCGCCGCACGATCGGGCTGACCGGCCAGTACGCCTCGGTGGACGAGAAGCTCCCGGGCTGGGAGAACCTCTACATGATCGGGCGGCTGCTCGATCTGCCCCGCAAGGAGGCGAGGCGCCGCGCGGACGAGCTGCTGGAGCGGTTCTCGCTGACGGACGCCGCCAAGCGGCCCGCCGCCACCTACTCGGGGGGTATGCGCCGCCGGCTGGATCTGGCCGCCTCGATGATCGGGCGGCCCGCCGTGCTCTATCTGGACGAGCCGACCACCGGCCTCGACCCCCGCACCCGCAACGAGGTCTGGGACGAGGTCCAGCGGATGGTCGCCGAGGGCGCCACGGTCCTGCTCACCACGCAGTACATGGAGGAGGCCGAGCAGCTGGCGGACTCGCTGACGGTCATCGACCGCGGCCGGGTCATCGCCGAGGGCGCCGTCCCCGAGCTGAAGGCGAAGGTCGGCGGCCGGACGCTGCGGATCGGGCCGGCCGACCCGGCCGAGCTTCCGCTGATGGCGGCGGCGATCCGTGAGGCGGGACTGGACGGCGTCGCGGGGGCGCAGCCCGTTCCGGACGAGGGCGTGCTGTACGTCCCGATCCTCAGCGACGAGCAACTGACCGCCGTTGTCGGCCTGCTGGGGGCCCGTGGCTTCGCCATCGCCGACATCGGCACCGATCTGCCCAGCCTGGACGAGGTGTTCCTGGCCCTGACCGGCCAGCGGACGGCGTCCGTCAACGAGACGATTCCCCAGGAGGTCGCGGCGTGAGCGCCACCACTGTCACCCCTGCCACTGCTGCCGGCCCCAAGGCGCTCGCCGACGACGACCGGATCGGACCGCGCGGCAATCTCCGGCACATCGGCGCGCTCGTCCGCCGCAATCTGCTGTGGATCCGGCAGGACCCGGAGTCGATGTTCGACGCCGTGTTGATGCCGATCGTCTTCACCCTGCTGTTCGTGTTCGTCTTCGGCGGCTCCGTCGGGGCGTCCCTGGGCGGCGACCGGGCCACGTACGTGGACTACGTCGTGCCCGGGCTGATGGCGATGATCGGTATGAACATCGCCATGGGGGTCGGCACCGGCTTCAACCAGGACTTCCAGAGCGGGGTCATGGACCGGTTCCGGTCCCTGCCCATCGCCCGGTCATCGGTGCTCGTGGCCAAGATCGTCGTCGAGGTCCTGCGGATGACCGTCGCGACGGTCATCCAGCTTGCGGTCGGTTTCCTGCTGGGCATGTCCGTGTCACAGGTGTGGGGTCTGGTCGCCGCGTTCGGCCTGTCCCTGATCTTCAGTTCGTCGGTCATGTGGATCTTCCTCACCATGGGCGTGACCATGAAGAGCGCCCAGGCGATCCAGGGAATGGGGTTCCTGGTGCTGATGCCGTTGCAGTTCGGTTCGTCGATCTTCTCGCCGCCCAGCACCATGCCGGGGTGGCTGCGGACCTTCACCGACTACAACCCGATGTCCTCGCTCGCGGACGCGGCACGCGGACTGATGCACGGCGGACCCGTCGCCCACGATGTGTGGGTGACGCTGATCTGGTCGGTGGTGATCACCGCGGTGATGGCCCCGGTCGCGATCCGGAAGTTCCGCACGAAGTCCTGACGTGCTGTTCGACGAGGTGCTGATCGACGAAGGACTGCTCGACGACGTGCTGTTCGACGAGCGCGACGGCCTGCTCCGGTGTGAGGTCCTCGCCCTCGGCGAAGCGGGCCGCCCAGCGTTCGTCGCCCAGTGCGGCGCGGGCGGCCCGCTCCGCGCGCTCGCGGCCCTGGCGTTCCAGGGCCGTCGGGACATGTCCGGCGGGCAGCAGCCGCCGGTACGCGCCCAGCAGCCGGGCCGCGTCGGCGGCGGCGGTGTCGCCGAGGGCGCCGTCCTTTCCGCCCCGGCCGCCTGTGCCGGCGGCCAGACTGGCGAGTGCCTCGGCGGCGGTCGGCAGCTGGTTCACGACCAGATTCGGTGCGACCATCCGGGCGAGGGGTGCCATCGCCGACTCCAGCGCAGCGTGGACATGGTGGAGCGCTTCCGCATAACGGCCGTCGAGACAGTCGATCCAGGCCAGCCCACCGAGCCGGAAGCCGTCGAAGAACGCCAGGGTCTCGGACCTGAACTCGACCGCGAGCAACTCCAGTTGCTCGCGTGCTTCGGCCGTGCGGCCGTCCAGCCCGAGCAGCATGGCGAGGAAGAGGCGCGCGGTGGGCAGGGCCTCGGCGGTGCCATCGGCGTGCTGCGCGAGCACCTCGCGGAAGATGGCCTCCGCCTCGTCGCGGCGGCCGAGCTCGGTGAGCATCGCCGCCTGCCGGGCATGCAGATACGGCACCTGGCCCTCGGCGCCGAGGCGCCGGGCCCGGTCGACCGCGGCCGCGAAGTCGTCGGCGGCGGGGCCGAACTCTCCGCGTATCTGACGGGCCTCCCCGCGCGCCGACAATGCGCCCGCGGCGCCCCAGAGATCTCCGAGGCGTTCGAAGATCCCCAGGCTGCGATCCGCGTCGGCGCTTGCGTCGCCCGGCCATTCGCTGCGGTTGACCAGCACGTTGGCCCGCATCTGGAGGGCGGTGCCCAGGTCCCACTCGTAGCCGTACTCCTCGCAGCCGCGCACGGTCTCGTCGATGGTGCGGCGCAGCTGGTCCTCGTCGCCGGTGAGCAGGACCGCGTAGAGCCAGAGCGAGCCGGGGAAGCGGCAGGTCTGCGGACTGCCGGGGTGATACGCCGACGCGACCCCACGCAGCCAGCCCAGCCGCTCGGGTGTCGTCCAGTCCTCCGCCCAGTGCTCCATGCTGCAGATCCCGATCAGCCGCACTCCGCGCCTGGCCTCCTGGCGGTGCCCGGCGCCGAACGGCGGCGGGGCGTCGATGATCCGCTCGCGCAGCGGCTCGGCGGGGACGACGGGCGGGGCGAACGGGTCGGGGCCGAGCGCCGCCACCGAGCGCGACCAGTGCCGGGCGGTGGCGCGCAGATCGCGCATCTGCCAGTACCAGGCGAGGGACAGCACCAGGCACAGTGCCTCGTCCTCGTCGCCCGCCACGGTGGCCCGGTGCAGCGCCGTGTGCAGGTTCTCCTGCTCCCGTTCCAGTCGTGCGACGGCCTCGATCTGCCCGGGGCCTCGCAGCAACGGGTCGGTACGGCGGGCCAGTTCCCGGTAGTACACGAGATGCGCCCGCTCGGCCTCGGACCGGTCGCCCGCGTCGTCGAGCCGCTCGGCGGCGTACTCGCCCACGGTTTCGAGGAGCTGGTAGCGCATCGCGCCGTCCGGTGCGGGGGCGGCGACGACGAGGGACTTGTCGACCAGGGCGCCGAGGACGGGCAGGACGCCGGGGACATCGACGGCGGCCGGCGGGTCCGGCGTCGCGGCGGACCGGACGGAGGCCCGAGCCGAAGGGCCGGGGCAGGTGCCGGACGGGACGGAGGCCTCCCCGGGGAAGGCACCCGGTGGGCCGACGCTCGCGCAGACCGCTTCCGCCGCTTCGAGGTCGCAGCCGCGGGCGAAGACCGCGAGCCTGCGCAGGACGGTGCGTTCTGCCGCGTCGAGCAGGTCCCAGGACCAGTCGACCACCGCGCGCAGGGTCTGCTGGCGCGGCAGTACGGTGCGGCTGCCGCTGGACAGCAGCCGGAAGCGGTCGTCGAGGCGCTCGGCGATCTGCCGGGGTGTCAGCAGCCGCAGCCTGGCGGCGGCGAGTTCGATGGCGAGGGGCAGACCGTCGAGGCGCCGGCAGATCTCGGCCGCCGCGGCGGCCGTGTCGTCGTCGGCGTCGATCCGGAAGCGGGGGTTCGCCGCCGCACCGCGCTCCGCGAGCAGTCGCAGGGCCATGGGAGCGGGCAGCGGTCCGACCGGCCGCACCGCCTCGCCCGGCACGCCGAGGGGTTCCCTGCTGGTCGCCAGCACCGTCAGCCCCGGGCACCGTTCCAGGAGCCGCTCGCACAGGGTCGCCACAGCGGTCACGAGGTGCTCGCAGTTGTCGAGTACGAGCAGCATCCGGCGCCGACCGCAGCGCTCGGTGAGGCGCACCAGCGGATCGTCCCCGTGCCACAGCTCCTCGGAACCGACCCCCCGCAGCACGGTCTCCCGTGCGCCGAGTGCGGTGAGCACGGCCTCCGGCACGCTTTCCGGGTCGCTGACCGGAGCCAGCTCCGCGAGCCAGACACCGTCCGGGTACGCCCCGGCCCCCTGCTCGGCGGCCTCCTGGGAGAGCCGGGTCTTGCCCGCGCCACCGGCCCCGACGAGGGTGACCAGTCGCGCCCGGCCGAGGTCGCCGCGGATGGCCTCGATATCGCTCTCACGCCCGACGAAGCTGGTCAGCCGGGCCCGCAGGTTCCCGGGCGGGGGCAGTTGGCCCGGCGCGGGCTCACCAGCACCCGGTTCGGTGGCGGTGTGCGCGGAGCCGGGTCCGGGACCGCCCGCCCCGGGCGCGAGCAGTTCGGCGTGCAGGGCGCGCAGTTCGGGGCCCGGATCCGTGCCCAGCAGGTCCGACAGCTCGCGGCGTACGGACTCGTATGCCGCGAGCGCCTCGGCCGGGCGGCCGGCCGCCCGCAGGGCGCGGATACGCAGGGCCTGGAGCGATTCGTCGAGGGGGTGCTCGGCGCAGAGGGCGATCAGCGCGGGCAGCACTTCCCGGGCGCGGCCGAGGGCCAGGCACGCGGTGAAGCGGGTGCGGCGGCACTCGAGACGGCGGGTCTCCCAGCGGGCCGCCTCCGCCGTGCGGTCGGGCAGATCGGCGAGCACCGGCCCCCGCCACAACGCCAACGCCTCGTCCAGCAGCTCGACCGCCCGGGCCGGATCGCCTTCGGCGAGTATCTGCCCGCCCTGCTCCGCGAGCCGCGCGAAGCGGTGCAGATCCACGTCCGCGGCATCGGCGCGCAGCCGGTAGCCGCCGTCCGCCGACACCACTTCCGCGTGCCCGAGCGCACGGCGGGCCCGGCCGACGAGTGCCTGCACGGCTCCCACGGCGTCGGCCGGCGGATCGCCGTCCCACACCTCGCCGACGAGCACGTCGACCGGCACGGTACGCCCCGCGCGCAGAGCCAGCGCGGCCACGAGGGCACGCAGCCGCGCCCCACCGAGCGCGGTGGGGGTCCCGTCGTCGTGGACTGCCTGGGTTGTGCCGAGTACGCGGTAGTGCACCGGCCCATTGTCGTCGATCACCGAATGGCCCACGATGCCACCAGGCCGCCGGCAGCGGCTACGCTCGACCCCCACCCCACCCGACTCACCAGGAGCCGTGCACATGGCCACCGCCGCGACCCGCAGCAGCGATCGCCGTATCTCGCCCGTCTTCCTCGGTATCGCCGCGATCATGGCGGTCACCGGGTGGGCCGTCTGGACGGACTTCGCACCCAACCCGGGGATCGCGGTGTTCCTCTTCGTGACCTCGGGGTGGATCGTCTCGCTGTGCCTGCACGAGTACGCGCACGCCCGCACCGCACTGCACGGCGGCGACCTCACCATCGGGGCCAAGGGCTATCTGACGCTCAACCCGCTCAAGTACACGCACGCGCTGCTGAGCATCGTGCTCCCGGTGATCTTCGTGATCATGGGCGGTATCGGTCTGCCGGGTGGCGCGGTGTTCATCGAGCGGCACCGAATCCAGGGCCGCTGGAAGCACAGCCTGATCTCGGCCGCGGGCCCGCTGACGAACGTCCTGTTCGCCATCGTGTGCACGGCACCGTTCTGGCTGGGGGCCCTCGACGGCGTGCCGGTGGCGTTCCGTTTCGCGCTGGCGTTCCTGGCGCTGCTCCAGGTGACCGCCGCGATCCTGAACTTCCTGCCGGTGCCGGGACTTGACGGTTACGGGGTGGTCGAGCCGTGGCTGCCGTACAGCATCAGGCGCCACGTGGAGCCGTACGCCCCCTTCGGCCTGCTGGCGGTCTTCGGCGTCCTCTTCATCCCCGGGGTCAACCAGGCCTTCTTCGACGGGATCTACGCGCTGCTGAGCGGGCTCGGGGTGTCGGACCCGGAGTCGTACTGCGGGCAGAACCTCTACCGCTTCTGGACCGATCCGCACCCGCTCTGCGAGGCGGCGCTCAGCCGGTAGCCCTGTCCGGGCGGGAGCCCGGTAGGCCTGGGGAGGCAGTCCTCAGCCGGTCTGCGCGCGGTCGGCCTTCGCGCGGCGGAAGTAGTAGATCGCCATGTTCGACGACAGGCCCCCGAGCAGCACCCAGACGATGCCCAGCCAGCTTCCCTGCGCGAACGACACCACCGCCGCGGAGATCGCGAGTACGCAGATGACGAGGGCGTAGAGGGCGAGGCGGGGCATGGGGGTCGGCTCCTGTCCGGTGGTGTGTGTCCGGTCCAGTGTCCCCCATGCCCGTGCGGGGCCGGGCCTGGGTCAGACGTCGGTCACCCGCAGGCCCGCGTGGGCCTTGTAGCGGCGGTTCACCGAGATCAGGTTGGCGACCAGGGACTCCACCTGGTGCGCGTTCCGCAGCCGCCCGGCGAAGACGCCCCGCATCCCGGGGATACGGGCCGCGAGGGCCTGTACGAGGTCGGTGTCGGCACGCGACTCGCCCAGCACCATCACATCGGTGTCGATCTCCTCGATCGACTCGTCCTGGAGCAGCACCGCGGAAAGGTGGTGGAAGGCCGCCGTGACCCGGGAATCGGGCAGCAGGGCGGCGGCCTGCTCGGCGGCGCTGCCCTCCTCCGGCTTCAGCGCGTAGGCGCCCTTCTTGTCGAAGCCGAGCGGGTTCACGCAGTCGACGACCAGCTTTCCGGCCAGCACCTCGCGCAGCGACTCCAGGGTCTTGGCGTGGCCGTCCCACGGCACCGCCACGATGACCACGTCGCTGCGCCGCGCGCACTCGGCGTTCTCCGCGCCCTCGATACCGAGGCCGAGCTCGGCGGCGGCGGTCTCGGCGCGCTCGGCCGCACGGGAGCCGATGATCACCTTCTGCCCGGCGCGGGCCAGCCGGTACGCAAGGCCGCGGCCCTGGTCACCGGTGCCGCCGAGGACGCCGACGACCAGACCGGAGACGTCCGGGAGCTCCCAGGGGTCCTTCGGGGCGGGCTTGGGTGCGGCGGCGTTGTCTTGAGAAGTCATGTGCAGACCTTACGTGTACGGGTTTCCCGTACACGCCGCACAGAGGGGGTCCTTGCGGCAGGATGCCGGGCCATGGATGCCGTACGCGTCGCACTGCTGCGAGAGGTACTGGCCGGGACCGCCTGGCCCGCCGAGGCCCGGCGGTTCGCGGGTGTGCTGCGCTCGTCCGTCGTACCGCACGGCGGTGGGCTGCTGCTGGTGGGGACGGCGGAGTACGAGCCCTGGCACCTGGCCGCGCATCTCGTCGACGAGGCCGCCTGGTCGGGGCAGCCCGCGCTGGCCCCCACGCTGGTCCGGCACCGGGTACGCCGCGGTGACCCGGCGCATCTCGCCGTCGGGCTGGCCCGGGTGGAGACGGCGGGGAGGGGCGAGACGGTGCTGCTGGTGGCGCCGCAGCGGCCGGACCCGGGGCTGCTCGAACGGGTGCACGACGCGCGCCGCTCGGGGGCGACGGTGCTGTCGCTGGACGCCGGCGACCCCGAGGTGCAGGGTCTCGCGCATGAGGCCCTCACCGTCCCCCGGTCCGCCGAGGTGGACCTCGACACGGTCCAGCACCTGGTCAGCGCGGCAACCGGGGAGAACGGGGTGCCACCCGGCCACCCCCGCCGCGGGGGCCTGCGGGACAGGCTGTCCCGCCTGGCCGACCACTTGACGGCGCCTCCCCCGCGTAGGTGGTGACCGGGTCCCGCGTCCCTGTCCAGACTGTCCAGCTGTCCGGCGTGTGAGGACGGACGACGGACGCTCCGGCCCACCGCACGGGGTGCGGCGCACCGCGAGACCCCGCACCCCGCGCCGGGACTACTCCTGCGCGTCCTCGCCCCGGGGCGCATCGTGCCAGCGTGGATCGTTCTCCCACTGGAGGTTCTTCTCACGCGCCGTCTCCATCGCGTGCTCCGCCTCGTCCCGCGTCGCGTAAGGGCCGAAGCGGTCCTTGGCCGGGCACTCAGGGCCCTCCTCGACCTTCTTGTGCTCCAGGCAGTAGAACCACTCGCCCGGCTTGCCCACCGTGCGCTTCTTGAACAGGGCCATCCTCGGCTCCTTCCTCTGTCGCCATGCTGCCTGCCCCGCAGGGCTCCCGCTACGCCGCCGGGCGCGCTCGGACCCCCCGGATAGACTCGCTGGCATGTCTGGCCAGTCGCTGCTCGTACCAGGGAACCTCTCTCCCACCCGCTCCGTCCCCGGAAACATCCGGCGCCCCGAGTACGTCGGGAAGCCCATGCCGACGCCGTACACCGGCGCGGAGATCCAGGACGCCGAAACGATCGAGCGCATGCGCATCGCGGGCCGCATCGCCGCACAGGCGATGGAGGAAGCCGCGAAGCTCATCGCGCCCGGTGTGACCACGGACGAACTGGACCGGGTCGCACACGAGTTCATGTGCGACCACGGGGCCTACCCGTCCACCCTGGGTTACCGCGGATTCCCGAAATCCCTGTGCTCCTCGGTCAACGAGGTGATCTGCCACGGGATCCCGGACTCGACGGTGCTGCGGGACGGCGACATCGTGAACCTGGACGTCACCGCCTACCTCAACGGGGTGCACGGCGACAACAACGCCACCTACCTCTGCGGTGACGTCGACGAGGAGTCGAAGCTGCTGGTCGAGCGGACCAGGGAGGCGTTGAACCGGGCCATCAAGGCGGTCCGGCCGGGCCGCCAGGTCAATGTGATCGGACGGGTCATCGAGTCGTACGCGAAGCGGTTCGGCTACGGCGTCGTGCGCGACTTCACCGGGCACGGGATCAATTCCTCGTTCCACTCCGGCCTGATCATCCCGCACTACGACAGCCCGCACGCGACCACGGTGATGCAGCCGGGCATGACCTTCACCATCGAGCCCATGCTGACGCTCGGCACACACGAGTACGACATGTGGGACGACGGCTGGACCGTGGTGACGAAGGACCGCAAGCGGACCGCGCAGTTCGAGCACACGCTGGTGGTGACGGAGACGGGCACGGAGATTCTGACGTTGCCCTGAGCCGGAAGCGGGGTAGGTATTTACCGACAGGCCGTCGGGAACCAGTTGACTTAGGCATACCTAAGTAGGAGCATCCTCACTGGTTCCCGTCCCCATCGGTCCACGCCCCGGAGGTCCGCATTGGACACGCTGGACACGCCCTTCTCGACGCTCATCCGTGTCGCCTCGCACGAACAGCACACCGAGGCGGAGACCTCGACGTTCATGAGCGACCTGCTCGGCGGGCGGCTGGGGGTGGAGGCCTTCGCGCGGTACACGGAGCAGCTCTGGTTCGTGTACGCCGCCCTCGAAGGCGCGGCCGGGTCGCTCAGGGCGGACCCGCTGGCCGGCCCTTTCATACAGCCTGAGCTGTTTCGCACGGCGGAGCTGGAGCGGGACCTGGCGCATCTGCGCGGGCCCGGCTGGCGGGCCGGGCTGCGGGCGCTGCCCGCGACGGAGGCGTACGCGACCCGGGTCGAGGAGTGCGCCCGCGACTGGCCCGCGGGTTATGTGGCCCACCACTACACCCGCTATCTCGGCGACCTGTCGGGCGGTCAGATCATCCGCGACAAGGCCGAGCGGACCTGGGGCTTCGAGCGCAAGGGCGATGGCGTCCGGTTCTACGTCTTCGAGCAGATCACCAACCCCGCGGCGTTCAAGCGGGGTTACCGGGAGCTGCTGGACGGGGTGGACGCGGATGATCTGGAGAAGCAGCGGATCATCGACGAGTGCAAGCGTGCCTTCGGCTTCAACGGAGCGGTGTTCCGGGAGCTCGAGGGGGAGTTTCCGCTGAGCGCATGACGGCGTGCGGAAGCCGGAGGCGCTGCGTGCGCCGCAGGGGCTCGATCCGTGTGGCGGTGGCCGTGGCGCGTCGGTACCTCGCGAACGGGTCAGGGCACTGACCCACGCACCGGGCGCGCTAGTGCGCGGCGCCATCCGCACCCGGCCGCCGATCTCCACGATGCCGTCGGGGCCCGGGGCGGTCAGGATCTGGGAGCCCCGGCCCTGGGTGATGTTCAGGGCCCGGCCGAGCCGCGCGGTCAGCAGCAGCGCCGCCGCGCCTGTCGCCTCGTCCTCGACGATCCCGTCACCACGCCTGGGGAAGGCCCTGGCCCGTACCCGCCCGGCCGCCTCGTCCTCCCACGCCCAGGCGTACAGCCAGCCCTCACCGGGCGGCGGCGCGGGCAGGGCGTCGACCTCGGCCGCTGAGCCGTACCGCTCCAGCAGCCGCGGCGGTGCCCACTCGGCACGTGCGCTGATCCAGGTGAACTCACCGTCGTCGCGCGCCCACACCTCTCCCGCCGGGGGGTGCACGGTCTCAAGGTCCAGTAGCCAGGCGACGCCGACCAGCGGATGGCCCGCGAACGGCAGCCGCAGGCCGGGGGTGTAGATGTCGACGACCCCGCGCTCGGGATCGTCGATGAACACGGTCTCGCTGAAGCCCAGCTCGGCCGCGAGCGCCTGACGGGAGTCCTGATCGGGCCAGCGGCGCGGGTCGCGTACGACGCCGAGTCGGTTACCGAACCGGCCGTCACCGGCGCAGAAGACCTGGAGCACGTCGAGTTCGTCCACTCCGGCATTGAAGCACCCGGGGGTGTGCGAGCGCCGCCCACAACCAGGAAACGGCCGGAGCGGCGATCGTCACATTCGGGAGCCTCAGTTGCGTGCGTCAGCGCGGCGGCGCACTGCCAGGACCACGCCCGCGCCCGCGGCGGCAAGGGCGCCCGAGGCGGCGAGGAGGGTGCCGCTGGGTACCTCGGAGCCCGTGGTGGCGAGGTGGCCGGTGGTGGTGAGCCCCCCGCCGACGGTGCCGCCGGCCTTGGCCGCGCTCGTGCCGGAGGTGTCCTGGTCGGCGCACCGCCGGAGTCCGCGGGCGGGGCGGCGTCCTTGTCGAGGGTGAGGACGACCGTCACCGGGTCGACCGCGGTGCCCGGCTTGCGGAACACCTCGCCGTCGGGGCCCGCGAACTGCGCGGCGCCCGCCTTGGTCAGGGCCCACCCGACCGGGGCGCCGCTCGTTGTGCCCAAAAGGGGCACTTGACCTTCGCTTGACTTGCAGCGGGGGCGGACATGACGGATCCGTGATCGGACCGTGCCCGGGCTTCTCGTATGACGGACGGATGAGAGGCGAATCACTGGACGGATGGGATTCGGTCAGGTAAGCCTCGGTTAAGTTAGGTCCGCCTCACCGCCGTAGGACTCCCGTCCCACGGCCGTTGTCCGTTCACTCGTGGAGCCTGTATGCGACCCGTCCGTCTCTCCGCCCTCACCGCCGTGGCTGCCGTGACCGCTCTCACCGCCGTCACCGGCTGCGCCGAGAAGGGCGACGCGAAGGGCGGCCACGGCGCCGTCAGCGTCACCGCGAAGGACGACGCCTGCGAGGTGTCCACCAAGGAGTTCCCCGCCGGGCACGTCCAGGTCGACATCGAGAACAAAGGCTCCAAGGTCACCGAGGTCTACATCCTCTTCCCCGACGACCGCATCGTCACCGAGCGCGAGAACATCGGCCCCGGCACCAAGGCCAGCATCACCGCCGAGATCAAGGCCGGCGAGTACGCGATCGCCTGCAAGCCCGGCATGAAGGGCGAGGGCATCCGCCAGCAGGTCAAGGTCACCGGTGGCACCGCCGCCAAGCGCTCCCCGGAGATGGACGAGGCGGTCGCCGCGTACCGCACCTACGTCCAGCAGCAGGCCGACGAAACCCTGCCCAAGGTCAAGGTGTTCACCGACGCCGTGCGCGCGGGCGACATCGAGGCGGCCAAGAAGGCCTACGCCGACTCCCGTATCGGCTGGGAGCGCACCGAGCCGGTCGCCGAGTCCTTCGGCGACATCGACCCGAAGGTCGACCTGCGTGAGGACGGCGCCGCCGACCTGGAGCCGGGCCAGAAGTGGGGCGGCTGGCACCGCCTCGAGAAGGCGCTCTGGCAGGACAAGAAGCTCGGCGCCGAGGAGAAGGCCTTCGCCGACACCCTCGACAAGGACCTCGCGGTCTGGGTGAAGAAGGTCGGCACCGCCGAGATCACCCCCACCTCGATGGCGAACGGCGCCAAGGAGCTTCTCGACGAGGTCGCGACCGGCAAGGTCACCGGTGAGGAGGAGCGTTACTCCCACACCGACCTGGTCGACTTCAAGGCGAACGTCGAGGGCGCGCAGAAGTCCTACGAGCTGCTGAAGCCGGTGGCCTCGAAGAACGACGCGAAGCTGGCCGCCGAGCTGGACAAGCAGTTCACGGCGATGAACGCGCTGCTGGACAGGTACCGCGCGGACAAGAACACCTACGTCTTCACTTCGTACGACAAGGTCACGCCGGCTCAGCGCAAGGAGCTGTCCGACGCCGTCAACGCACTGGCAGAGCCGCTTTCGAAGCTCGCCGCCGCCGTGGTCAAGTAACGGACGCGAGGGGACGACGCAACCATGTCCGAAACGACAAAGCCCACGGAATCCACGGAACTGACGGATTCCACGGACCGGACGAGCACGACGGCTCCGGCAGACGCCACGGGCGAGGACCAGAACGCCACGCCCTCCCGGCGCGCCCTGCTGGGCTGGGGCGGAGCCGGGCTCGCGCTCGGCGCCGCCGCCGCGGGCGGTGCCGCCGCCCTGGCGCGCGGCGGGGACGAGGCGGTGCCCGCCGCGCTCAGCGGCGCCGCCGTGCCCTTCCACGGCACGCACCAGGCGGGTATCGCCACCGCCGTGCAGGACCGGCTGCATTTCGCCGCGTTCGACGTGAAGACCACGGACCGCGCCGAGCTGATCCAGCTGCTCAAGGACTGGACCCGGGCCGCCGAGCGGATGGCGGCCGGGCTGCCGGTCGGCGAGGGCGCCTACGGCGGTCTCGCCGAGGCCCCGCCGGACGACACCGGTGAGGCTCTCGGTCTGAAGCCGTCCAGGCTGACCCTCACCATCGGCTTCGGCCCCTCGCTGTTCGACGACCGCTTCGGTCTGAAGGACAGCAGGCCCGCGGCGCTGATCGACCTGCCGAAGTTCGCCGGTGACAACCTCGATCCGGCCCGAAGCGACGGCGACCTGTGCGTCCAGGCATGCGCCGACGACCCCCAGGTCGCCGTGCACGCCATCCGCAACCTCGCCAGGATCGGCTTCGGCAAGGTCACGGTGCGCTGGTCGCAGCTCGGGTTCGGCAAGACCTCGTCCACCACTCCGGATGAGCAGACCCCACGCAACATGATGGGCTTCAAGGACGGCACCCGGAACATCGCGGGCACCGACCAGGAGGCTCTCGAGAAGCATGTGTGGGTATCGCAGAAGGACGGCCCGGCCTGGCTGGCCGGGGGCTCGTACCTGGTGGCACGCCGGATCCGGATGAACATCGAGACCTGGGACCGTACTCCGCTCCAGGAGCAGGAGGACATCTTCGGCCGCGACAAGGGCGAGGGTGCTCCGGTCGGCAAGGCGAAGGAGCGCGACGAACCGTTCCTCCCCGCCATGCTGCCGACCTCCCACGTCCGCCTGGCGCATCCGGACTCCAACGGTGGCGCGAAGCTGCTGCGCCGCGGCTACTCCTTCACGGACGGCACGGACGGGCTGGGCCGCCTCGACGCCGGCCTGTTCTTCCTCGCCTACCAGAGGGACGTGGCCAAGGGATTCGTACCGGTGCAGCGCAGTCTCGCGTCGGACGACCTGAACGAGTACATCCAGCACGTGGGTTCGGCGCTGTTCGCCGTCCCGCCGGGCGTCCGCGGCAAGGACGACTGGTGGGGCCGGGCGCTGTTCTCGTAGGCAAGCGAAGGGACCCGCCGTGTTCGGCAACTATCTGATCGGTCTGCGCGAGGGCCTCGAGGCCAGTCTGGTGGTCTGCATCCTCGTCGCCTACCTGGTGAAGACGGGCCGCCGTGACGCGCTGAAGCCGATCTGGATCGGCATCGGCGTGGCGTGCGCGCTGTCGCTGACCTTCGGCGCGGCACTCGAATTCGGCTCGCAGGAGCTGACGTTCGAGGCACAGGAACTGCTCGGCGGGTCCCTGTCGATCGTGGCCGTCGGTCTGGTCACCTGGATGGTGTTCTGGATGCGGCGCACCGCGCGGCATCTGAAGGCGGAGCTCGGCGCCAAGCTGGACGCGGCCCTGGAGATGGGCACGGGCGCCCTGGTGGTGACGGCGTTCCTCGCCGTGGGCCGGGAGGGCCTGGAGACCGCGCTGTTCGTGTGGGCCTCGGTGCGTGCCGCGGCCGACCAGGGCGGCTCATCGGCCCCCCTGACCGGGGTGCTGCTCGGCATCGCGACCGCGGTCGTGCTGGGCTGGCTGTTCTACCGGGGCGCCCTGAAAATCAACCTGGCGAAGTTCTTCACCTGGACGGGTGGAATGCTGGTCGTCGTGGCCGCGGGCGTGCTCGCGTACGGCGTCCACGACTTGCAGGAGGCCCGCTTCCTCGGTGGTCTGCCGGACAAGGCCTTCGACATCAGCGAGGCCATCCCGCCGGACAGCTGGTACGGCACCCTGCTGAAGGGTGTCTTCAACTTCCAGCCCGACCCGACCGTTCTCCAGGTCACGGTGTGGGCCCTGTATCTGATCCCGGCACTTGCGCTGTTCCTCTCCCCGGTAGGGTTCGGACGGTCAGTGGGGGTCGAGAAGCAGAAGGCAACCGATGAGCAGGCCCAAGAGCAGGCGGAGCCGGGCGGTGACGGGGCTCGCGGCGACGACGGTGACGACGGTGTTGTCGCTGACGGCGAGCGGGTGCGTGACGGTTCACGGCGAGCTGGAAGTCGTACCAGCGGCGACGACGAATGAAGCCGCGCAGGCACTCGACGACTTCACCGACGCGTACAACGCCGCGGACCGGGCCTACGATCCGGCGCTCGACGCGGCTCAGGTGACCGGCGCACTCGGTGCGATCAACCAGGCCGGGCTGAAGGCACGCAGTGTGACCAGCCCGCGCGGCAACTCCCAGCACCGGTCGCTGGAGCTCACGGACGCGAAGTTCCATGTGCCGAAGAAGGCCGGCTGGCCGCGCTGGTTCCTGGCTGACACCGACAGCAACCGTGACGTCGACAGCGGCGACCGGGACTCCCGCTGGCTGGTGGTGTTCGTGAAGACCGGCAGCGACGCGCAGTGGGAGGCCTCGTATCTGGCCATCCTCAGCCGAAGCGAGGTGCCCCGCTTCCGCACCGACCAGGACGGCTACGCCCTGCCGGTCGGGACCGACTCGGATGACACGGCGGTCGCCCCCGGTCAGCTGAGCAAGGACTACGCCTCGTATCTGCGCAGTGGCAAGCCCGAGCGCTTCGTGGCGGGCGAGGCCACGAGCGAATGGCGTGAGCGGCGCGAGCAGAAGAAGACGCGGCGGTCCGGTGTGGTCACCGAGTTCGTCGACCAGCCGCTGAACAGCGGCCAGTTCGCACCGCTGGGTCTGGTCACGGACGACGGCGGGGCCCTGGTGTTCTTCTCGATGCGCTACTACGAGCGGCAGACGGCGCCGGCGGGCTACCGGCCGAAGGCCAGCCCGGACGAGAAGGCGCTGATGACCGGGGAGATCAAGAACACGCTCACCAAGGAGTGGATGTCCAGCCAGGCGGCGAAGGTGGCTCCGCGCGGAGGCTCGGAGCCCTCGGTCGCGATAGTGGGCCGGCTTCAGGGCGTGACCTCGGCGAAGGGCTCGTGAGCACGAGCTCACGGCCATCGGCGCGCCGACTCGTCAGCACGTGCACGCGGGCACCTGCTCGTGGGCACCGGCACCGGCACCGGCTTGCAGGCACCGGCTCGTGCCCTGCGCGGGCACAGGACACGAGCGCCGGGCGTCAGCGGCGCGCGGGCCAGGCCACCGAGTGCTGGTCGTGCTCGTCCGTCTCGTCCGCGTACCGGGCGCAGGCGTCGGCGAGCGCCTCGAGCAGCGTCAGCGGATCCGGCAGCGGATGCTCCGAGCCCTGCACCCAGTCGACGGTGAGGCCGTCGGGCAGCCGCGCGGGCGGTACGAGGACATAGCTGCCGCGACTGTGCCAGCGCAGGCCCGGATGCTCGTCCATGGTCTCCGGATGGCAGTCCAGCGCGCAGGGCCACCACTCGTCCTCGTCCTCCGGGGTGCCGCGGGTGGCGGTGAAGAACAGCATCCGCCCCTCCCCGGACTCGGCGACCGGACCGACCTCGACGCCTTCCCCGAGCAGCCGCTCGAGGGCGGCCCGTCCGGCTGCGGCCGGTACGTCGAGGACGTCGTGGACCATGCCGGTGGCGGTGATGAAGTTGGCCTCCGGCTGTTCTTCCGCCCAGCGCCCGACGGTCGCCCGGTCGTGCGTGGCCTGGGTCTGCCAGGCGAAGGAGACGGGATGGCGGGCGGGGGTGGGACAGCCGATGCGCTCGCAGGAGCAGCGGAAGCCGGCCGGATGCGCGGCGGGCGCGAGCGGCAGTCCGGCGCCCGCGGTGGCGAGCAGCAGCTCGAGCCGGTCCGCCCCCACGTCGGCGGCGCTGTCCTCGCGGGCACGCCTGCGCAGCCACTGCGGCAGCCGGTTCTCCCAGGACGTCCTGCCGCGCCCACCGCGACTGCGGTCGGTAGTGCCGGTGCCGTCGTTGCCGCCGATGCCATCGATGCCGTCGCCCATCGATCCCCTCACCTCAGCTCTCCCCCTGTGGTCCCCGCCATGGTCCCACCATCGGGCGCGCAAGGTGGCCGCACCCCCCGATCGGGTGGCGGCATCCCCGGTCAGGGGCCGGATTCACGGGCCGGCGACGGGTGGGCGCGGAAGGTCGTTTCGTCAGGGCGTGCGCCAGCAATACATGTGATGAACCACCCGTTCGGATCACGCGCGAAACCGCCGAACGGCGCACTATGGCTGCACGCACAACCGTGCGTCGCTGCTCTGCTCTGACGTTCCTGAGGAGCCTGCATTGCCTCGTGACGCTAGATCCCGCCGCTACCTGATGTGCCCACCCACGCACTTCGAGGTGACGTACTCCATCAACCCCTGGATGGACCCCGGGAAGCCCGTTGACCTGCCGCTGGCCATGGCCCAGTGGGAAGACCTGCGCGACCGCTATCTCGCGCTCGGCCACACCGTGGAACTGCTGGACCCCCGCCCCGACCTCCCCGACATGGTGTACGCGGCGAACGGCGCGTGTGTGGTGGACGGACGGGTGCTCGGCGCGCGCTTCGCGCACCGGGAGCGGGAGGCCGAGGCGGAGGCGCATCTGGAGTGGTTCCGCGCGCACGGGTTCACCGAGATCCATGAGCCGGTGCACATCAACGAAGGAGAGGGCGACTTCGCGGTCACCTCGACGTATGTGCTCGCCGGGCAGGGCTTCCGGTCCAGCCCGCTCTCGCACGGCGAGGCGCAGGAGTTCTTCGGCAGGCCGGTGATCGGTCTCGAGCTGGTGGACCCGCGCTACTACCACCTCGACACGGCGCTGTCCGTGCTGGACGACGACGGGGACGAGATCATGTACTACCCCGGCGCCTTCTCACCGGGTAGCCGGGCGGTCCTCGCCCGGCTCTTCCCCGACGCCCTGCTCACCAGCGAGGAGGATGCGGCGAGGCTGGGGCTCAACGCGGTGAGCGACGGCCGCCATGTGGTGCTTCCGCAGGCGGCGACGGGGCTGTTCGAGCCGCTGCGGGAGCGGGGCTTCGAGCCCGTCGGCGTGGACCTCGGGGAGCTGCTGAAGGGCGGCGGCAGCGTGAAGTGCTGTACGCAGGAGCTACGGGCGGCCTGACCGGAGCGGACGAGTCCCGGGGGCCGGTGCCTGGCACCCGGGACGACCTTGGGCCGTCGGCCTGGACAGCATTGGGGCCGCACCCGGGGACGCCCCTGACTCCCCACGCGGGCCGATCCTGCTTCCTCCCCGGGACGACCTCGAGCCACCCGTGAACCCTTAGAATTCGCCGGTGAACGCCACTCCTCCCACCCACTCCCCCAGCACGCCCCTGGCCGGTCTCGGCACCGCTCTCGCCGGCCTCCTGGAGGGTCTGCCGCAGGGCAGGGTCGCCCAGGCCGTGGAGCGGCTGATCGCCAGCTACCGCGGGGACACCCCGACGGACGCACCGGTGCTGCGGGACCGGGCGGATGTGGCCGCGTACGCCGCGTACCGCATGCCCGCGACGTTCGAGGCGGTACGGTCCGCGCTTTCGGCCTTCCGCGCGGCCCTGCCCGACTGGGCACCGGCCACCCACACCGACATCGGCGGCGGCACGGGCGCGGCGAGCTGGGCCGTGGCCGACGCCTGGCCGGAGGGCACCCACGGCACCACGGTGCTGGACTGGGCGGAGCCCGCACTGGCCCTGGGCCGGGAACTGGCCTCGGCCGCGGAGTCGCCCGCGCTGCGCGGTGCGCGCTGGCAGAGGACGCGGATCGGCTCGGCCATGGGCCTGGAGCCCGTGGACCTGGTCACGGTGTCGTATGTGCTGAAGGAACTCACGGAGGCCGACCGGGCCGCCGTGGTCGAGCAGTCCGCAGCCGCCGGCCAGACGGTGCTGATCGTCGAGCCGGGGACCCCCGACGGCTACGAGCGTGTCATGGCGGCACGCGACCGGCTGATCGCCGCGGGCCTGCGGGTCGCGGCCCCCTGCCCGCACAGCGACGCCTGCCCGATCGTCCCCGGCAGCGACTGGTGCCACTTCGCGGCCCGGGTCAGCCGTTCGTCGCTGCACCGCCAGGTGAAGGGCGGATCGCTGGCCTACGAGGACGAGAAGTTCAGCTACGTCGCCGCCACCCGCCTCCCGGCGGCCCCGGCGCCCGGCCGGGTGGTCCGCAAGCCCCAGATCCGCAAGGGCCAGGTGCTGCTCGACCTGTGTTCCGACGACGGGACCCTGCACCGCACCACGGTCACCAAGCGCCATGGCGCGCTCTACCGCGAGGCCCGCGACACGGGCTGGGGCGCCCAGTGGCCGCCTGCCGAGTGAGCGGTTACGAGGCGCTCGCCTCGGCGGACCGCGAGGCCTGATCCGCCGGAGCGGTGGCCTGCCTGGGGATGCCGCCTTCACCGCGCCAGGGTCGGCAGAGGCCCAGGAAGCAGCCGATGGCGCCGAGTGCGCAGACTAGCTGGACCACGGCCATCGGTACGGCGGTGGCCTCGCCCGCGATCCCGACCAGCGGGGACGCGATCGCCCCGACGAG
>NZ_JBEYBS010000028.1:0-79486 GCF_040632375.1 Streptomyces sp. NPDC019396 | reverse complement strand
GGGCCTTGTTTCCCCACAAAACCCCCCATACCCCCTCTCGTCCTCCCCGCCCCCCCCGGGGCCGGGCGGGGGGGGGGGGGGCCCCCCCCCGGCCCCCCCCCCCCCCCCCCCGCGGCTTGTGTCCGGCTGATTCGGGAGACCTCAACTCAGCGGGGTCGTGTGGAGGGCGAACAGCAGGCGCCAGGCGTGGGAGGCGATCTCCTGCGGCGATGCCGCCATCCGGGCGTGGAGCCAGTCGGCCAGGAGGCCCGTGAAGGTCGCCGCCACCGCTGAGGCGACCACTTCGGCGTGCGGCGCCCCCGCGAGCTCGCGTTCCCTGCGGCTGCGTTCGCGCAGCTCGCGGTGGAGCAGCTCGCCCAGCGGCCCGGCGCCGCCCTCCCACAGCAGGGCGCGGTAGAGCCCGGCGTGCGGCTCGATGCCGGTGAAGAACGCCGTCAGTGCCGCAGGCGGGGCCGCTGGATCCGGCACACCCCGCCACGCGTGCAGGGCGTCCACCGCTTCGCGGACGATCTCCGCACAGGCGTCCACCGCGAGGGCTTCCAGGTCCGGGTAGTGGAGGTAGAACGTGGCGCGGCCGACGCCCGCCCGTCGGGTCAGGGCCGCGACGCTGACCTCCGCCAGTGGCCGCTCACCGCACTCCTCCAGCAGCGCACGGCGCAGCCGTCCGCGGGTGCGCTCCGCGCGGGGGTCCCCGCTCATCCGGCCGCCAGCACCGCGGCCAGCGCCAGCGCGCCCGGAAGGGCCTGGGCGGCGTAGATGCGCCGGTTGGCGGTGGCGCCGCCGTACAGCCCCGCCACCACCACGCAGCTCAGGAAGAACACCCGCACTTGGAAGCCGATCGGGTCGACCGCTATCAGGCCCCAGATGAGCCCCGCGGCCAGAAACCCGTTGTAGAGGCCCTGGTTGGCCGCGAGGCGTGCCGTCGTCTTGGCGGTCGGCGCGTCGAAGCCGGAGAGGCGGCGCCCAGGCGCGCGCTCCCAAAGGAACATCTCCAGCACGAGGATGTAGAGGTGCAGTGCGGCCACCAGGCCGGCCAGGACGTACGCGATGGTGGTCATCAGGACCCCTTCATGGACGAGTGTCCAGAAATTATAGACAGATGTCTATGATCGACGGTGTCGGGGTGGACGCGTCTCGCTCGACGTAGCGACGCACAACCGCCGCGAGCTGGGTGCTTGCGCATGTTCGTCGTCGGGGAAGATCAGCGGGTCCTCGGCGAGCGCCGCCGGCTCTCCGTCCTTGGAGTCGGCCAGCGCGTCACGGGCAGCGGGCACGGGGCACACATAGTTGACCCAGGCGGCGAGTTCGGCCGCGACCTTGCGGTGGAACGCGACAGTCGGCCTGTAGCCGTCGCAGGGCCGCGGCTTCGGCGCTTCCGTGCCGGGCCGGTGCCGACCGCAGGCGTCACCATGGTCTCGCACCCCATCGCCCGCAAGATCACCGGGGCCCGGTAAAGGGCGGGTAAACGCGGGCGTACGCTGCGGACATGAGCGAGCGAAGGGCGCTTCTGCGCCGCATACGCGTGTGGCTGGTCGTCTTCATCGTCTGCCTGGTGCTGAGTGGGCTGACAGCCTTCCCTCTCGTCACCGAACTGCACCTCGTGCACAGTGCGTTGACCTCCTGGGCGTCGCCCGTCGCCGACGCCTTCCCCGGGCTGCTGGAATGGATCGCGCGGGTCCGGCGCGGACTGGACACCGCCGACGCGGACTATCCCTTCCTGCTGTACGGCACCGACTGGCTGGCCTTCGCCCATCTCGTCATCGCCATCGCCTTCTACGGCCCCTACCGCGACCCGGTACGCAACATCTGGGTCATCGAGTTCGGCATGATCGCGTGCGCCGGAATCATTCCGCTGGCCCTGATCTGCGGCCCGATCCGGGGGATCCCCTTCTGGTGGACCGTCATCGACATGTCCTTCGGGGTGTTCGGGGTGCTCCCGCTGCTGCTGGTGCGACGCATGATCAAGCGGCTGGAGGCGCTGAGTGCGCCTGTGCGCGTACCGGTTGCCGTCTAGACCGCCGTCCTGCCGTCCGGACCGCCGTCCCCGGCGGACCTCCGCTGGGGACTCCGCTGCCCGGCGGTCGCGCACCCGGCTCCCACGTCCCCCGCGTGTTGGACCGGCGCGTCCTATCCTTCGAGTCCTTTCCTGGCACGGGCGGTGCGGAGCACCGCTGCCAGGGTCGCGACCCGGTTGGTGGTGATGGAATCGACCCCCCGGCGCACCAGCCTGCGCATGGTGGGGCGGGTGTCCGCGGTCCAGGCGGAGAGCAGGAAGCCGCCGGCGTGGACGTGGCCCGCGAGCTCCCGGCTCACCAGTCCGAAGCAGTAGTTGAGCCAGCGGGGCCGGACCACGTCCAGCAGCACCGGACGCGGCGGGGCCAGCGTCGTCCAGGTCAGGGCGATCTCCGCGTCCGGGTCGGTGGCGCGTACGGCGACCATGGCCGCAAGGCCCCCGCAGTAGTAGACGCGGTCAGCCGCGCCGCCGTCGCGGACCGCGCCGACGATGGCGCGTACGGCGGACTCGTCGGCACCGGGCAGGTCGACCATCAGCCGGTGGCTCCCCACCGCGGTGAGCGCCTCGTGCAGTGTCGGGACGCGGCCCGACGTCAGCCCGGCCAGCTCGGCGTGGGAGAGCAGGGCGAGCGGGCGGTCCCGGCCCCACAACCGCTTCAGGGTGTCGTCGTGCAGCAGCACGGGCACCCCGTCGCGGGTCAGCCGGACATCGATCTCGACGGCGTCCGCACCTCGCTCCACGGCGGCCAGCAGCGACGGGAGGGTGTTCTCGCGGGCCACATACGGGTCCCCGCGGTGGCCTACCAGGGTGACGGTGCGCATGGCGCCGGCCTCACTTCGCCAGCCACTGCTCGGTGTAGACGTCGATCTCGGACGCGATGCGGGACTTGCCGGCGCTGTCGAGGAAGGAAGCCTCGACGGCGTTCTTCGCGAGCGCGGCGACGCCCCGCTCGTCCAGACCGAGCAGCCGGGCGGCGACCGCGTACTCGCTGTTGAGGTCGGTGCCGAACATCGGCGGATCGTCGCTGTTGATGGTCACCAGCACACCGGCCTCGACCATCTCCCTGATGGGGTGCTCATCGAGGGTCGCGACGGCCCGCGTGGCGATGTTGGAGGTGGGGCAGACCTCCAGCGCGATGCGCCGCTCGGCCAGGTGGGCCAGCAGTTCGGGGTCCTGCGGGGCACTGGTGCCGTGGCCGATGCGCTCGGCGCGCAGATCGTGCAGCGCGTCCCAGACGGTGCCGGGGCCGGTCGTCTCCCCGGCGTGCGGTACGGAGTGCAGTCCCGCCGCGATGGCACGGTCGAAGTACGGCTTGAACTGCGGCCGGGGCACCCCGATCTCGGGTCCGCCGAGACCGAACGAGACCAGCCCGTCCGGGTGCAGATCGACCGCGAGCCGGGCGGTCTCCTCCGCCGCGTCGAGGCCCGCCTCGCCGGGGATGTCGAAGCACCAGCGCAGCACCACCCCGAGCTCCGCCTCGGCCGCCTTGCGGGCGTCCTCGATGGCCTCCATGAAGCCCTGCTCGGGGATGCCACGGCGGGTCGAGCTGAACGGCGTGATGGTCAGCTCCGCGTAGCGGATGTTCTGCCGGGCCATGTCCCGGGCGACCTCGAAGGTCAGCAGCCGGACGTCCTCGGGGGTGCGGACCAGGTCCACGACGGACAGGTAGACCTCGATGAAGTGCGCGAAGTCCGTGAAGGTGAAGTACTCGGCGAGCGCGGCCGGGTCGGTGGGTACCTTGGAGTCCGGGTGCCGGGCGGCGAGCTCGGACACGATGCGGGGGGAAGCCGATCCCACGTGGTGGACGTGCAGTTCCGCCTTGGGCAGCCCTGCGATGAAGGGGTGCAGATCGGTCATCGGGTCCTCCGTAGGTGCTGGGCTGTCCCGGTCAGGGATCATCGTAGGCGGGCTGTCTGCCGCCCTGCGCGGCGCCCGTAGCATGACAAGCTCACAATGGGGGAGGACGACATATGTCAGAGCAGAGTGACCGGCTGCCGGACGGCCATACGCCGGGGGACCCATGGGCTCCGCCGGAGTGGAGCGCCCCACAGGGGGGACAGGGACGGTCCGGTGGGATCGACCTCGGCAAGGCCACGGGGCCCTCGCGTCCGACCCTTCCGGATGTCCAGGACGCGCCGCCGACCGGTCGCGGCGTCCATGACCAGCCGACCCTGACCTCGATGCCCGGCGCGCCGAGCGGTACGGGCGGACCCGCGGACGCCACCACGGGAACCGGTGCCGTGCCACCGCCGCCGACGGCCCCGGGCGGGCCGGGGCAGAGCGCCCCCGGTCCGTACGGCTACCCGGCGGCGCAGGGGCCGGTCACCTCCGGGTACGGCTACCCCGGCTACCCGTCAGCTCCCGGGCAGTCCGGATACCCGGGGTACCCGGGATACACCGGCTCCTGGGGTGTGCCGCCCACGTCGTCGCAGAACGGTTTCGGCACTGCCGCGATGGTGCTCGGCATTCTCGCCGTGTGCACCTTCTGCTTCTACGGCCTCCCCAGTCTGGTGCTGGGCGTGCTGGCGCTGATCTTCGGCATCCTGGGGCGCAAGCGGTATGCGCGGGGCGAGGCGACGAACAACGGCCAGGCGCTCGCAGGAATCATCCTCGGTTCCATCGGGATCGTCCTGGGAGCCGCCATTCTCGCGTTCTTCGCTTGGGCACTCGCGAACCACGACCGCTGGGACGACAACAACTACGACAGCGAGGTCGACGACGACCCCTGGGCGACCACCCTGGTCGTCTCCGACACCTCCCGCTGACGGACGGGCTGCCCGGGCGGTCGCACACACCGCCCGGCCCGTCCGGTCGGCCGGGCGTCGCCCGCCGTCATGGCCCGCCCGGCTTACCCCTCGTCACCGGAGGCGGGCGCGGACACCCCCGTCCGCAGCCGCTCACGCGCCTCCATCAGCGCGAAGCCCAGCAGATTCCGCCCGCGCCAGCGCGCCGGGTCGTGGACCCGCTCGTCGTCCGCGGCCAGCCCGATGCCCCAGATCCGGTCCATGGGGCTCGCCTCCACCAGCACCCTGTCACCGGTGGTCAGCAGGTAGGAGCGCAGCCGCGGGTCCTGCGAGAACTTGTGCACACTGCCCGCGACCACGATCGCGAAGCGCTCGCGCTCCCATATCTCCTCGCTGTAGCCGCGCACCTGCCGGCCCGCCTTCTTCGCGAGCGCGGGGTTCGGCGCCTCCAGCGCCTGCCGCTCCGCCTCCGTGTCGCCGAAGAGCCGTGCCTTCCCGGCCATCATCCAGTGCTCGGCGGTCGCATACTCGATTCCATCCACGGTGAACGGCGACGGCCACCACTGGCTCAGGCAGGCGGGCCCGATCCCGCCGTCGCGGCGCGCTGTGTGCCCCCAAAAGTAAAGAAACTTCAACCGCTCACCGCCCTTGATCCGCTCGATCAGGGACTCGGCGGTTCCCCAGGTGCTTTCCATGCACGCGAGTGTGACAGTCACCACTGACACTCCGTATCGGGATTGGCACCACGATGCGACACATGGTCAACCGAATCCGTCGCGTAACCAAAAGGCAACTACGGAATCCCTTGTTGGAGCGCCATCTCTCTGCCAGGATCGGCACTCACTTCGAGCTGGAACAACGGAGAGCGTCATGGTCAACCGCTTCCAGGCACAGGACCGCTTCGCGGACGGCGCGCAGTACATCGGCGGCCGACTGCGGCCGGGCGCGTCGGGACGCCACCACGCCGTCGTGGACCCCGCCACCGGGGAGCAGGTCCTCGAATACGAGCTGGCCGGCACTGCGGACGTCGACGCGGCCGTCGCCGCCGCGCGTGAGGCGTTCCCGGCCTGGGCGGGTGCCGCCCCGGGCGAGCGCTCCGATGCCCTGCACCGCTTCGCCGCCGTGCTGGCCGAGCAGGCCGAGGACCTCGCCCAGGCCGAGTCCCTCCAGTGCGGGAAGCCGATCAAGCTGACCCGCGAGTTCGACGTACCGGGCACGGTGGACAACGCCGCCTTCTTCGCCGGGGCCGCGCGCCACCTCCAGGGGCAGTCCGCCGGTGAGTACAGCGGTGACCACACCTCGTACGTACGCCGCGAGCCGATCGGGGTCGTCGGCTCCATCGCGCCCTGGAACTACCCGCTCCAGATGGCGGCCTGGAAGGTCCTCCCGGCCATCGCCGCGGGCAACACCATCGTCCTCAAGCCCGCCGAGATCACCCCGCTGACCTCCCTGATGTTCGCCCAGGCGGCCTCCGAGGCAGGGATCCCGGACGGTGTCGTCAACATCGTCACCGGCGCCGGCCGGGAGGCGGGCGAGCACCTCGTCGGGCACCCGGACGTGGCCATGACCTCGTTCACCGGCTCGACACCCGTCGGCAAGCGCGTCGCCGAGGTCGCCACGGCCACCGTCAAGCGGCTCCACCTGGAGCTCGGCGGCAAGGCGCCCTTCGTGGTCTTCGACGACGCCGACCTGGAGGCCGCCGTTCACGGCGCCGTCGCGGGCTCACTGATCAACACCGGCCAGGACTGCACCGCGGCCACCCGTGCCTATGTGCAGCGCCCGCTCTACGACGCCTTCGTCGCCGGGGTCGCCGATCTGATGGCGACCGTTCGGCTCGGCGACCCTCTCGACCCCGCCACCGATCTCGGTCCGCTGGTCTCACACGTCCACCGCGACCGCGTCGCCGGATTCGTGGACCGGGCCCGTTCGTACGCCACCGTCGTCACCGGCGGCCAGGCGCCCGGCGGTGACCTGGAGAAGGGCGCGTACTACCTGCCGACGCTGATCGCCGGGGCCGCCCAGGACAGCGAGGTCGTCCAGTCCGAGATCTTCGGCCCCGTCCTGGTGGTCCTCCCGTTCGATTCGGACGACGAGGGAATCCGGCTCGCCAACGACACCCCGTACGGGCTCGCCGCCTCAGCCTGGAGCCGCGACGTGTACCGCACGGGCCGGGCCACCCGCGAGATCAAGGCGGGCTGTGTCTGGGTCAACGACCACATTCCGATCATCAGCGAGATGCCGCACGGCGGCTACAAGGCCAGTGGCTTCGGCAAGGACATGTCGGCGTACTCATTCGAGGAGTACACGCAGGTCAAGCATGTGATGTACGACAACACCGCGGTGGTCAGGAAGGACTGGCACCGCACGATCTTCGGAGACCGGTAACCGGCCTACGGCAATCGGCGAGCGGCCCACGCCGCGCGGCCCAGCCGCAGCTTCAGCGGCGAAAGAACCCCCTATAGGGCACACGATCCCCCCGAAAGGGCACAGCGCATGAAGCAGTACCAGCCCGAGCAGCTCTCGGCGGCCCAGCAGGCCGCGATACGGCGCAGTACGAGCAACGGCAGGAGCGCTCTCTCCCGCCGTTCCCTGCTGCGTGCGTCCGGCGTCGGCGCGCTCACCATCGGCGGCATGGGCGCGCTGAACGCCTGCGGTATCCCCGCGGCCAAGAGGGAGGGCGACGCGGCCGCGGCGTCCGACGACCACTCGGCGCAGGAGAAGCAGCTCACCTTCTCCAACTGGACGCAGTACATCGACGTCAGCGATGACGAGAAGACCCGTCCCACACTGGGCGCGTTCACCAAGCGCACCGGGATCCAGGTCAAGTACACCGAGGACATCAACGACAACGTCGAGTTCTTCGGCAAGATCAGGCCCCAGCTGGCCGCGGGACAGGACACCGGGCGTGATCTGATCTGTGTCACCGACTGGCTCGCCGCCCGCATGATCCGGCTCGGCTGGGCGCAGAAGCTCGACCCCTCCAACCTGCCGAACGCGTACGCGCATCTCTCGTCCCAGTTCCGCAGCCCCGACTGGGACCCGGGGCGGGCCTACTCGTACCCCTGGACCGGAATTTCGACCGTCATCGCCTACAACACCAAGGCGACCGGTGGCCGCAAGATCGAGAGCGTCTCGCAGCTGTTCGACGACCCGGCGCTCAGGGGCAGGGTCGCGTGCCTGTCCGAGATGCGCGACACCATCGGCATGACCCTGCTCGACATGGGCAAGGACCCCGCCAAGGTCACCGACGACGAATACAACGCGGCAATCGCCCGGGTCCAGAAGGCCGTCGACACGAAGCAGATCCGCCGCTTCACGGGCAACGACTACACCTCGGACCTCGACAAGGGCGACATCGCCGCCTGTCTGGCCTGGGCCGGCGACCTCGTCCAGCTGCGGACCGACAACCCCGACATCGAGTTCGTGATCCCCGACGCCGGCTACATGACCTCCAGCGACAACCTGCTGGTCCCGGCCAAGGCACGGCACAAGACCAACGCCGAGAAGCTCATCGACTACTACTACGAGCTCCCGGTCGCGGCCCAGCTCGCCGCCTACATCAACTATGTGTGCCCGGTCGAGGGCGTGGGCCCCGAGCTTGCCAAGATCGACCCGGAGCTCGCGAAGAACACGCTGATCCTCCCGGACAAGGCCATGGCCGCCAAGTCCCACTCCTTCCGCTCGCTGAGCAGCAAGGAGGAGACGGCGTACGAGGAGAAGTTCACCAAGCTCATCGGCGCCTGAACGTTTCTGCCCAACTCTGCTCCCTGCTCGCCCTAGACCACCGGGACCGCGACCCATGACAGACAAGACCGCGGGCGGCGACGTCCGACTTTCCGGGATCGGCAAGACCTACGGCTCCTTCACCGCCGTGCACCCGCTCGACCTGACCGTGCCCCAGGGCTCCTTCTTCGCCCTGCTCGGCGCCTCCGGCTGCGGCAAGACCACCACGCTGCGGATGATCGCCGGACTCGAGGACCCCACATCGGGCACCGTCTTCCTCGGCGACCGGGACGTCACGGACCTCCCCCCGTACAAGCGCCCGGTCAACACCGTCTTCCAGAGCTACGCCCTCTTCCCGCATCTGACCGTCTACGAGAACGTCGCCTTCGGACTGCGCCGCCGCGGCATCAAGTCCGTGAAGAAGCAGGTCGACGACATGCTCGAACTCGTCCAGCTCGGCGACAAGGCCAAGCACAAGCCGCACCAGCTCTCCGGTGGCCAGCAGCAGCGTGTGGCGGTCGCCCGCGCCCTGATCAACCATCCGCAGGTGCTGCTGCTCGACGAGCCCCTCGGCGCCCTCGACCTCAAGCTGCGCCGCCAGATGCAGCTGGAGCTGAAGCGCATCCAGACCGAGGTGGGCATCACCTTCATCCATGTCACCCACGACCAGGAGGAGGCCATGACCATGGCCGACACGGTCGCGGTGATGAACGGCGGCCGGGTGGAGCAGCTCGGCGCCCCTGCCGAGCTCTACGAGAACCCGCAGACCACCTTCGTGGCCAACTTCCTCGGCACCTCCAACCTCATCGAGGCCGAGGTCGTCGAGATCAGCGGCGACGACATCCTCGTCAGCGCCCCGGACGCCAAGCTGCGGCTGCCCGCCGGACGTTCCGCCACCCAGCCCCGCACGGGCGGCAAGCTGCTCGTCGGCGTACGGCCCGAGAAGATCTCGCTCGCACACGCCGACGACGCGGGCAGCATCCCCGAGGGCCGCAACCGCTTCACCGGAAAGATCGCCGACTCCAGCTTCATCGGAGTCTCCACCCAGTTCGTCATCGACAGCCCGGTATGCCCTGAGCTGGAGGTGTACGTGCAGAACGTGGAACGGGACGCACGCCTCACCCCCGGCGCCGAGGTCGTGCTGCACTGGAACCCGGAGCACACCTTCGGCCTCGACGCCGCCCAGGACATCGACGCCGGTGTCGAGACCGTGGAGGAGGCAGCATGACGACCGCCTCCCAGGCCACCGCGGCACCGCCCGAGCCCGGGCCGGAGCCGGGCCCGGTGGTGCGCAAGCCGTCGCTGCGCCGGTCGCTGGTGCCGTACTGGCTGCTGCTGCCGGGCATCCTGTGGCTGATCGTCTTCTTCGCCCTCCCGCTCGTCTACCAGGCGTCGACCTCGGTGCAGACCGGCTCCCTGGAGCAGGGATTCAAGGTCACCTGGCACTTCCAGACCTACTGGGACGCGCTGACCGAGTACTACCCGCAGTTCCTGAAGTCCCTGCTCTACGCGGGCACGGCCACGGCCCTGTGTCTGCTGCTCGGCTATCCGCTGGCCTACCTGATCGCGTTCCGGGCGGGCCGCTGGCGCAATCTGCTGCTCGTGCTGGTCATCGCCCCGTTCTTCACCAGCTTCCTGATCCGTACGCTCGCCTGGAAGACGATCCTCGCCGACGGCGGCCCGGTGGTGGACGTGCTCAACACCATCGGCTTCCTGGACGTCACGAGCTGGCTGGGGATGACCGAGGGCAACCGGGTGCTGGCCACCCCGCTCGCGGTCGTCACGGGTCTGACCTACAACTTCCTGCCGTTCATGATCCTTCCGCTGTACACGTCCCTGGAGCGGATCGACTCCCGGCTCCACGAGGCGGCCGGAGATCTGTACGCGAACCCGTCGACGGTCTTCAGGAAGGTGACCTTCCCCCTCTCGATGCCCGGCGTCGTCTCGGGAACCCTGCTGACCTTCATCCCGGCCAGCGGTGACTACGTAAACGCCGAACTGCTCGGCTCCACCGACACCCGGATGGTCGGCAACGTCATCCAGTCGCAGTTCCTGAGGGTGCTCGACTATCCGACCGCGGCAGCGCTGTCGTTCATCCTCATGGCGGTCGTGCTGATCATGGTGACCGTCTACATCCGCCGGGCAGGGACGGAGGACCTGGTCTGATGAGTCTGGTGCGCTGGATACGACGGAATCTCGTCGTGATCGTGGGCCTGCTGACGCTCGCCTATCTGATCCTGCCGAACATCATCGTGATGGTGTTCTCCTTCAACAAACCCGCCGGGCGGTTCAACTACTCCTGGCGGCAGTTCTCCCTCGACGCCTGGAAGGACCCGTGCGGTGTCGCCGACATGTGCGACTCGCTGAGCCTGTCCTTGTGGATCGCGCTCTGGGCCACCATCGGCGCCACCGTTCTCGGCACGATGATCGCGTTCGCGCTGGTCCGCTACCGCTTCCGGGCGCGTGGCGCGATCAACTCGCTGATCTTCCTGCCGATGGCGATGCCCGAGGTCGTCATGGCCGCGTCGCTGCTGACCCTCTTCCTCAACCTGGGCGCTGAGCTCGGCCCGATGACCATCCTCATCGCGCACACCATGTTCTGCCTCAGCTTCGTGGTCGTGGCGGTGAAGGCACGCGTGCTGTCGATGGACCCGAGGCTGGAGGAAGCCTCCAAGGACCTCTACGCGGGCCCCGTCCAGACCTTCCTTCGGGTCACCCTGCCGATCGCGGCGCCCGGTATCGCCGCCGGCGCGATGCTGTCCTTCGCGCTGTCGTTCGACGACTTCATCATCACCAACTTCAACTCGGGCAACACCGTCACGTTCCCCATGTTCGTCTGGGGATCGGCCCAGCGCGGGACGCCCGTCCAGATCAACGTCATCGGTACGGCCATGTTCGCCATCGCCGTTGTCGTCGTGGTCGCCGCCCAG
Organism: Streptomyces sp. NPDC019396; assembly: GCF_040632375.1. Taxonomy (NCBI): domain Bacteria; kingdom Bacillati; phylum Actinomycetota; class Actinomycetes; order Kitasatosporales; family Streptomycetaceae; genus Streptomyces; species Streptomyces sp. NPDC019396. The sequence goes on along the minus strand of NZ_JBEYBS010000028.1, from coordinate 68,075 downwards.
GTCATCACCAACCGGCGGAAGAAGACCGCACTGTCCAAGTGACGCCCGGTAACGCAAGGCCCGGGGCCGCGACCGGCCCGGGGCGAGCTCCGAAGGAGTGGAAACCATGGCCCCAGCAGCCATGACCTTTGCCTCATCACTCTCCGACGCCCAGCCCGTCCCCTTCTGGCTGGAAGACCCCGGCAAGCCGGACTCCCTGCCCGCACTCACCCGCGACGAGCGGACCGATCTGCTCGTCGTCGGGGGCGGCTACAGCGGACTGTGGACCGCGCTCATCGCCAAGGAGCGCGACCCGGAGCGGGATGTCGTACTGATCGAGGGCCACGAGGTGGGCTGGGCCGCCTCGGGCCGCAACGGCGGCTTCTGCGCCGCCTCGCTCACCCACGGCCTGAGCAACGGCCTCGCCCGCTGGCCGGACGACATGGGGCGGCTCGAGGACATGGGCGCCCGCAATCTCGACGCGATCGAGCAGGCGGTCGCCGCCTACGGCATCGACTGCGAGTTCGAACGCACCGGCGAGATCGACGTCGCCACCGAGCCGCACCAGCTCGTGGAACTCCACGAGCTCCACGAGGAGGCCGAGGGACTCGGCCTCGCCGGCGGCATGGAACTCCTCGACCGTGACGCGATGCGCGCCGAGGTCGACTCGCCGACCTTCCTCGGCGGGCTGTGGGACCGCACCGGGGTCGCCATGCTGCACCCGGCGAAGCTGGCCTGGGGCCTCAAGCAGGCCTGCCTGAACCTCGGTGTGCGCATCTACGAGAACACCCGCGCCCTCCAGCTCTCCTCTTCCGGGGCCGAAGCGGCCGTGCGCACCCCGTACGGCCGGATCTTCGCCCGGCAGGTCGCCCTGGGCACGAACGTCTTCCCGTCACTGGTCAAGCGGCTGCGCCCGTACATCGTCCCGGTCTATGACTACGCGCTGATGACCGAGCCGCTGTCGGGCGCCCAACTGGACGCCATCGGCTGGAAGCGGCGCCAGGGACTCGGCGACAGCGCCAACCAGTTCCACTACTTCCGGATCACGGCGGACCACCGCATCCTGTGGGGCGGCTACGACGCCATCTACCCCTTCGGCGGCCGTGTCACCGCAGAGCGGGACCACCGCCCGGAGACCTATCTGAAGCTGGCGGGACAGTTCTTCACCTGCTTCCCCCAGCTGGAGGGTCTGCGCTTCACCCATGCGTGGGGCGGCGCGATCGACACCTGCTCCCGCTTCTCCGCGTTCTTCGGCACGGCGCACGGCGGCAAGGTCGCGTACGCCACCGGCTACACAGGGCTCGGCGTGGGCGCGACGCGCTTCGGCGCCGAGGTGATGCTCGATCTGCTCTCCGGTGAGCGCACCGAGCGCACCGAGCTGGAGATGGTGCGCCGCAAGCCCATGCCGTTCCCGCCGGAGCCCGTTGCATGGGCCGGCATCGGTATCACCAAGTGGTCCCTGGCCCGTGCGGACGAGCGGGGCGGGAAGCGCAACCTGTGGCTGCGCGCGATGGACCGGATGGGGCTCGGTTTCGACAGCTGAGAGCCTTTCCACGGGCTGTCGGGCCCGGGGCGTCAGGTTCTTCCGCCGCCCCTGGTCCCGGCCCGGGTCCGTGGCACAACCACCGCGGCGATCAGCAGCACCGCACCCAGGCACCAGCTGCCGAGCACGTCCAGCGGCCAGTGGTATCCCCGGAGGACGAGTCCGGCGCCGGTGCCGAGGATCGCGGCCGCGGCCCCGATCAGTGCCCGCCTCCGCAGCCATCCGGTCACCAGCAGGGCCGCCGCACCGTAGGCGACCACTGCCGTCGCCGCATGCCCCGACGGGTAGTAGCCGGTCTCGCCGGCCAGCGGACCCTGACGGTCGATCAGTGCTTTGAGGGGTGCGACCAGGGCCGGAACGAGGGCCATCGCGAGCAGGGCGGCCAGTGCTTCGGCCCGCCGGCGGCGGTACGCGGCCCAAGCGGCGGACATGACCAACACCGGCAGCGCGACCTGCATGTTGCCGAGGTCGGCGAGGAATTCGGTGACCTGGACCGGGCCCGCACCCACGACGGCCCGGCTGAATCGCTCGTCCAGGGTGCGCAGCGGCCCGCGGGCGGCGATCTGCCAGGTGAGGAGTACGAAGAGCGCGACCGAGGCGCAGAGAGTTCCGGCGACTACCGGGGAAAAAGCCGACCGCCCCGGAACAGGGGGGTTGGCTCCGAGGCGGTCGTCCTGACCGGTGCACCGCGCGCCCCGGGGGGTTTGGGGCGGGCGGCCGTCCGATCGGTGAGGAGTTCCGGAGCCAGTGGCTCCGTTGGTGTGCGCGAGGGCACGGCCAGGACGGGGCTGGGGAGGCTCCGGCCTGAAGTCGCCCGCAGTCTCCTGCGAGCGGGGTGTTTCTCTCATCTGCGGAAACCGTACGGCAGCGGGAGGGGGACCGACAGGCGTAACGCCATCCCGCCATCGGCCCCCCACACCTTCTTCACAGAGAGCGCGCGATTACGCGGAGTCACCCTCCGGAACGGTGGTCTCAGACCCCGGCGAACGCCGCTTCGATGATGTCCAGGCCCTCGCCAAGCAGGTCCTCGCCGATCACCAGCGGAGGCAGGAAGCGGAGCACATTGCCGTAGGTGCCGCAGGTGAGCACCACGAGCCCCTCGGCGTGGCAGGCCTTGGCGAGCGCACCGGCGGCTTCCGGGTTCGGCTCCTTGCTGGCCGGGTCCTTCACCAGCTCGATGGCGATCATGGCGCCGCGGCCGCGGATGTCGCCGATGATCTCGTACTTCTCCTGCATGGCTGCGAGACGGCCCTTCATGACCTCCTCGATGCGCTTGGCCTTGCCGTTGAGGTCCTGCTCGCGCATGGTCTCGATGGCGCCGAGCGCACCGGCGCAAGCCACCGGGTTTCCGCCGTACGTACCGCCCAGACCGCCCGCGTGAGCGGCATCCATGATCTCGGCGCGGCCGGTGACGGCCGCCAGCGGCAGACCGCCTGCGATGCCCTTCGCGGTGGTGATCAGGTCGGGGACGACGCCCTCGTCCTCACAGGCGAACCACTGGCCGGTGCGGCAGAAGCCGGACTGGATCTCGTCGGCGACGAACACGATGCCGTTGTCGTTGGCGAACTTCACGAGCGCCGGGAGGAAGCCCTTGGCCGGCTCGATGAAGCCACCTTCGCCAAGGAGCGGCTCGATGATGATCGCGGCGACGTTCTCGGCGCCGATCTGCTTGCTGATCTGGTCGATGGCCTGGGCGGCGGCCTCGGGGCCGCAGTTCTCCGGGCCGGTCGGCCAGCGGTAGCCGTAGGCGACCGGGACGCGGTAGACCTCGGGCGCGAACGGGCCGAAGCCGTGCTTGTACGGCATGTTCTTGGCGGTCAGCGCCATGGTGAGGTTGGTGCGGCCGTGGTAGCCGTGGTCGAACACGACGACCGCCTGGCGCTTGGTGTACGCACGGGCGATCTTGACGGCGTTCTCGACGGCTTCGGCGCCCGAGTTGAACAGCGCGGACTTCTTGGCGTGGTCGCCCGGGGTCAGCTCGGCCAGCGCCTCGCAGACCTCCACGTAGCCCTCGTAGGGGGTGACCATGAAGCAGGTGTGGGTGAAGTCCTGGAGCTGGGCCGACGCCCGGCGTACGACGGCCTCGGCGGACGCGCCCACGGAGGTCACCGCGATACCGGAGCCGAAGTCGATCAGCCGGTTGCCGTCGACGTCCTCGATGATGCCGCCGCCGACGCGGCTGGTGAACACCGGCAGCACGGAGCCCACGCCGCCCGCGACCGCGGCGAGACGACGGGCCTGCAACTCCTGCGACTTCGGGCCGGGAATGGCGGTGACGACGCGGCGCTCCTGCGGGATGTCGGTCATTGGGGGGCTCCTGGGGTGTCTTTCGGACGCACTTCTTCCTTCTTCGCAGGCTAGGTCCGCTCCAGGGGGTCCGGCATGCTCCGTTCGGGAGTGGTGGAGGCGTGTCGTTGTCCGTCACGGACATAGAGCACATCCGCTGCTCCGCGCAGGGCACCTGTGCCGGGCCCGCCCGCGGGGTACCCGCGTACGCGCGGATCGCTGAACTCCCCGCCGCGTGCCACTAGATTGACGGTGGCACAGACGAGGTCCTGGCTGGTCAGGGGGCAGGGTTCATGGACACCGACGGTACCTACGACGCACGTGGCACGCGTACGGGCGGCTCACATCCAGTGCCGCACCCCGCGGGGCCCCCGCCCATGCCGGCCATGCCGTCCGTGCCCCCTGCCCCCGCGCACGCCCCAGCCCCGGCCATCGGCGGCTCCCTGGCCGAGTGGCTGCGCACACCCCGCCCGCAGGCCGGGCCGGGGGTGTGGCGGTTCGGACTCCGGCCGCGGCCGGAGCAGGAACCGGAGCCGATTCCGACCACACGGCTTCTCACCGGAGCCCTGATCTCGCTGCTTTGCGCACTTCTGCTCTGGTCGCTCTACGACAACTACTACATCCCGTACTGGCTGGACCCCCACTACTGGGCGGGGGCCCTGGTCAAGCTGTCCGACGACGCGGTGGTCAAGGGCCTCATCGGAGGTGCGATCGATCTCCTGCTGCTCATCGGCATGATCGTCTTCTTTGGGCGGCTCGGGCACTGGCCGGAGCTGGCCCACCGCTTCCTGCTCCCGGCACTCGGGGCGCTGCGTACGCCTCGTGAGCCCGGTCCGGCACCGGTGACCGCAGGGAATCAGGACGATCCCGGCGGATGGACCGAGCTGCGCGGCGCGGGACAGCAAGTGGTTGCGGACCGCCTCACGGAGGAGATCCAAGCCGACCGGATGAACGACGTCGACTTCGCGCGCATCCGCCGTGCCTGGCACTCCGTGCAGGCCGACCCCTCGCGCCTCGGCGCATTTACGGACACCGCACTGCGACGGGGCGCTGCCGCGTTCACCCACCCGTCGGGGGTCCGTGACCTGCCGGTACGCACGGCACGGCATGATCTGGTGGCCCACCAGGTCAGGATCGGTACCGCCGCCGACCACCCCCGCAACCCCTACGCCCGCCGCACCACCGGCGTCGCTCTCGAACCCGCCGTTCTCGGCACCTCGCTGCTCGCGGTCGGCCCCTCCGGGTCCGGGAAGACCGTGCGCCTGATCCGCCCCGTGGTCGAGGCGATGTGCCTCCAGGCGCTCACGAACCGGGCCGCCGTGGTGGCCGTCGCCGCACAGGGCGCGGCGCTCGGCCCCGACGAGGCCTTCGACCTGGTCATCGCACCCGGGCAGCCCGACTCCACACACGACCTCGATCTGTACGGTGGCGCCGACGACCCCGACGAGGCCGCCCGTGTCCTCGCCGATGCGCTGGTCGGGGACCTGACCATCGACAGCCGCCGGGCGGCCACGGCGCTGGCCCAGCTCATCGGCCCGTACCGCAGTGTCCATGGCCACTTCCCGGCCGTACCCGATCTGCGGGATCTCGTCGGCGGCTCGCCCCAGGCCCTCCGCGCTCTGCGGGGCGCCCTCGAAACGGCCCAGGAGGCGTCTCAGCTGCGGGAGCTCGACGCACGCGAGCGGCAGTCCGAGCGCCCCGACGACATCGGCGTGCTGCTCGCCGAGCGGATCGCGTTCCTCGACCGTCCCGCCTTCGCGCGGTTCTTCCGCACCTGCGAGGCGGACCGGCAGTTCTCGCTGCGGGCCATCGAGCACCCGCTGCGGGTCCGTGTGGACCTGCCCGAGCGGGGTCACGCGGAAGCGTCCCGGATCATCGCCCGACTGGTACTCGCCCAGTTCACCGAGGCCGCGCTGAGCCGTGCCGACCGCTCACTCTTTGCCTGCCTGGTCATCGACGACGCCACCCACACCCTCACCGCCGACGCGGTCAGGGCGGTCCAGCGGCTGCGCTCGGCGAACGCCGGGGTGGTGCTGGCGATGCGGACTCTGGAGGACGTGCCCGAGGCGCTGCGCGGATCGCTGCTCGGCGCGGTCGGCTGCCGGATGGCCTTCGCCGGGCTCGGGCCCTGGGACGGGGGGCGCTTCGCCGAGGTTTGGGGCACGGAGTGGGTGCAGACCCGGGACGTCACCAACCGGCAGATCATCTCGGACGAGCCACTCACCAAGGCGCTGCATTTCATGCGACGGCTGGTGACGGGGAAGAACGCCACCGCCGAGGCCGTCACGGTCCGGGAGGTCGAACGGCAGCGCTGGTCGGCTTCCGAGCTCGCGCACTCCTTGCCCGCCGGGCATGCGGTCCTGTCACTGACATCGGTGCGAGGCGAGCACTCGCCTCCGGTGCTGGTCGACCTGCGCACCTGACTCCTGTGCCGGTGACTGCACCTGAGCCGGGTGACCCGTTACGGAGACAGGTGCCCCGCGTACTCGTACGCCCTGGCAGAATCGAGCCATGCCGTTCATACGGGACGGCGAAAAACTCCTTCTGCCGAAAGCCCGCGGTCCCATGCCGGTCACCCTTGCCTCGCTCGTCCAGCACTCCGCGCTGAAACTGACCGTGCGCGCAGGGGAGGACCGTCTCGAAACACCCGTGCGCTGGGCGCACGTCAGCGAGCTCGCCGACCCCGTGCCCTACATGGAGGGCGGTGAGCTGCTCCTCGTCACCGCGATGACGCTGGACGCCGCCGATGACGAAGCGATGCGGCGCTATGTGCGGCGGCTGGACGGTGCGGGGGTGGTCGGGCTCGGTTTCGCCGTCGGCGTCAACTACGACGACATCCCCGAGGCCCTTCTGCGGGCCGCGCGCGAAGCGGACTTCCCGCTGCTGGAAGTGCCCCGCCGCACGCCGTTCCTGGCCATCAGCAAGGCCGTTTCCGCCGCCATCGCCGCCGACCAGTACCGCGCCGTCACGGCGGGCTTCGAGGTCCAGCGCGAGCTCACCCGTGCCGCGCTCACCGACGGCCCCGCCGCGCTGCTGGCACGGCTGGCCGCCCATATCGACGGCTGGGCCGCGCTCTACGACGCTTCGGGTTCGGTCGTGGCCTCCGCACCCGAATGGGCCGCCCGGCGCGCGGCACGGCTCACCGGCGACGTGAGGCGGCTGCGTGAGCGGCCCGCGCCCGCAAGTGCGGTGGTCGGCAGTACGGATGACCGGGTGGAGCTCCAGTCCCTGGGCACCGGGCGGCGGGTGCGGGGCGTGCTCGCCGTGGGCACCGGCGCTTCCCTGGGTACCGCTGAGCGGTACGCGGTGCACTCCGCGGTCGCCCTCCTCACCCTCACCACCGAACGCTCCCGTTCGCTCCAAGCCGCCGAGCAGCGACTCGGCGCCGCGGTGCTGCGGCTGATGCTCTCCGGTCAGCCCGACCACGCACGCGCGGTGGCCGGGGACCTGTACGGGGGGCTGCTGGACGCCCCGTTCCGGCTGCTGATCGCGGAGCGGGCGGGCGAATCGGACCCCGCGGCCGCGCCCGCACTGCCCGCACTCGCCGAATCGCTGGAGTCCGCGGCGGCGCGGTCCGGCGAGGCGGTGCTGACCGTCCCCGAGGGTGACGGCCGGCTCGTCGTGCTCGCCGCCGACGGGGGAGCGGTGCTGAGCGGCTGTGAGCCCTACGCCGAGCGGAAGGCCGAGGACTCCGGCATCGTGGTCGGTCTGTCCGCCCCGTCAGGGCCGATCGCCGCCGCCTCGGCGTACAAGCAGGCCGAGCAGGCGCTCTCGGTCGCCCGGCGCCGTGGCCGCGCCCTCGTCGAGCACGAGGAGCTGGCTGCCGGGTCCGTCCTCCCGCTCCTCGCCGACGACGCCGTGAGGGCCTTCGCCGACGGGATGCTGCGCGCCCTGTACGAGCACGACGCGACGGGCCGCGGCGACCTGGTCGCCTCCCTGCGGGCCTGGCTCTCCCACCACGGCCAGTGGGACGCGGCGGCCGCCGACCTGGGCGTGCACCGGCACACCCTGCGCTACCGCATGCGCCGTGTCGAGGAGATCCTCGGCCGCTCGCTGGACGATCCGGACGTGCGCATGGAGCTGTGGCTGGCGCTCAAGGCCACGGGGGACATCGCGCCGCCTACCGCGCCGTAGGCCACGCGGTCCCATCGGCCATCGGCGCCGGGCGGCCCCGACTGCCCGTCCCGCGGTGGCGCACCGCCCCCGCGGCGGTGATCCCTGACGTGTTCGCCGGGGATCCGGGCCAGTGCCCCTCAGCGGTTCGGTCCCCGGTGGACAACACGGTCCGACACTCTGGACGCCGCCACGGCACGGGCGCCCGAGCACCCGCCGCGTACCGTCGGAGCGACGCCCTCGAACACCGGGCCTGGCCCGGGCCTGACTCCGTGACGATCCCGCGTCCGAGCAGTCCGACCGGCATTCCGCCTGCAGTTCCCCCCTCATCTGCCCGAAGTCGGGCAGAAAGCTTGGCATTCGAACGCTCTGATCTTTAAAGTCCTGCCTCGTGACACCACGCGCTCCCCGCACCGAAGCCCCCGCAGGCGATGCCCCCACCGCCACCCCGCTCATCGAGGACGCGCCCGTGCGCCGCCGGATATCCGGGGCGGTGTGGGGCGCCCTCGCCATCGTCTACGTCGTCTGGGGTTCGACGTACCTCGCCATCCGCGTCGTCGTCGAGACGATGCCGCCCTTCCTGTCCACCGGCGCCCGCTTCCTCACCGCGGGACTCCTGCTCGCCGCGATCACCGCCTGGCGGCAGGGGCCCTCCGCACTGAAGGCCACCCCGGTCCAGCTCGCCTCCGCCGCGATGGTCGGCCTGCTGCTCCTTCTCGGCGGCAACTCCCTGGTGGTCCTCGCCGAGACCGCCGTGCCCTCCGGGCTCGCCGCCCTTCTCGTCGCCATCGTCCCCGCGTGGGTCGTGGTGCTGCGCAGGCTCTCCGGCGAGCGGCCCGGCATCGGCGCGTACGCCGGTGTCGCACTCGGGCTCGCCGGGCTCGCGGTGCTCACACAGCCCGGGCTCAGCGGCGATGTGCGTCTGTGGGGCGTCCTCACCGTCGTCGCGGCGACCCTGATGTGGTCGGTCGGTTCCTTCGCCTCGTCCCGTATCCCCATGGCCTCCAACCCCTTCGCCGTGAGCGCCTACGAGATGACGGCCGCGGGTATCGGCTGTCTGCTGGTCGGCCTGGGCAGGGGCGAGCAGTACGGGTTCGTCCTCACCGAGGTGTCCGCCCGTTCCTGGACCGCGCTCGCCTACCTCGTGGTCTTCGGCTCGCTGATCGCGTTCACGGCGTACGCCTGGCTGCTGCAGTCCGCGCCGTTGTCGCTGGTCGCCACCTACGCCTACGTCAACCCCGTCGTCGCCGTGTGCCTCGGTGCGCTGGTCCTGGACGAGGAGCTGAGCTGGCCGATCGCCGTCGGCGGCGCGATCGTGGTGGCCGGCGTCGGCCTCATCGTCAGCACGGAACGCCGCCGCTGAGGCACTTCCACACGGCTGACTCGCCAAAGCGGCAGGAGCGCCACGGCGACCACTCCACCCCGGACAAACGCCATCGGCGGCGTATCGCCCTACCGTTTGAAGTGAAGAACTCCGCACTACTTCCGAAGGGCCGGGACACATGACTTCCACCCACGCCTTCTGGCTCGCCGGCCGCCAGGCCACCGGTGAGACGACCTTCGACGTCACGTCCCCCTGGGACGGGCGGGTCGTCGGCACGGTCTCCGTGCCGACCGCGGCCCAGGTCGAGGAGGCCGTCGCCGCCGCGCACGCCGTCGTGGACGAGTTCTCGGCGACTCCCGCCCATGTGCGCGCCGCGGCCCTCGACCATGTCTCCAAGCGGCTCGCCGAGCGCGCCGAGGAGATCGCCCAGCTGATCTCCGCCGAGAACGGCAAGCCGGTCAAGTGGGCCCGCGGCGAGGTCGGCCGGGCCGTCTCCGTCTTCCGCTTTGCAGCCGAGGAGGCGCGTCGCTTCAACGGCGGTGAGGCCCAGCGCCTCGACACCGACGCGGGCGGCCAGGGCCGCCTCGCGCTCACCCGCCGCTTCCCGAAGGGCGCCGTCCTCGGTATCGCGCCGTTCAACTTCCCGCTGAACCTCTGCGCCCACAAGATCGCCCCGGCCATCGCCGTCGGCGCCCCGATCATCCTCAAGCCCGCGCCCGCCACCCCGCTGTCCGGTCTGATCATCGGTGAGCTGCTGGCCGAGACCGAGCTGCCCGCAGGCTCCTGGTCCGTCCTGCCGGTGCTCAACGAGTCCATGCCCGCGCTGGTCCAGGACGAGCGGCTGCCGGTGATCTCCTTCACCGGCTCGGACAAGGTCGGGTATGCCATCCAGCAGTCCGTGCCCCACAAGCACTGCACTCTGGAGCTCGGTGGCAACGCCGCGGCCGTCGTGCTCGGCGACTGGTCCTCCGAGGAGGACCTGGACTGGGCGGCCACCCGGATCGGCACCTTCGCCAACTACCAGGGCGGCCAGTCCTGCATCTCCGTACAGCGTGTGATCGCCGACGCCTCGGTCTACGACCGGCTCGTCCCGAAGATCGTCGCCGCCGTCGAGCAGCAGGGCACCGGTGACCCGTCCGACGACGCCACCGACGTGGGCCCGCTCGTCAGCGAGGACGCGGCCAAGCGGGTCGAGTCCTGGGTCGACGAGGCCGTCTCCGGCGGCGCCAAGCTGCTCACCGGCGGCAAGCGTGACGGGGCGGCCTACGCTCCGACGGTGCTCGCCGACCTGCCCGCCGACGTGACCCTGGCGTGCGAGGAGGTCTTCGGACCTGTCCTCACCCTGCATCGGGTCGATGACGAGGCGGCGGCCTTCGCCGAGGTCAACAACTCCAAGTTCGGTCTTCAGACCGGTGTGTTCACGCGTGACCTCCAGACCGCCTTCCGCGCCCACCGCGCCCTCGAGGTCGGCGGCGTGATCGTCGGCGACGTCCCGTCCTACCGCGCCGACCAGATGCCGTACGGCGGCGTCAAGCAGTCCGGCGTGGGCCGCGAGGGCCTCAGGTACGCGATGGACGACTACACCTATGAGCGGGTGCTCGTCCTCACCGGACTGGCCCTGTAGACCACGGACCGGTCCTTCAGGCCCGACGGGACCGTCACACGTCCCCGGTCCTTCAGGGCCGGGGACGGAACCGGACGGCCGGAGCCCATGTGCGGGGGCTCCGGCCGGCTTCGTTTGCCCGCCCGTACCCGGCTTCGGGCCTGGATCAACATGATTGCGTCTGATACACCCGGGTGCCCCGCAGGACTGGTGAGGTGCTCCCGGATCGGGTAGATACGGACGAGTAGCACCGTGTGGTAGCTCCGCACGGCCGCCCCCGACGAAGCGGCGAGGTGAGTCCCTCATGTCCGCCCCATCCACACCGAAAACCGCACCCAAGGTCTCCGAGCGCGAAGCCCGGCAAGTCGCCGAGGCCGCACGCGAGCAGGGCTGGCGCAAGCCCAGCTTCGCCAAGGAACTCTTCCTGGGCCGCTTCCGGCTCGATCTGATCCATCCCCACCCGATGCCCTCGCCCGAGGACGTCCAGCGCGGCGAGCAGTTCCTCGCCAAGCTGCGCGACTTCTGCGAGACGCGGATCGACAGCGCCCTGATCGAGCGCGAGGCGCGGATCCCCGACGAGGTCGTCGCCGGGCTCAAGGAACTCGGCGCGCTCGGCATGAAGATCGACCCCAGATACGGCGGTCTCGGGCTCACCCAGGTGTACTACAACAAGGCGCTCGCCCTGGTCGGCTCCGCGAGCCCGGCCGTCGGTGCGCTGCTCTCCGCCCACCAGTCCATCGGCGTACCGCAGCCGCTGAAACTCTTCGGCACACAGGAGCAGAAGGACGCCTTCCTGCCGCGCTGCGCCCGCACGGACATCAGCGCCTTCCTGCTCACCGAGCCCGACGTGGGCTCCGACCCGGCGCGACTGGCGACCATGGCCGTACCCGAGGGCGACGAGTACGTTCTCGACGGCGTCAAGCTCTGGACCACCAACGGCGTGGTCGCCGACCTCCTCGTCGTGATGGCCCGGGTGCCGAAGTCCGAGGGCCACAAGGGCGGTATCACCGCCTTCGTCGTCGAGGCGACCTCCCCCGGCATCACGGTCGAGAACCGCAACGCCTTCATGGGGCTGCGCGGTATCGAGAACGGTGTCACCCGCTTCCACCAGGTCCGGGTGCCCGCCGCGAACCGGATCGGACCCGAGGGCTCAGGGCTCAAGATCGCGCTGACCACCCTCAACACCGGGCGTCTCTCACTGCCCGCGATGTGCGTGGGGTCGGGCAAGTGGTGCCTGAAGATCGCCCGCGAATGGTCCTCCGTACGCGAGCAGTGGGGCAAGCCCCTCGCCAAGCACGAGGCCGTCGGCTCGAAGATCTCCTTCATCGCGGCCACCACCTTCGCCCTGGAGGCGATAGTGGACCTGTCGTCCCAGATGGCCGACGAGGACCGCAACGACATCCGTATCGAGGCCGCGCTCGCCAAGTTGTACGGCTCCGAGATGTCCTGGCTGATGGCGGACGAGCTGATCCAGATCCGCGGCGGACGCGGCTTCGAGACGGCGGAGTCCCTCGCCGCGCGCGGCGAACGGGCGGTGCCCGCCGAGCAGATGCTGCGCGACCTGCGGATCAACCGGATCTTCGAAGGCTCGACCGAGATCATGCATCTGCTGATCGCCCGCGAGGCGGTCGACGCGCACCTCTCGGTGGCCGGGGACATCATCGACCCGGACAAGTCCCTTGGCGACAAGGCGAAGGCAGGCGCCCAGGCGACGGCCTTCTACGCCCGCTGGCTGCCCAAGCTCGTCGCCGGTCCTGGGCAACTGCCCGGTTCGTACGCCGAGTTCAAGCGCGCGGGTCACGCGGATCTGTCCGCCCATCTGCGCTATGTGGAGCGCTCGGCGCGCAAGCTCGCCCGCTCGACGTTCTACGGGATGTCCCGCTGGCAGGGCCGGATGGAGACCAAGCAGGGCTTCCTCGGGCGGGTCGTGGACATCGGTGCCGAACTCTTCGCCATGAGCGCGGCCTGCGTGCGTGCCGAGAACCTGCGGCTGACCGGCTCGCACGGCCGGGAGGCGTACCAGCTGGCCGACGCGTTCTGCCGGCAGTCCCGGATCCGCGTCGAAGAGCTGTTCGGCAGGCTGTGGACCAACACGGACGACCTCGACCGGAAAATGGTCAACGGCGTGCTGGCCGGCAACTACACCTGGCTGGAGGAAGGCGTCATCGACCCGAGTGGCGACGGGCCGTGGATCGCCGACGCCAGCCCCGGCCCGGCGCGGCGGGAGAACGTCCACCGCCCGATCCGCTGACCGGACGCTCCGCGTGGTCGCCGCGCCCGCGTTCCGCTGAGCGGAAGGCGGGCGCGGCGCCCTTGTGGGGGGCACCCTTGTCCTGGCCCGCTCCCGGTGCGGCCACAATGGGGGGCATGACCGACAGCCCATCCCCCCTCGCCGACCCGCATATCGTCTTCGACCCGGCCGCGGGCCGGCGGGACATCGTCGTACTCGGCTCCACCGGCTCCATCGGCACCCAGGCCGTCGACCTGGTCCTGCGCAACCCCGACCGGTTCCGTGTCACGGCCCTCTCGGCGGCCGGCGGCCGGGTCGAGCTGCTGGCCGAGCAGGCACACCGGCTGCGGGTGCGTGCGGTCGCTGTCGCACGTGAGGACGCCGTCCCGGCGCTCACGGAGGCGCTGAGCGAGCGGTACGGGGCGGGCGAGCCGCTCCCCGAGATCGTCGCCGGACCCGGTGCGGCCACGGAACTGGCCGCATCCGACTGCCACACCGTGCTCAACGGCATCACCGGCTCCATCGGCCTCGCGCCCACCCTCGCCGCCCTGGAAGCGGGCCGCACCCTCGCCCTCGCCAACAAGGAGTCGCTGATCGTCGGCGGCCCCCTGGTGAGGGCCCTGGCCAAGCCCGGTCAGATCATCCCCGTGGACTCCGAGCACGCCGCACTCTTCCAGGCGCTGGCCGCCGGCACACGCGCCGACGTCCGCAAGCTCGTCGTCACCGCGTCCGGCGGCCCGTTCCGCGGCCGTACCAAGGCCGAGCTGGCGGACGTCACCCCGCAGGACGCCCTCGCGCACCCCACCTGGGCCATGGGACCGGTGATCACGGTCAACAGCGCGACCCTCGTCAACAAGGGGCTCGAGGTCATCGAGGCGCACCTGCTCTACGACATTCCGTTCGACCGCATTGAGGTGGTCGTGCACCCGCAGTCGTATGTCCATTCGATGGTGGAATTCACAGACGGCTCGACCCTGGCCCAGGCCACCCCTCCGGATATGCGCGGACCGATCGCGATCGGTCTCGGCTGGCCGGAGCGGGTGCCCGACGCCGCGCCCGCGTTCGACTGGACCAAGGCCTCCAGCTGGGAGTTCTTCCCGCTGGACACCGAGGCCTTCCCCTCCGTAGGGCTCGCCCGGCATGTCGGGGAACTGGGCGGTACGGCCCCGGCGGTGTTCAATGCCGCGAACGAGGAATGCGTGGACGCGTTTCTCGCGGGACGGCTGCCGTTCAACGGAATCATGGATACGGTCACGGCAGTCGTCGGCGAACACGGGTCCCCGGCCGGGGGAACCTCGCTGACGGTGCCGGACGTCCTCGAAGCGGAGACCTGGGCGCGTGCCCGGGCCCGGGAACTGGCTGCGCAGGCCGGACAGACGACTGAGGCAGCGATGACAGCGAAGGCGACAGCGGAGGCTCGCGCATGACGATTCTGTTGACGGTCCTCGGGATAGCGCTGTTCGCGGTCGGGCTGCTCATCTCCATCGCCTGGCACGAGCTCGGCCATCTCTCGACCGCCAAGATGTTCGGCATCCGCGTGCCTCAGTACATGGTCGGCTTCGGCCCCACGGTCTGGTCGCGGCACAAGGGCGAGACCGAGTACGGCATCAAGGCCATCCCGGCCGGCGGCTACATCCGCATGATCGGCATGTTCCCGCCGGGCCCGGACGGCCGTATCGAGGCCCGCTCCACCTCGCCCTGGCGCGGAATGATCGAGGACGCCCGCACCGCCGCCTTCGAGGAGCTGAAGCCAGGCGACGAGGACCGGCTCTTCTACACCCGCAAGCCGTGGAAGCGCGTCATCGTGATGTTCGCGGGCCCGTTCATGAACCTGGTGCTCGCCGTGGCGATCTTCCTCGGTGTCTCGATGTCGTTCGGCTTCCAGACCCAGACCACCACGGTCGCCGGGGTCCAGCAGTGCGTCATCCCGCAGAGCGAGGACCGCGACGCCTGCAAGAAGACCGACCCGCAGTCGCCCGGTGCCGCGGCCGGTCTGCTGAAGGGCGACCGGATCACGGCCTTCAACGGCACCCCGGTGAAGGACTGGGCCGATCTGTCCAACCGCATCCGCAACACCATCGGACCCGCCACCATCACCGTGGACCGCGGCGGCCAGGAGAAGGTCCTCAAGGCCACCCTGCGCGAGAACCTGGTGGCGAAGAAGGACGCCGAGGGCCAGGTCGTGCCGGACGAGTACGTCCGCGCCGGATACCTGGGCTTCGCCGCGAAGACCGAGATCACCCCGCAGACCTTCGGACAGTCCGTGGACCGGATGGGCGACATGATGGAGAACGGCTTCGAGTCGATCCTCTCGCTCCCCACCAAGGTCCCCGACCTGTGGAACGCGGCCTTCAGTGACGGCGAGCGCAAGGACGACTCGCCGGTCGGAGTGGTCGGCGCGGCCCGCATCAGCGGCGAGGTGCTGAACCTGGACGTACCGACGCCGAACATCATCGCCACGTTCCTGATGCTGCTCGCGGGCTTCAACCTGTCGCTGTTCCTGTTCAACATGCTGCCGCTGCTTCCGCTGGACGGCGGCCATATCGCGGGCGCCCTGTGGGAGTCCGTACGACGGCAGGTCGCACGGCTCTTCCGGCGTCCGGACCCCGGTCCCTTCGATGTCGCGAAACTCATGCCGGTCGCCTATGTGGTGGCAGGGATCTTCATCTGCTTCACCTTGCTGGTACTGGTCGCCGACATCGTCAACCCGGTGAAGATCTCCTAGCGGCCGACCGTTCACAGCCTGTTCGGAGCGGCTCAGGGCCGTGCGGAGCGGCCGGGCATACCGCATGCCCGGCCGCTCACTCGTGGGAAGCCGTGCGCGGCGCGATGTGCCTGGCCCGAGGGCCGTGGCGTAACCTCAAAGGCCGGAGCCCGCTGACACCGACTCGGGACCTCGATCCACACCTTGGGGTTGCACAGCAGATGACCGCGATTTCTCTCGGAATGCCGTCCGTTCCGACCAAGCTCGCCGACCGGAGGGTCAGCCGCAAGATCCAGGTCGGCTCGGTGGCCGTCGGCGGAGACGCTCCCGTCTCCGTGCAGTCGATGACGACCACGCGGACCTCCGACATCGGTGCCACGCTCCAGCAGATCGCCGAGCTCACCGCCTCCGGCTGCCAGATCGTGCGGGTCGCCTGCCCCACCCAGGACGACGCCGACGCACTCGCGACCATCGCCAAGAAGTCGCAGATCCCCGTGATCGCCGACATCCACTTCCAGCCGAAGTACGTCTTCGCGGCCATCGACGCCGGCTGCGCGGCGGTGCGGGTCAACCCGGGCAACATCAAGCAGTTCGACGACAAGGTCAAGGAGATCGCCAAGGCGGCCAAGGACGCCGGCACCCCGATCCGTATCGGTGTGAACGCGGGCTCCCTGGACCGCCGGCTGCTCCAGAAGTACGGCAAGGCCACACCCGAGGCGCTCGTCGAGTCGGCGCTGTGGGAGGCGTCGCTCTTCCAGGAGCACGACTTCCACGACATCAAGATCTCGGTCAAGCACAACGACCCGGTCGTCATGGTCAACGCCTACCGGCAGCTGGCCGCCCAGTGCGACTTCCCGCTGCACCTCGGCGTCACCGAGGCCGGCCCCGCCTTCCAGGGCACCATCAAGTCGGCCGTCGCCTTCGGTGCCCTGCTCAGCGAGGGCATCGGCGACACCATCCGGGTCTCGCTCTCGGCCCCTCCGGCCGAGGAGGTCAAGGTCGGCATCCAGATCCTGGAATCGCTGAACCTGCGCCAGCGCCGGCTCGAGATCGTCTCCTGCCCGTCCTGCGGTCGTGCCCAGGTCGACGTCTACAAGCTCGCCGACGAGGTGTCCGCCGGGCTCGAAGGCATGGAGGTGCCGCTCCGCGTCGCCGTCATGGGCTGTGTCGTCAACGGCCCCGGCGAGGCCCGCGAGGCCGACCTCGGCGTCGCGTCCGGCAACGGCAAGGGCCAGATCTTCGTGAAGGGCGAGGTCATCAAGACCGTGCCCGAGTCGAAGATCGTCGAGACCCTCATCGAAGAGGCCCTGAAGATCGCCGAGCAGATGGAGAAGGACGGTGTCCTCTCGGGCGAGCCCGAGGTCTCGGTGAGCTGACCCACCGACGCACTCCGAATGGGACCGGGCCCCGAGCAGGGGCCCGGTCCTTTCGTATACGGTCCCGGACCTGCGTAGGGCCTGCTCCCATGGGGTGCCGTACAGCAACTCCAGGTACAGTGCGGAGACCGGCTGACCAGGCCGTCAACCTGTGCCCGAACCGGCACGCGGCGACGGGGGCAGGATGAAACGTTGCCCCGAAGGAGTGTTGGAGCGGCCCTCGTGTTGACGCAGACCACCACCCGGGTGCTCGAACCCGACGACCTCGGCGCCGCGCTCGCCGTACTGGAGAGCGAGCCCGTCCACAACGCCTTCGTCACCTCCCGCGTCCAGGTCGCGGGCCTCGACCCCTGGCGCCTCGGCGGCGAGATGTGGGGCTGGTACGAGGAGGGGCGGCTGCGCTCCCTGTGCTACTCCGGCGCCAACCTCGTGCCCATCTGCGCCACCGCGGACGCCGTGCGCGCCTTCGCCGAGCGGGCCCGCAGGGCCGGGCGTCGCTGCTCCTCCATCGTCGGCCCCGCCGAGGCCACCGCCCAGCTCTGGCAGCTACTCGAACCCAGCTGGGGCCCGGCCCGTGAGGTCCGCTCCCACCAGCCGCTGATGGTCACCGAGTCCATGCCGGACGGCATCGCCCCCGACCCGTACGTCCGCCGCATCCGCAAGGACGAGATGGAGGTGATCATGCCGGCCTGCGTGGCCATGTTCACCGAGGAGGTCGGGGTCTCCCCGCTCGCGGGGGACGGCGGACTGATCTACCAGGCACGGGTGGCCGAGCTCGTCGGCTCGGGGCGTTCCTTCGCCCGGATCGACGGTGACGGCAAGGTCGTCTTCAAGGCCGAGATCGGCGCAGCGACCCCCCAGGCCTGCCAGATCCAGGGTGTCTGGGTCGCCCCCGAATACCGCGGCCGCAAGCTCTCCGAGACCGGTATGGCGGCGGTCCTGCGCTTCGCCCTCCAGGACGTCGCCCCGGTCGTCAGCCTGTATGTCAACGACTTCAACACCGCCGCCCGGGCGACCTATCGACGCGTCGGCTTCCGCGAGGTGGGCTCCTTCATGAGCGTGCTGTTCTGAACTGATCCGAACTGTTCCGGGCAGATCGGGGACAAGTAGGGTGCCCGGCATGGAACACGATGCCGTCGTCGGCCCCCTCGATCTCGCTGCCCGGGTGGACGACGCGCTCGCCGTGCAGGCCCTTGCCTTCGGGCTCAGCGAGGACGAGATCGCCATCCGCCGCCACATCGTGATGCGGCATCTGCTCTACCCCGGCGCCCGCGCCTTCGGCGCCACCACCCCCGACGGACGGCTGGTCGGCTTCGTCTACGGCATGCCCAACGACCGCACGCACTGGTGGTCCACGGTCGTCGAGCCGTATCTGCGCAGGGGCGGTCACGACCAGTGGCTCGACGACTCGTTCGTGATCACCGAACTCCATGTCCACCCCGCCCACCAGGGGCGGGGCCTCGGCCGCACCCTGATCACCACCATCACGGACACCGCCGCACAGCCCCGTTCGATCCTCTCCGCGATCGATACCGAGAGCCCGGCGCGCAGGCTGTACCGGACCCTGGGCTACCAGGACCTGGCACGCCAGGTGCTCTTCCCCAGCGCGCCCAAGCCGTACGCCGTGATGGGGGCACCGCTGCCGCTCAAGCGCGGAAGGTGACCTGCCGGGCGGGAACTGATTTCCGCCGTCCGGGACCACCCGGCTAACCTCCTGCACACCACCCTTTCTTGTACGCAGGAGATAAACCCATGGCAGCCCAGGTCCAGCGCATGTCCCGTCTGATGGTCAAGACACTGCGCGACGACCCGGCCGACGCGGAGACCCTCAGCCACAAACTCCTCGTCCGCGCGGGCTTCGTCCGCCGCAACGCCGCCGGCATCTGGAGCTGGCTGCCGCTGGGCATGCGAGTGCTGGAGAACGTCGCCCGCGTGGTGCGCGAGGAGATGGACGCGATCGGCGCGCAGGAGGTGCTGCTGCCCGCGCTGCTGCCCAAGGAGCCCTACCAGGCCACCGGACGCTGGGAGGAGTACGGCGCCGAGCTCTTCCGCCTCCAGGACCGCAAGGGCGCGGACTATCTGCTCGGCCCCACGCACGAGGAGATCTTCACTCAGCTGGTGAAGGACCAGTGCACCTCGTACAAGGACCTTCCGGTCATCCTTTACCAGATCCAGACGAAGTACCGCGACGAGGCCCGTCCGCGTTCGGGCATCCTGCGGGGCCGCGAGTTCCAGATGAAGGACTCGTACTCCTTCGACACCACCGACGAGGGCCTGGCGGAGTCCTACCGGCTGCACCGCGAGGCCTACATCAAGATCTTCCAGCGCCTCGGTCTGGAGCACCGCATCGTCTCCGCCGTCTCGGGAGCGATGGGCGGCTCGGCGTCCGAGGAGTTCCTGGCCCCGGCGGCCGCGGGCGAGGACACCTTCGTGTACTGCCCCTCCTGCGACTACGCGGCCAACACCGAGGCCGTCACCTTCAAGGTCCCGGTGGTCGAGGCGGCCGAGCACGGCCCGGTCGAGGAACTCGACACCCCCGACACCCCGACCATCGAGACCCTCGCCGAGCACCTCGGCGTTCCGGCCTCCGCCACGCTGAAGAACCTCCTGGTCAAGGTGGACGGCGAGATCGTCGCCGTCGGCGTGCCCGGTGACCGCGAGGTCGACCTCGGCAAGCTCGGCGACCACCTCGCCCCGGCCGAAGTCGAGCTGGTCACCGCCGAGGACTTCGAGGGTCGGCCCGACCTGGTGCGCGGCTATGTCGGGCCCCAGGGCCTGGACAAGGTCCGCTACATCGCCGACCCGCGCATCGCCTCCGGCACCGCGTGGATCACCGGCGCGAACAAGCCCGACACGCACGCCAGGAACGTCGTCTGCGGCCGGGACTTCGAGGTCGACGACTACCTCGACGTCGTCGTGGTCGAGGACGGCGACCCCTGCCCCTCCTGCGGTACCGGCCTCAAGCTCGACCGCGCGATCGAGATCGGCCACATCTTCCAGCTCGGCCGCAAGTACGCAGACGCCTTCCAGCTCGACGTGCTGGGCCAGAACGGCAAGCCGGTCCGCGTGACCATGGGCTCGTACGGCATCGGTGTGTCCCGAGCGGTCGCGGCCCTGGCCGAGCAGCACGCCGACGAGCAGGGCCTGTGCTGGCCGCGCGAGATCGCCCCGGCGGACGTGCACGTCGTGGCTGCCGGCAAGGCGCTCCAGACCGAGCTGGCACTCGACATCGCGGAGAAGCTGGGCGCGGCGGGCGCGCGGGTCCTCGTGGACGACCGTGCCGGGGTGTCCCCTGGCGTGAAGTTCACCGACGCGGAGCTGATCGGCGTGCCGACGATCCTGGTGGCGGGGCGCAGGTCCGCGGAAGGCGTCGTCGAGCTGAAGGACCGCCGCACGGGGGAGCGCGAGGAACTCCCGGTGGACGAGGCGATCGCGCGCGTGCTCGGCTAGGCGCCGGGCGGTGCGGGGCGGGCCTCTGGGCATGCCCCGCACCATGAGCGGCGGGGTCGGGCCCGAGAGGCCCTAGAGCCACCCCGCGAACTCCAGGGACACCTCCGCCTCGCCTGCCCGGCCCGCCACCAGCGCACGGGTCCCCGACTCCACCGCGCGGAACAGCGTCCAGCCGCGCAGCCGGTCGGGGTCCACGTCCAGGGAGTCCGCGAGCCGGTTGACGCGGCGACGGGCCGCGGAAGGGCCCGAGGAGGAGGCCACGAGGTCCTCCACACGGTCGCGGACCAGCCGTGCCAGGTCGTAGGCGGGTTCGCCGACGACCGGCTCGGGGCCGACCGCAAGCCATGGCGACCGGTCACCGCCGAGCACCTTGCTCTGCCGGAAGTTGCCGTGCAGCAGCCGCACTTCGGGGGAGGCACTCGCGACCAGTTCCTCCCGGGCGTCCAGCGCCGCGGCCATCAGCGCGGGCGGCGCCGTGCCGACGCGTTCCGACAGCGCCGCCGCTTGCCGGGCCGTACGCTCCGTCACCGTCTCGAAGGCATGGCCTTCCGGCGGCGCTGTCCACAGCCTGCGCACCGTACCCGCCGCTTCCAGCAGGGCCTTGGCCCCGGGGAGCGAGCGTACCGACAGCTCCGGGTGCAGCCGCTCCAGCACCAGCGCCCCCTCGGACGCCTCCAGCAGCCGTACCGCCCCGAAGCCGTTCCAGTGCTCCAGGGCCGCGTGCTCGTGTTCGGGCCCGGCCGAGTGCGGGACCAGCTTCAGCGCGGCCGGTGAGCCGTCCTGGCGCCGCACGAGTGCCACCAGGCTGCTCCGGCCGCCCGGTACCGCCACCCGCTCCACGTCCAGTCGGTGGCGGGCGACCGCCTCCTCGAGGAGCTTCGGCAGCTCTCGCAGCCACTCGCTGTCGCCGAGCGCCCGCACCAGACGCTGGGGCGCTTCGAAACCCATGCGTGCGTTGTTCTCCTTCACTGCCTCGTCGCCCGCTCGGCGAGCCCCGGAAAGGCTACGCCGGTACCCCGCCAGCGGACCGCCCGCACCGCCGCCTCACGCAGCGCGCCCGCCGCCTCCTGGCGCAGCGCTCCCTCCGCCGCCCTGACCAGATCCGAGTAGACGCCGGCGATCCGGTCCTCCAGCACCGCGGCCAGACGTACGGCCGCAGGCGCGTCCGGCACCGGGAAGGGCAGGGCGTAGGCGGCGTCCGCCACGACGGGCTTCGCACCCAGGTCCCGCACGGTCCGCTCCATGGCGTCGCGCCGCGCCCGGTGGGCGGAGTACGCCTCCGTCGCTTCGGCCTGCCGGTCCTTGCCCACCCGGCCGCCGACGACCCCGTACCCGTATACGGCGGCGTGCTCGGCGGCGAGCGCCGCCTGCACCGCGGCGACGGTGCTCATCAGCGGGCTCCCTTGGTCAGCAGATAGGCGTGCACCGCTCCGGCCGCGGCGACGGAGGCCAGCAGCCGGGCGTACTCGGGGGGAGCGCCGGCCAGCGCGGCGGTGTGCGCGTCGGCGGTGCTCCGTTCGACGGCGGCCAGCTCCCGCAGCGCGGCGTCCGGATCCGAACCGGCCCGCGACGGTGCAGGTGAGGGGGCTCCACGACCCGTCGTACGGGGCGAAGGCGCCGCTGGGGTGGGTACCGGTGCCAGCGCCTTCGCATGCAGGGCCACTGCCGCCCGTAGCGGTGCGAGCCGTGGCGCGAGCTCCGGATGGGCGACCAGCACCGCGTCGTAGCGCCCCAGCAGCGCACCGCTGCGTGCCGCACTGCGCTGGCGCAGGACGGTCTCGGCCGGGACGCCGTCCGGTGCCGTGCGAGGTCGAGCCCCACCGGCCGCCGACGTGCAGCCCGTCAGCGCGGCAGCCGTCGCCGCACCCGTGGCCATGAGCGCCTGTCTGCGCGTCGTACCGGTGCGCTCCACGCGTCTCTCCTCGGAGGCCCGGGCCCGTACCAGCCGGGCCCTTGATGTGATCACCGCAGGCGAGCGTACCTGCGGGTCAGTCGCGGGTGGACGGCAACACCCCTCGCGACCGGATACCCTTTGTGCTGACACACGACGAAACCCACAACAGCACACGCGGCCGAGGAGTCACCCGGATGAGCACCACCCAGAGCGAGAGGCTGCGCGGACTGCTCGAACCGCTCGTCAGCGCCGCGGATCTGGATCTGGAAGAGATCGAAGTGTCCCGGGCCGGCCGCCGCCGTGTGCTTCGGGTCGTCGTGGATTCCGAGGAAGGCGTCGATCTCGACGCCTGCGCCGAGCTGAGTCGTGTGATCTCCGAGCGGCTCGACGAGACCGACGCCATGGGTGACGGCGAGTACCAGCTCGAAGTGACCTCGCCCGGTGCCGAGCGTCCGCTGAGGGAGCACCGCCACTACGTGCGCGCCAAGGGCAGGCTTGCCCGGTTCCAGCTGACCGCCCCGGACGGCAGTCCCGCGGGCGAACTGGTCGCGCGCATCCTCGACGTGGACGACGAAGGCCTCGATCTGGAGGTGCCGGGTGTGAAGGGCCGTAAGCCCACCGCGCGCCGGATCGCCTTCGCCGAGATCGCCAAGGCCCGGGTGGAGATCGAATTCAGCCGCAAGGACAGCAACGGCATTCAGAATGAGGAGGAGGCGTAACCGTGGACATCGACGTGAAGCTCCTGAAGGGCTTGGCACAGGAGAAGGAGATCGCGTTCGACCTGCTGGTCGAGGCGATCGAGTCCGCCCTCCTCATCGCCTATCACCGCACCCCGGACAGCCGCCGCCACGCCCGCGTCGTGCTCAACCGCGACAACGGGCACGTGACCGTGTGGGCGAAGGAGGACCCGTCCGAGCTCGACGAGGGCCAGGAGCCCCGCGAGTTCGACGACACCCCGCACGACTTCGGCCGGATCGCCGCCTCGACGGCCCGTCAGGTCATCCAGCAGCGGCTGCGGGACGCGGAGAACGACGTGACCTTCGGCGAGTACGCCCGCCGTGAGGGCGATGTCGTCGCCGGCCAGGTGCAGCAGGGCAAGGACCCCAAGAACGTCCTCGTCCGGCTGGACGACAAGCTGGAGGCCATCCTGCCCGTGCAGGAGCAGGTCCCGGGCGAGGAGTACACCCACGGTCTGCGTCTGCGCACGTACGTCGTGCGGGTGGCCAAGGGTGTGCGCGGTCCGTCCGTCACCCTCTCGAGGACGCATCCCAATCTGGTGAAGAAGCTCTTCGCCCTGGAGGTGCCCGAGATCGCCGACGGTTCGGTCGAGATCGCGGCCATCGCCCGCGAGGCGGGTCACCGCACCAAGATCGCCGTACGGTCCACCCGTAGCGGGCTCAACGCCAAGGGCGCCTGCATCGGCCCGATGGGTGGCCGGGTGCGCAACGTAATGGCCGAGCTGCACGGCGAGAAGATCGATATCGTGGACTGGTCGGACGACCCGGGCGAGATGGTGGCCAACGCACTGTCACCGGCGCGGGTCTCCAAGGTCGAGATCGTGGACCTCGGCGCCCGCTCCGCACGGGTTACGGTGCCCGATTACCAGCTGTCACTGGCGATCGGCAAGGAGGGCCAGAACGCCCGCCTCGCCGCGCGTCTCACCGGCTGGCGTATCGACATCCGCCCGGATACGGAGCAGCCGTCGCCCGAGCCTGAGCAGAGCTGAGCCGAGCGGAATGCCTCACGGTGCGTAGTCGTTGACGCGCGGTGAAGCGCAGCGAGTTTTGAGCCATCAACTGTTCGACTCTTACCTCAAAGGGGTGAGGTCGGTACGGGGAGGTAGACTTAGACGTGTCTGGCCGGACGCATGCCCGAGCATGCCCTGAGCGCACCTGTGTGGGGTGTCGGGAGCGAGCGGCCAAGAGCGATCTGCTGCGCATCGTGGCGGTCGAGGGTGCTTGCGTCCCCGATCATCGCGGTACGCTGCCCGGCCGGGGTGCGTATCTGCACCCCGCCTCGGTCTGTCTCGACCTGGCGGTCCGCCGCCGGGCGTTCCCGAGGGCCCTCAAAGCCCAGGGAGCGCTCGAAACCTCGGACGTACGCCAGGCCGTCGAGAGGACAGCGGCACAGGCAGCACCGTAAGAAGAAGTACCGCACGGATCCCCATGCGGTCAGGTACCTCGCGAGTTGGAAGTAGGTCGAGATTGCGATGAGCACTCGATGAGTACGCGATGAGTACGCCCATGAAGTAGCAACGGTCCGGCGGTAACCCGGACCTAAAAGGAGCGAAGTGGCTAAGGTCCGGGTATACGAACTCGCCAAGGAGTTCGGCGTAGAGAGCAAGGTCGTCATGGCCAAGCTCCAAGAACTCGGTGAATTCGTCCGTTCGGCGTCCTCGACGATCGAGGCACCGGTTGTACGCAAATTGACTGATGCTTTCCAGCAGGGCTCCGGGGCCTCCCCCGCGAAGCGCGCCGCCGGAAAGCCCGCAGCACCGCGCAAGGCGACCCCTGCGAAGCCCGCCCCCGAGGCGGAAGGCCGCGCAGGCGGCGCCCCCGCGCCGTCCCCGGCGCAGGCGGCGCGTCCCGCTGCCCCCAAGCCCGGCGCCCCGGCCCCCAAGCCGGTCGCCGCCGAGGCTCCCAAGAGCGTTCCCGCCGCCCCGGCGCCGGGCCCGCGGCCGACTCCCGGCCCCAAGCCTCCGGCCGCGCCGAAGCCGGCTCCGGCCGCCCCGGCCGCGCCTGAGTTCACCGCGCCTCCGGCCGCTCCGGCTGCCGGTCCCCGGCCCGGTACCGCTCCCGGCCCGCGTCCGGGCAGCCGTCCGGGTCAGGGTGCCCAGGGCGGTGCCCGTCCCGGTGCTCCGCGCCCCGGTGGCGAGCGTCAGGCCCCGCGTCCCGGTGCCCGTCCCGCGGGCCCGCGTCCGGGTAACAACCCCTTCACCTCTGGTGGCTCCACCGGTATGGCGCGCCCGCAGGCGCCCCGTCCGGGCGGCGCCCCGCGTCCCGGTGCTCAGGGTGGCCCCGGTGGCCCGCGTCCGCAGGCTTCCGGCCAGGGCGGTCCCCGTCCCCAGGCGGGCCCCGGCGGCCCCCGTCCCACTCCGGGCGGTATGCCCCGTCCCCAGGCGCCGCGTCCCGCGGGTCCTGGTGGTCCCGGTGGTAACCGCCCGAACCCGGGCATGATGCCGCAGCGTCCCGCTGCCGGCCCGCGCCCCGGTCCCGGTGGTGGCGGCGGCGGTCGTGGCCCCGGCGGCGGCGGTGGTCGTCCCGGCGGTGCCGGTGGTCGTCCCGGTGGCGGCGGTTTCGCCGGCCGTCCGGCCGGTCCCGGTGGCGGCGGTCGTCCCGGTGGCGGCGGCGGTGGCGGCTTCGGCGGCCCGCGCCCCGGTGGTGGCGGCGGTGGCGGCTTCGGCGGTGGCGGCGGTGGCCGTCCCGGCTTCGGCGGACGTCCGGGTGGTCCGGGCGGCCGTGGTGGCACGCAGGGCGCCTTCGGCCGTCCCGGTGGTCCGGCGCGTCGTGGCCGTAAGTCGAAGCGGCAGCGGCGCCAGGAGTACGAGGCCATGCAGGCCCCGTCGGTCGGCGGCGTGATGCTGCCGCGTGGCGGCGGCGAGACCGTCCGTCTGTCGCGCGGTGCCTCCCTCACCGACTTCGCGGAGAAGATCAACGCCAACCCGGCGTCGCTCGTCGCCGTGATGATGAACCTCGGCGAGATGGTCACGGCGACGCAGTCCGTCTCCGACGAGACCCTTCACCTCCTTGCCGGCGAGATGAACTACACGGTTCAGATCGTCAGCCCGGAGGAGGAGGACCGCGAGCTGCTCGAGTCCTTCGACATCGAGTTCGGCGAGGACGAGGGCGGCGAGGAGTTCCTGGTCGCGCGTCCGCCGGTGGTGACCGTCATGGGTCACGTCGACCACGGTAAGACCAGGCTGCTGGACGCGATCCGCAAGACCAACGTCGTCGCGGGCGAGGCCGGCGGTATCACCCAGCACATCGGTGCGTACCAGGTCTCCACCGAGGTCAACGACGAAGAGCGTCGCATCACCTTCATCGACACCCCGGGTCACGAGGCGTTCACCGCCATGCGTGCCCGTGGTGCCAAGTCCACCGACATCGCGATCCTCGTGGTCGCGGCCAACGACGGTGTCATGCCGCAGACGGTCGAGGCGCTCAACCACGCCAAGGCCGCGGATGTCCCGATCGTCGTCGCGGTCAACAAGATCGACGTCGAGGGCGCGGACCCGACGAAGGTGCGCGGTCAGCTGACCGAGTACGGCCTGGTGGCCGAGGAGTACGGCGGCGACACCATGTTCGTCGACATCTCCGCCAAGCAGGGTCTGAACATCGAGAACCTGCTGGAGGCCGTGGTCCTGACGGCGGACGCCGCCCTGGACCTCCGCGCCAACCCGGAGCAGGACGCGCAGGGCATCGCGATCGAGTCCCACCTCGACCGCGGCCGCGGTGCCGTCTCGACCGTCCTCGTCCAGCGAGGCACCCTGCGCATCGGCGACACCATGGTCGTCGGCGACGCGTACGGCCGTGTCCGCGCGATGCTCGACGACAAGGGCAACAACGTCGAGGAGGCCACTCCGTCGACGCCGGTCCTGGTCCTGGGTCTCACCAACGTCCCGGGCGCCGGCGACAACTTCCTGGTTGTCGACGAGGACCGTACGGCCCGCCAGATCGCCGAGAAGCGTGCCGCCCGTGAGCGCAACGCCGCGTTCGCCAAGCGCACCCGCCGGGTGTCCCTCGAGGACCTCGACAAGGTGCTCAAGGCGGGCGAGGTCCAGCAGCTCAACCTCATCATCAAGGGCGACGCGTCCGGTTCGGTCGAGGCCCTCGAGTCCTCGCTGCTCCAGCTGGACGTCGGCGAAGAGGTCGACATCCGCGTGCTGCACCGCGGTGTGGGTGCGGTCACCGAGTCGGACATCGACCTGGCGACCGGCTCCGACGCCATCGTGATCGGCTTCAACGTGCGCGCCGCCGGGCGTGCCACGCAGATGGCCGAGCGCGAGGGTGTGGACGTCCGCTACTACTCGGTCATCTACCAGGCGATCGAGGAGATCGAGGCGGCCCTCAAGGGCATGCTCAAGCCGGAGTACGAAGAGGTCGAGCTGGGTACGGCGGAGATCCGCGAGGTCTTCCGCTCGTCCAAGCTGGGCAACATCGCGGGTGTCCTCATCCGCTCCGGCGAGGTCAAGCGCAACACCAAGGCGCGCCTCGTCCGCGATGGCAAGGTCATCGCGGAGAGCCTCAACATCGAGGGTCTGCGTCGCTTCAAGGACGACGTCACCGAGATCCGCGAAGGCTACGAGGGTGGTATCAACCTCGGAAACTTCAACGACATCAAGGTCGACGACGTCATCGCGACGTACGAGATGCGCGAGAAGCCTCGCGGCTGACAGCGCGGCTGACGCAGGACAGCCGGTTCGGGGCCGGTCGGCGGGACGTAAATCCCGTCGATCGGCCCCGGCCGTTGCGTGTACGGTTCTTGATGTCCCTGCCAAGAGCGGGCAGGGCACTTTCCGAACCCGTACCGGCGGGACATCCGGACATGCATGTACGTGGGGACGCTGTCCTTCGATCTGCTCCTCGGCGACGTTCGTTCGTTGAAGGAGAAACGCTCCGTCGTCCGCCCGATCGTGGCCGAACTCCAGCGCAAGTACGCGGTGAGTGCGGCCGAGGTGGGTGGGCAGGACCTCCATCGCAGGGTCGAGATCGGCCTCGCGGTGGTCTCGGGTGACCCGGGGCACATCAGCGACGTACTGGACCGGTGCGAGCGACTGGTCGCCGCCCGGCCCGAGGTCGAGCTGCTGTCGGTACGACGACGGCTGCACGGCGACGATGATTGAAAGCAAGCAGGAAGAGGAGAAGGACCGGTGGCCGACAACGCGCGGGCCCGCAAGCTGGCCGATCGCATCCAGGTCGTGGTCGCGGAGACCCTGGACCGGCGAATCAAGGATCCGCGGCTGGGTTTCGTCACGATCACGGACGCCCGGGTCACCGGCGACCTGCGGGAGGCCACGGTCTTCTACACGGTCTACGGCGACGACGAGGAGCGTGCCGCGTCCGCCGCGGCGCTGGAGTCCGCCAAGGGCGTCCTCCGCTCGGAGGTCGGCAAGCAGACCGGGGTCCGGTACACGCCGAGCCTGACCTTCGTCCCGGATGCCCTCCCCGACACCGCGCGCACGATCGACGATCTGCTCGACCGGGCGCGCGCCAGTGACGCGGAGGTCCGCGAGGCCTCCACGGGCAAGAACTACGCGGGCGACGCGGACCCGTACCGCAAGCCGGAGGACGAGGACGAAGCCTCCGAATGAGCCGGCACAGCACCGCGCCCGACGGACTTGTCATCGTCGACAAGCCGTCGGGCTTCACTTCGCACGACGTGGTCGCCAAGATGCGCGGCATCGCCCGCACCCGCCGGGTCGGGCACGCCGGCACCCTCGACCCGATGGCCACGGGGGTGCTCGTGCTCGGTGTCGAGAAGGCCACCAAACTCCTGGGGCACCTCGCACTGACCGAGAAGGAGTACCTCGGCACCATCCGGCTGGGCCAGACCACCGTCACGGACGACGCCGAGGGCGAGATCACCGCGTCCACGGACGCCTCCAAGGTGACCCGCGAGGGCATCGACGCGGGCGTAGCCGCGCTGAGTGGCGACATCATGCAGGTCCCCTCCAAGGTCAGCGCCATCAAGATCGACGGCAAGCGGTCCTACGCACGGGTACGCGGCGGCGAGGAGTTCGACATCCCGGCCCGTCCGGTGACCGTCTCCCAGTTCACTGTGTACGACGTCCGCGAGGCCGTGGCCGACGACGGCACCCCCGTCGTCGACCTGGTCGTCTCCGTCGTCTGCTCCTCCGGTACGTACATCCGGGCTCTCGCCCGTGACCTGGGCGCCGGGCTCGGCGTGGGCGGCCATCTGACGGCGCTGCGCCGCACCCGCGTCGGCCCGTACAAGCTGGATGCGGCGAAGACCCTGGACCAGCTCCAGGAGGACTTGACGGTCATGCCGATCAGCCAGGCAGCGGCGGCGGCGTTCCCTCGCTGGGACGTGGACGAGGAGCGGGCCCGGCTGCTGGTCAACGGCGTACGGCTGGAGATGCCGGATTACGACACGACGGGTCCGGTGGCGGTCTTCGGCCCTGACGACCGGTTCCTCGCCCTGGTGGAGCAGCAGCAGGGCAAGGCGAAGAGCCTCGCGGTCTTCGGCTGAGGCGTCGTGGGGCGGGCAGGTCCGCCCCACGACGGCCTTCAGCCAGGTGCCGATGCCGGGCCGCGACCGCGGGCATGGCAGTCTTAGAGCTGCGCAATCGGCAAACACGTACACAAGTTCGGGCGAGGAGCGGTCACAGTGCAGCGCTGGCGTGGCTTGGAGGACATCCCCCAGGACTGGGGACGCAGCGTCGTCACCATCGGCTCCTACGACGGGGTACACCGCGGTCACCAGCTGATCATCGGGCGGGCCGTGCAGCGCGCCCGTGAGCTCGGCGTGCGAACCGTCGTCGTGACCTTTGACCCCCACCCGAGCGAGGTCGTCCGCCCGGGCAGCCACCCGCCGCTGCTCGCCCCGCACCACCGGCGCGCGGAGCTGATGGCGGAACTCGGCGTCGACGCGGTCCTCGTCCTCCCCTTCACCGCCGAGTTCTCCCAGCTCTCGCCCGCCGACTTCATCGTGAAGGTGCTCGTCGACAAGCTGCACGCACGCGCCGTGATCGAGGGCCCCAACTTCCGCTTCGGCCACAGGGCGGCCGGGAACGTCGCCTTCCTGTCCGAGCTGGGAGCCACCTACGACTACGAGGTCGAGGTGGTCGACCTGTTCGTGAGCGGAGCGGCGGGCGGCGGCGAGCCCTTCTCCTCCACCCTCACCCGCCGCCTGGTCGCCGAAGGCGACGTCCAGGGCGCCGCGGAGATCCTGGGCCGCCCGCACCGCGTCGAGGGAATCGTCGTCCGCGGCGCCCAGCGAGGCCGGGAACTCGGCTACCCGACGGCGAACGTCGAGACCCTTCCGCACACCGCCATCCCCGCGGACGGCGTCTACGCGGGCTGGCTCACCGGGAACGGCGAGCGGATGCCGGCGGCGATCTCCGTCGGCACGAACCCCCAGTTCGACGGCACCGAGCGGACCGTCGAGGCATACGCGATCGACCGCGGCGGCCTCGATCTGTACGGGCTGCACGTGGCGGTGGACTTCCTCGCCTATGTGCGGGGCCAGGAGAGGTTCGCGTCGATCGAGGCACTGCTGGACGCGATCGCGGCGGACGTGAAGCGGGCGCGGGAGCTGACGGCGGCGGCCTAGTACCGTGACCGGACGGCGACCTCACGGTGCCGGACAAGTCCGCGGAACCTGAGCCGTCCGGCGTTCGAGGCCGGACACTCCGGCCCACCGCACGGGGTGCGGTACGCCGCGGGACCCGCCCTGCGACACGCCGTGCGGTACGCCGGAGAGACCCGCCCACCACGTGGCCGCGAGGTGACAGGGCACGGGCGGCACGGGCGCACGCCCGGCACCTACTCCGCGTCGCTGTGCACGAAATGACAGGCCACGCCCGCGCCCCGCAGCACCGCCAGGTCCTCCGTGTGGCAGCGAATGGCGACGCCCGACGCTTCCGCCTCGCCGGAGGCCAGCACCGGGCAGCGGGCGTGGAAGCGGCAGCCCGGAGGGATACGGGCGGGGTCGGGAGGCTCGCCGGTGAGGACGACCGCAGGGCCCGCGGACTCGGGGAGTACCGAGAGCAGAGCCTGTGTGTACGGATGGCGGGGTGCCGTCAGTACTTCCTCGACCGGTCCCGCCTCCACGATCCGGCCCAGGTACATCACGGCGACCCGGTCGGCGATGTTCCAGGCCAGGCCCAGATCGTGGGTCACCACCAGTGCCGAAAGGCCCAGCTCGTCCCGTAGCCGCAGCAGCAGCGCGAGGATCTCTCCGCGTACCGAGGCGTCCAGCGAGGCCACCGGCTCGTCGGCCACGATCAGCTCCGGACGCAGCACGAGCGCGCCGGCGATCACGACGCGCTGGCGCTGTCCGCCCGAAAGCTCGTGCGGGTAGCGCAGGAAGAAGCGCTCAGGCGGTCTGAGGCCTGCCCGCGCGAGGGCCTCGGCCACGGCCTCCCGCTCGTCGCCCGGAACGCGATGGATCCTCAGCCCCTCGGCCACCGCCTCGTACACGGTGTGCCGCGGGTTCAGGGAGCCGCTCGGGTCCTGGAGCACCAGCTGGACCCGCTTGCGGTACGCCTTCAGCGACCGCGCGCCGTAGGCAAGCGGCGCTCCCTCGAACATCACCCGCCCGGCCGTCGGCTCGACGAGGCCCAGCAGTGCCCGCGCCAGCGAGGTCTTTCCGCAGCCGGACTCGCCGACGAGCGCGACGATCTCCCCGGTGGCGATGTCCAGGTCCACCCCGTCGACGGCCCGCACGGAGGCCGCTCCGTGGCGCGCCGGGAACGCCACCCCCAGTCCGGCGGCCGACAACAAGGGATTCGTGCTCATGCGCCCGCCTCCGTTCCGGCGCGTACACAAGCGACTCGCCGCCCCGACCCGGTGTCCCGCAGCACCGTGTCCTCGTGCGCGCAGACCTCCAGGACCACCGGGCAGCGCGGATGGAACGCGCAGCCGCCCGGTAGCGCCGACGGATCCGGGGGATCACCCGGCAGCCCCTTCGGCGCCCGACGGGAGGCCGCGTCACCGATGCGGGGAAACGCCGACGCCAGCGCCCGCCCGTAGGGGTGCTCAGCCGCGTCGTACACATCCCGCGCGGGCCCCTCCTCCACCACCCGACCGGCGTACATCACCGCGAGCCGGTCACAGGTGTCCGCCAGCACCGCCAAGTCGTGGCTGATCATCAGCAGTCCGATGTCCTGCGAGGCGACCAGTTCCCCGATCAGACGCAGGATCTGAGCCTGGATCATGACGTCCAGGGCCGTGGTCGGTTCGTCGGCGACGATCAGCCGCGGTTCGCAGGCGAGCGCCATCGCGATCATCACCCGCTGCCGCTGGCCGCCCGACAACTCGTGCGGATACGCCTGCGCGCGGGACGCCGGCAGCCCCACCTGCTCCAGCAGCGCGCCGGCCTGATGACGCGCCGCGCCCGGGGCGGCCCTCCCGTGCACCAGCAGTGGCTCCGCGATCTGCTCGCCGATCCGGTGCACCGCGTTGAGCGAGTGCATCGCGCCCTGGAACACGATCGACGCGCCCGCCCAGCGCACCGCGCGAAGCCGCCCCCACCGCATGGTCAGCACGTCCTCGCCGTCCAGCAGGATCTCGCCCGACAACCGTGCCGAGGCCGGGAGCAGCCGCAGCAGGGCGAGCGCCAGCGTCGACTTGCCGCAGCCGGACTCGCCCGCGACACCGAGCTTTCCGCCCGCGGGGACGGCCAGATCCACTCCCCGTACGGCTGGGACGGCTGACGCCCCGGAGCCGTACGTCACATGGAGGTCCCTGACCTCCAGAAGGCTCCGCGAGGGCTGCTCCGGCTGCTCCGGCAGCGCCGACGGCATCGGCAGTGTGGTCATCGGTCCACCCCCAGCTTCGGATTGAGCACGGACTCGACGGCCCGCCCGCACAGCGTGAACGCCAGCGCGACCAGCGCGATCGCGATCCCGGGCGGCGCCAGGTACCACCAGTGCCCGGACGACACCGCGCCCGCTTCCCGCGCGTCCTGGAGCATGCCGCCCCAGGACACCACCGCCGGATCGCCCAGACCCAGGAAGGCGAGTGTCGCCTCGGTCAGGATCGCGCTGGAGATTCCGAGCGTCGTCTGCGCCAGCACCAGCGGCATCACGTTCGGAATCACATGGCGGGCCATGATGTGCCCATGGCCGCCGCCGAGCGCGGTCGCCCGCTCGATGTAGGGGCGCGACTCCACCGCGATGGTCTGCGCCCGCACCAGCCGCGCCGTGGTGGGCCAGGAGGTGACGCCGATCGCCAGGACCACGGTCCAGACGCTGCGCGACAGCACCGTCGCGAGCACGATGGCCAGCACCAGTGTCGGCATCACCAGGAACCAGTCGGTGATCCGCATGACGACCGTGGACAGCCAGCCGCCGTAGTGCCCGGCGACCACCCCGACGAGCGTGCCGATGGCCACCGACAGGGCGGCGGCAAGCAGTCCGACCGTGAGCGAGATGCGTGCACCCCAGACCAGCAGCCCCAGCAGCGAGCGCCCGAACTGGTCGGTGCCGAGGGGGAAAGCGACGCTCGGTGACTCCAGCGCGCTGCCGGGCGCGTCCGTCACGTTCTGCACGCCGTCGCCGACGAGCAGCGGCGCGGCCAGCGCGATCGCGACGAGGAGCGCCAGCCCGGCCAGGCCCGCCACCCCCGCCCGGTGCATGCGGTACTGGCGCCAGAAGCGGGCCACCGATTCCCGGCGGCGCGTCCACACGAGTGACCCGCTCATCGGCCCACCCTCGGATCGAGCAGCGGATACACCAGATCGGCGAGCAGATTCATCAGGATCATCGCCCCTGCGAACACCATGAACAGCCCCTGGACGAGCGGTAGGTCGGGCACGCTCAGCGCCTGGTAGAACAGCCCGCCGAGCCCCGGCCAGGAGAACACCGTCTCCACCAGGATCGAACCGGCGGCCACATGCCCGAGGTTGATGAAGACCATGGTCACGGTCGGCAGCAGGGCGTTCGGCACGGCGTGCCGGCGCCGTACGTCGTCGTCCCGCAGCCCCTTCGCACGGGCCGTCGTGAGATAGTCGCCGCCCATCTCGTCGAGCAGCGAGGACCGCATCACGAGCAGCGTCTGCGCGTATCCCACCGCCACCAGCGTCAGCACCGGCAGCACCATGTGATGGGCCACATCGAGGGCATAGGCGGAGCCGGTCTCACCGCCGGACTCCATACCGCCGGTCGGGAACAGCCCCGGCACCGGACCGGCCCCCACCGCGAACACGATGATCAGCAGCAGCCCCAGCCAGAACGACGGCACCGACCACAGGGCCAGTGCCACGCCCGTGTGGACCCGGTCCCCGAGCCCGCCGTGCCGCCAGGCCGCACGGGTGCCCAGCCACAGCCCGAGTGCCGAGTAGACGACCACCGCGACACCCGTGAGCAGCAGCGTCGCCGGGAGCTTCTGCGCGATCAGCTCGCCCACGGGCGCGTGGAACTGGTACGACGTGCCGAGGTCGCCGGTCAGCGCCCCGGCGCAGTAGTCGGTGAACTGCCGCCACAGGGGAAGGTCGAGCCCGAACTGCCGACGCAGGGTCGCCAGCTGCGCCGCCGTCGTCGGCATCCCGTGGGTCATCGCCTTGACCGGGTCGCCGGGGATGATCCGGAAGAGGAAGAAGCCGGTGACGAGGACGGCGAACAGCGACACCGCCGCACCGCCCAGCTTGCCCGCCACGTAACGCACATAGGAACCCGCGTCCGTGACGCGCGCGGCACGGGAGCGCGGCGGCTTGGCCGTGCCCGCCGCGGGGGCGGGACTCGTGGCCGTGGTGCCTGCGACGCCGCTCATCGGCTATTCACGGTCGTCCGCGGTGGCCCGCCGCCGCCAGGCGGTGAGCACGGCGCCGGCGATGACCACGACGGCGGCCATGGCGATGCCGATGGTCAGCGGCGTCCGGGACGCACCGGCCCCTGAACCGCCGTGTGCCGCGGCGGCGGCCGGCTTGGCGGACCACCAGCTCCAGTAGCCGTCCTGGCCGTAGATGTTGCCGCCGTTCTCCGGCATGGTCGTGATGGACTTGATCTGGTCGGTGCGGTACGCCTCGACGGCGTTCGGATACGCCATGACATTCATGTACCCGATGTCGTACAGCCGGGCCTGCATTTGCCTGACCAGCTCGGCGCGCCTGGCGGGGTCGTACTCCGCGGCCTGCTGCTCGTAGAGCTCGTCGTACTTCTTGTCGCAGATGAAGTTGTCCGTGGCACCCGTGTCCTTCGGCGTGGCGGGCAGCGCGGAGCAGGTGTGGATGGAGAGCACGAAGTCCGGGTCCGGATTCACCGACCACCCGTCGAAGGCCAGATCGTAGTCACCCTTGACCCAGGGGTCGGAGACGTTGTCGAGGCAGTCCACCTTCAGGGCGATGCCGAGTTCACCCCACCACTCCTGGAGGTATTTGCCGACCGCCTTGTCGTTCGGGTCCGTGGCATGGCACAGGAGCCGGAAGTCCAGCGCCCTCCCGTCCTCGCCGACGCGCCTGCCGCTGCTGTTCCTGCGGTAACCAGCCCGGTCGAGCAGCCGCGCCGCCTCGGCCGGGTCGTAGTCGATCCGCCGGCCGGGGGAGGGTTTCCAGAAGTACGAGGTGAAGCGGGGCGGGATATAGCCCTCGCCCTCCACCGCATGGCCCTGGAAGACCTTGTCGACGATGGACTTGCGGTCGACGGCGTGGAAGAGGGCCTTGCGCACGGCCGGATCGAGTAGCGCGGGATGGCCGCTGCCGAATCTGCCGCCGTCCTGGGACCGTGCCCCGGGGTTGGTCGCCAGGGCGAAGAAACGCCGGCCGGGAGCGTCATTGACCTTGATGTTCCCGGCGGAGCCCAGCGATGCGGCCTGAGCGGGCGTCAGCCCGGAGACGAACGACACCTCGCCCTTGCGCAGCGCGGCGACGGCGGCGTCCCCGTCCTTGTAGTACTTGAACACCAGCTCGTCGAACACGGGTACGCCGCGCCAGAAGCCCGGGTTGGGCTTCAGCTTGACGTACTGGTCGACCTTGAAGTCGGTCAGGATGTACGGGCCGTTGCCCACGACCGGGAACTGCTTGTCGTTGTTGAACTTAGAGAAGTCCCCGACCTTCTCCCAGACGTGCTTGGGCACGATCGGGACGTCGAGCGCCGACATGGTGGCCTGCGGCTTCTTCAGCTCTATGACCAGCGTCTCCGGATCCGGGGCCGTGACCTTCTTGAAGTTGGCGGTGAAGCTGCCGTTCGCGGTGGCCGCGTTCTCGTCCGCCATCATCCGGTTGAACGTCCACGCGGCGTCCATGGCAGTGGCGGGTCTGCCGTCGGACCACGTGGAGTTCCTGCGGATCTTGTACGTCCACGTGAGCTTGTCCGGGGATGCCGTCCACTCCGTGGCGAATCCGGGGATCGGGTGCGCGTCCTTGACGTCGTAGTTCGTCAGATACTCGTACATCAGCCGGTGCAGGCTCGTGGAGACGAGCCGCTGAGCCAGGAACGGGCTGAGCGAGTCGACGCTCTGCGAAACGGCGACGGTGAGGACGTACTTTCCACCGTTTCGCCCATCGTCCCGGCTGCCGTCCGCGGCCTCTACGGTCCGTGGCGCGGCTACCGCGGCGGACGCGGCGACGAGGGCGGAGGCGAGGAGCACACGGGCGAACGGCTGCCGGTGTGCGCTGTGTGCGGGGGCGTTGGTGACCATGAGACGCTGACCTCGCGATCGTTGCTCGCTCGGAGAAGGCACGTGGATCTTTTGGACAGCCACTGGTGAAGCGAGATCTATCAGCGCGGTCTAGACGTGTCAACGATGCCCGACGGGGCGTCAGACCCCATGTGGGCTGCGGGAATGCCAACGGCCCGCACCGAGGGTGATCGGTGCGGGCCCGTTATTGGTCTGAACCCCTGTCGCCCTACTGCTGAGGGGGTGGCGGCGCCTGCGGAGGCTGCTGCGGGTGCTGCTGTGGGTAGCCGTAACCGGGCGGCGGTACGGGGCCGTGCGAGCCTGACTGATCCGGCTGGCCTGGCTGATTCGGGTATCCCGGCTGTCCGGGGTACACCGGCTGCCCTTGCTGCCCCGGCTGCTGCGGCTGCCCCGGAGGGGAGCCGGCGGGACCGGGCATGGACTGCGCCGGGGACGGCGACGACTGCTGCCAGGGCTGCCGCGCACCCGGCTGTGGGGCGTACGGCTGCTGTACGCCGTACGCGGGCTGTGCGCCGTAGGGCGGCTGAGGCTGCTGCGGGCTCGGGGCATAGGGCTGACCGGGCATCGGCTGGCCCTGCGCGGGCTGACCCGGCATCGGCTGGCCGGGCATGTGCTGACCCGGAATGGGCGGTGCCAGGTGCGGCGGCTGCTGGCCCTGGCCGTCCGAGGTCCACAGCCCCTGCATCTGCTGTGCCCGTACGAAGTCCTCCGCGACCATCGCCGACAGGTTGAAGTACGCCTCGCGGGTCTTCGGACGCATCATGTCCAGGTCGACCTCGGCGCCCGCCGCGAGATGCTCGTCGAACGGAACGACCACGACACCGCGGCAGCGCGTCTCGAAGTGCTGCACGATGTCCTCGACCTTGATCGTCTTTCCGGTCTCCCGGACCCCCGAGATCACCGTGATCGAGCGCTGGACCAGGTCCGCGTAGCCGTGCGCCGAGAGCCAGTCGAGGGTGGTGCTCGCACTGCTCGCTCCGTCGACGGACGGGGTGGAGATGATGATCAGCTGGTCGGCCAGATCCAGCACCCCGCGCATGGCGCTGTAGAGCAGACCGGTGCCCGAGTCGGTGAGGATGATCGGATACTGCCTGCCCAGCACATCGATCGCGCGCCGGTAGTCCTCGTCGTTGAACGCGGTCGAGACGGCCGGGTCCACGTCATTGGCGACGATCTCCAGCCCGGAGGACGCCTGAGAGGTGAAGCGGCGGATGTCCATGTAGGAGTTGAGGTACGGGATCGCCTGGACGAGGTCCCGGATGGTCGCGCCGGTCTCCCGGCGCACCCGGCGGCCGAGCGTGCCCGCGTCCGGGTTGGCGTCGATCGCCAGGATCTTGTCCTGGCGCTCGGAGGCCAGAGTGGAGCCGAGTGCGGTGGTGGTCGTGGTCTTTCCCACGCCGCCCTTGAGGCTGATGACCGCGATCCGGTAGCAGGAGAGCACCGGCGTGCGGATCAGCTCCAGCTTGCGCTGCCGCTCGGCCTCCTCCCGCTTGCCGCCGAGCTTGAAACGGGACGCCGCACCGGGATTCCGGCTCGACTTGGCCTTCTGCTTGGTGTTGCGCAGCAGCCGGTCGGACGAAAGCTCCACGGCCGCGGTGTACCCCAGCGGGGCACCTGGCACGGAACGCTCTCGCTGGTCGTGCGCCACGGGTGTGGGCCACCCGGTGCCCGTCCGGGGATCGACGGGCCCGGCGGGCTGCTGCTGCTGTCCCGGCCCCTGCTGCGCGGGAACACCGGGATACGGCTGCTGCGGATTCGGCCCGGGCGCGGCGGACGGCAGTGGAGAGCCCGGCTGTGCGGTGTAGGGCGGCTGAGGTGCGTGCGGGCCCTGCGGCGAGTGTGCCTGAGGAGCGTGCGGGCCCTGCGGCGAGTGTGCCTGAGGTGCGTGCGGCGCCTGAGGTACGTGCGGCACCTGGGGTGATTGGGGTGCCTGCGCCGGTGGAGCCTGCGGCTGCGGAGCGGCCGAGTGACCCGGCTGGCCCGGAGTGCCGTGCGGCTGCGCCTGCGGGCCGGGCTGCGGGAAGCCGTATCCGCTCTGCTGAGGGGGGACGCCGGGAACGACCGGCGCGGCCGCCGGCCCGGGAGCGCCGGGCTGGGGGAAGCCGTATCCGCCCTGCTGCGAGGGGAAGCCGGGAGCGGCCTGCCCCGGGGCGGCGTGCGCCGGGGGAGCGGGATGACCCTGCTGCGGGAAGCCGTAGCCCTGCTGCTGCGCTGGCGGCTGGGAGCTGTCGGCGTTCTGGGGTGCGGAGCCGGTGGGCCCAGCGGGCCACGGCGACGCGGCCCCAGGCGCGGCGGGCTGGAACGCAGGCGGCAGGGGCGGCAGCCCGGTCGTCTGCGGGACCGGCGGGGGAGTCCAGGGCTGGGCCGCTGCGGGAGCAGGCGCGGCGTCCTGTGGGGTGCTGCCTTGCGCGGCGGGATCCCGCGGGACCGACGTCTGGGGAGCCGCATCCTGCGGCACGGCGTCCGAATGGGCGTTCGCGGGCGCGGTGTCGTCGGCGGGCTCGGCTGCCGCGCCGGCGTTCGCGGCCCCGGAGGCGGCGTCCGCCCTCGCGTCCTCCGCCGTGTCAGGCGTCCCGTCAGCCGGGGCGGGTTCGGCCTCCTCGCGCTGCCCGGTGCTCTGCTCGGCGGACGGCTCGTCCACGGTCACGTCCCCGCTCGTACCGCCGGCGGAGTCCTCCGCCGCGGCCACGTCATCACCCGAGCCACCCGACGTCCGGGCCCTGGTCTCCCCGGGAGCCTGCGGGATCTCGGCGTCGGCCGCGGCACCGGGAGCGTGTTCGTCCGACTCGGCCGGCTTCGCGGAGTCCCGCTCGGCGATCTCCCGCCTCAGGGCGGCGGGCGAGAACCGCATCGTGGCGCCGCTCTCCAGGTCCCCGCCGCCGAACTGCTGCGCGGCAGGAGCCGCCGCCGGCGCAGGGGGTGGGACGGGCATGGGGGACGGGGGCTGCGCGGGCGTCCAGCTGGGTTCGAAGCCGCTGCCCTGGGGCAGCCCGGGCACTGCTCCCGGTGCTCCGGACGACGGCGGCGTCACCTGCTGCCCGTCCGCTCCCGTACCGGTGGCTGCGCCCGTACCGCCCGGAGCCGCTGGGTCGTTCTGCGTGTACCAGGCGGGAGGGGTGTAGTCGATGGTGAACTCACCCGTCACGTCGGCGGGCTCCGCGTCGGACTGATCGTCGGCGGGTGTGTTCCAGCCCCCGTGGATCTCGTCCCGATCGCCGTTCACTTTGCCTCCTGTGGTCGAGCACCCTTGTGCCGTGGTGGGTGGGGGGCGGCCGTAACCGTCGTTCGTTCCGCCGCTCGCTCTCCCCGTATCTGACGCCGCGCACCGTCCGCAGGTTCTGACCGCGTCACTCCCACCACCCTAGCCATCGGTGCCGACAGCCGGATCGAGGGGGAGGCTCCGGTTGTGAGCCCGCCCCTCCGCGGCGATCAGCGGCGATCCGGTAGGACCGTCACCGGAGGTCGAACTCCCCGTCCCGGGCACCGAGTACGAACGCCCGCCACTCCGCCTCGGTATACCGGAGCACCGTGTCCGGGTCGACCGAGGACCGCATCGCCACAGCACCGCCAGGAAGATGGGCGATCTCCACCCGCTCCTCACCCGGGCTGGTACCCGGCGCACCGTGCCACTCGACCCCGGAGATGTCGAGGGCGTAGAGCTCATCCTTCTCTTGTGTGCTCCCCATGAGCCGCACTTCCTTTCGGTGAAGCCGAGTCGGACGTGCCCGGGCAGGCCGGCTGTGACTCATCCTCGAGGGGGACATCGCAGTGGGATGTTGCCCGGATCACACCGGGCATTGTATCCAGCGGGGTTGACGGCCACCGGCGCTTCGAGACGAGGGCGACAGCGCGGTGAACGCTGCTCCGTCCGGCCGGACAGCCATCCCGTGCCAGTGCCCCGGCACCTCAGTCCATCCGGCGAGGCATACCGAGCAGCCCGGTCTCCGCGTCCGTCGCGCCGGTCATCACCCAGTGCCGCTCGCGCCCCGAGACCCAGAGCGTCACACCGTCAGGAAGCGTCGGAAGCGCGTCGCTCTCGGGCCGGGACAACCCGAGGATCCGGCCGATCTGCTCGGCTTCCTGCGGCGAGACCCGCTGCACCCCCACCAGCGTCGCGTCGCGCAGCAGCCGCGGCGCGACCGGACTCAGATAGGGCAGCAGTGTGAGCACCGACTGCCAGGGCGAGGACACCACACGCCCCCTCGGCGGCCGCATGCCGCAGTCCCGGACCACGACCACCGGGCTGCCGACCGTGGCGCCCATCGGCGGCACCCGCCCCACATCGTGGAGCGTGATGCACTCCAGACCCGCGCCCGCCGCTTGCGCCAGCGTGGTCCAGGCCTGGGCGCGCCCGGTCTCCACCGCCACCCGGGCGCCCGTGCCCGCAGCCCGCAGCGCCAGCACCTGGGCGGTCCAGAGCCCGCCGATCAGCAGCACGTCGTACGGTGTCGAGCGGTGGAAGCCCACCATCTGAGGACGGCCCTCCGCGTCGTCGCCGATGACGACACCGTCGTCCCCGACCGGCAGGGAGAGCGTCCCCAACGTGTGCGCCGGCACGGTGTGTCCGGCGTGGCGCGGACCGAACAGGCCCCGCAGGCCGTGCGGCGAACCAGTCATCAGACCCATCAGCGGGTACCTCCCAGAGGCATCGTCGCCAGCGCACCGGGCAGTTGCTCGCGGTCCAGCCGCCGCAACCCGACCTTCGCAGACCGGGCGGCCTGCTCCAGCGCCCTTCGCACACCCACCAGTTCGGTGTCCGATCCGCCGGTGATCCGGACATGGCCGCCCACCGTCGTCGCTCCCTTCTGCGCACCCCGCCGCAGGGTGATGCTGAAGGTGGTCGCGTAAGCCGGGCTCGACGTGAGCGTCGACACCAGCCTGGGCAGGGGCTGCGCCCCGCGCCCCAACGCGGGCCAGCGGTCCACGGCATAGGTCGTGTGCCAGCGGTCGTCGCAACGCCAGACCCGCGATGTCTCGGCCGTGCGACGCTGGGGCGCCGCCCCGGGCCGTCCGGCGAGTGCGGCTGCGCTCGGGCTCGCGCAGGACGCGGTGGCCATCGCGGAGTTGAGCTCCTCCTGGTCCAGGACCGTGGCCCGGAAGCCGGCTCCGGTCAGACGGCTCGCGACATGGTCCGCGACGCGGACGAGACAGCGCTGAGCGCCCTCCATCCCGCCGCCGCGCGCCTCGACCGCCTCGCGGCAGAGCTCCGGATCCAGTTTCACCGCCACCCAGGTGAGCCTCAACGCGGGTGCGCCGGTGCGCTCCTGGAGCGGCGTGTACGAGAACCGTGCCACCGCCTGCTGCGGCAGATGGTGCGCCGGCGCCGAACGTACCTGCTGCACCAGCTGGACCGACTCCACCGCGATGTCGTCGACCTGGAGCGCCCCGCCCAGGAGCGACAGCGGCAGTGCCCGTGCACCAAGGGCGGGACGGAGCCCGGAGCCGCTCGCCTCGACCCGTACGACCGCCGTGAGGAACGTACCGTCGCCGAGCATCCCGACGGTGCGCCGGTCGCGGTCCACATAGGTGAACGGCCTGATGCGGGGGATCGCTTCGGCGACAGGTGCCAGTGAGATGTCGAGATCGCCAGGTGAAGGCATGGCCGCCCGGCGGCGCGCACGCAGGCCGAGCACCGTGGTGAGCCAGTCCTGTACGGCGTGACCGCGGCGGCGCAGCACTGCGAGGAGCACCAGCAGCGTGGCAATGACCACGGCGGGTACCAGCCAGAGGCCGTCGAGCGCGAAGCCCACCACGACGAGCGCGAGCGCCAGTTCGACAAGCACCAGCTGCCACAGCGTGAACGGACCGACCCGGGTGGTGCGCGACAGGGGCCGCAGGGTGGTCGAGGCAGGCGCCGACTGGGACCGGCCGTTCGCCGGTGTGCTGCCTGATGGTGTGCCGCCCGACGGCTGGCCGCCCGAGAGTGCGTTGCTGCGTTGCCGTGGGGAATTTTCGGAAGTGCGTCCGGAAGTCCGCCCTCCGCGCGAGCGTGTCGCCGTACCCATCGCCGCGTTGTCCCCCTCGTGTCCGTATGCGCCGTATTACCACGGGCGTTGACCGGTCGATCACCCTACCGGAGCAGTGAGCACTAGGCGCCACCCGGCATAGTAGGGGGCGGCACGGCGGTCGGCCCCATGACCTGGGTCAGGGAACAGCGGCCGCCCAGCGGGGAGAGGGCAGCGGACAGATGGCATCACGTCGGGACGAACTCAACGCATACACCTTCGCGAAGCGGAGACTGATCGCGCAGTTCGTACAGCCGAACACAACCGGCTCGGAGGAGGGGGCACCCCGGCCGCTTCGCGCGGTGGTGCCCGGAGCCATCGTCGCCGTCGTGGTCCTCGCCGTCTTCGGCGCGTGGGGCATGTTCAAGCCGGTGGCACCACGGGACTGGGACCGGCCCGGTGAGAACGTCATCATCGCCAGCAAGTCGACCACCCGCTATGTCGTGCTGAAGACCGGCAGCAAGACGCAGCTCCACCCGGTGCTCAACATGTCGTCGGCGAAGCTGCTCCTCAACGCCGACAAGGGCAAGGTCATCAACGTCGACGAGTCGGTGCTCGACAACGGCAAGATCCCGCACGGCGCCACCCTCGGCATCCCCTACGCCCCCGACCGGCTCCCCGACGAGAAGGACGCGGGCGTCGCCAAGCGCT
The DNA here is from genome assembly GCF_040632375.1 of Streptomyces sp. NPDC019396. Taxonomy (NCBI): domain Bacteria; kingdom Bacillati; phylum Actinomycetota; class Actinomycetes; order Kitasatosporales; family Streptomycetaceae; genus Streptomyces; species Streptomyces sp. NPDC019396. Next base: position 24,599 of record NZ_JBEYBS010000028.1, on the reverse strand, counting down.
GGGCCGTCTGCGAACGGCCGGGCGCGGGAGGAAGGGCGATCCAGAAGGCCACCTTCGTCCTCGCCGAGCGCGAGGAGAAGAAGACCGAGGGAGCGAACCGGCTGCGCGGCGGTGAGCTGATGTACGTGGAGGCGGAGGGGACCCGCTACGTGGTCGACGCGGAAGGCACCGCGTATCCCGTCGAAAAGGACGAGTTGCTGCTGCGCCAGATCGTGGGCCGTGGCCAGGTGGCCCAGCGCGTGTCCCGCGCGTGGCTGGACACCCTCCACAAGGGCGACACGATCTCGTTCCCCGAGATCCCCAACGCGGGCAGGGACGCAGGCGTGCCCGGAAAGCTGCCGGATGACGTGAACAAGGTGGGCATGGTCCTCACGGCCACCGACGGCACCAGGAACCAGCACTACGTCGTCCTGCCCGGTCGCGTCGCCCCCGTCACCGACTTCACCGCGAAGCTGCTGCTCAACAGCCTGGACCTGGTCGACCTGGACCAGGACGGGCGAGCACAGGCCGTCAGCGCCGCCACCTTCGAGCCGGGCGAGCCCTTCGGCCAGGACAAGGACTGGCCGGAGCGCGCCCCCGTGACGGTCAACTCGGCGACCACCGACGAGGGAAGCCGCAGCACCGTGTGCAACGTCCTGCGCGCGGTCGACGACGACGGCTCCACCACCCTCAGTACCTGGGCCGGCACCGACTTCCCCGCGACCCTGCCCACCGGGTCGAGCAGCGGCTATGTCACTCCCGGGTCCGGGCAGTTGTTCCGCCAGTTCAAGGGATCCAGGACCGATACGGGCTTCCTCTTCCTGGTCACCGACACCGGACTGCGCTATGCCATGCAGTCCAACGGCGACAGCGCGACGAACGAGTCCGGCATCGGCTCCTCCGGTTCGAAGAAGGAGAAGCAGGCCCGGATGCAGGAGGCCCAGCAGGCCCAGAACAGGCTCGGGTACAAGGGCGTCGACCCCGTACCGGTGCCCGCGGTCTGGTCGACCCTCCTGCCCACCGGCCCCCGTCTGTCCACCAGCGCGGCGACCCAGCCGCAGGGCTCGTGAGGGCCGGGCCTGACATGAACTCCGTACACCGCCGCATACCGGCTGCCGCAGCAGCCCTCACACTCGTCTTCCTCTGTGCGCCGGCCGCTCCCGCGGTGGCGGATTCCACGGAGTGCACCTTCCCCAGCAAGAAGTACGAGGGCCGACCCTGGGCGCTGCAACGCGTGCTGCTGGACGAGTTGTGGAAGCAGTCCACCGGCAAGAAGGTCCGGGTCGCTGTCATCGACACGGGCGTGGACATCAAGAATCCGCAGCTCACCCGTGCCGTGGACGCCAAGAGCGGCAAGAACTTCCTGCCCAAGAAGGACAAGAAGGGCGAGAAGATCGAGCGCGGCAACGAGAGCGGTACCTCGGACACCGTCGGCCACGGCACCAAGATCGCGGGCATCATCGCCGCCCGGCCCGCCGAGGGCACCGGATTCGTGGGCCTCGCCCCCGATGCCACGATCATTCCCATCAAGCAGAACGACGCCGAGGGGCACGGCACAGCGGAAACCCTGGTCGACGCCATCAACCACGCGGTGAAAGAGGAGGCCGATGTCATCAACATCTCCCAGGACACGGCCAATGCCGTAAGCCCAACTCCCCGGCTGCAGGCGGCCATCGACAACGCGCTCTCCAAGGAGATCGTCGTCGTAGCCTCCGCGGGCAACGACGGACTGGGCGGCAACGTCAAGGAGACCTACCCGGCCTCGTACCCGGGCGTCCTGGCTGTCGCCGCGTCCGACCGCAACAACGAACGCGCGGCGTTCTCCCAGTCCGGCGAGTTCGTCGGCATCGCGGCTCCGGGCGTGGACATGATCTCCACGGTCCCCGGTGGCGGTCACTGCGCCGACAACGGCACCAGCTTCTCCGCCCCCTATGTGGCGGCGGTCGCAGCACTCATCAAGAGCAAGCACGGCACCTGGACCCAGGAGCAGATCGTCGCCCAGATCCAGCAGACCGCTGAGCGCTCGATCGCGGGCCATGACCGTCTCGTGGGCTGGGGGGTCGTCGACCCGGTGCGGGCTCTGACCGAAGACGACAAGCCAATCGAGAAACCCGTCGCCCACGAGGGCGTGACCCGTGTCGAAGCCCCCACCCCGGCCAAGTTCCACCTCGGCGAGACAGCCGAGGAACGCAACGCCCGCCTCGCGACCTACGCCGTGATCGGGGGCGCGGTCCTGGTCGCCGCGATCGTCGGCGGCGCGGTGACCGTACGCGACGCCCGGCGGCGAACGCGGAACCCCTGAGCGAGGAGCGAAAGTTGAGTACGCGTACGGATACGGTCGCGTGTGGGAACCGCATAGGTTCAATAGATCGTCGACCAGTTGTGCCACCGGGTGTCGCGCCTGAAGTCGGGTGACCGTTAAGACACTTGGGACTGTCAGACTCTGTGGCTACAGTGTCTGCAGAGCACAAGTGAATGACCGGTCACCACAATCCACGATCGCAACGTTGTGAATTTTCTGTGATGACTGTAAACGGGGAGGATCAGTCGTAATGCTGCCAGCGGAGGACGGCGGCTGGAGTGGCAGCTCCAGTGGCACGGGCGACCTTGTACGCGGTGTCGGCGCATTGAGGACATTCCAGAAGCGGGTGAACGAACTTCTCAGCGACCTCGAGGGCGGCGCCGGCGGCAGCAAGTCGGTCGCCCAGCAGCAGATCTCGCGCGCGTCCTTCAGCGGCGCCAACATGAGCTTCGCGGAGGCGGACGGTCTTTTCGGCCAGTACAACCGGGTCCACACCACGCTCGTCAATCTCTCGAAGTCGCTCGGTGACCAGATCGAGCTGCTGAGTATCGCGGTGCATGCGACGGATGTCGGCTTCGACAACGTCGAAGAGGACATGCGGTATCGCTTCCACCAGATCCAGACGCGCCTCGAAGAAGAGCGCCAGGCGCGGGAGAAGACGCACGGCGACAAGCCCACGCGCGAGACGAACGACATCAAGCACGGCCAGAAGGATCTGGGGTGATCTCGGATGACTGACAGCAAAAAGCCGGAGTTGACCCCGCAACAGCAGTCGGCTGCGGCGGCGAAGCAGCAAACCTCCGACTCGGCGCAGATCGAGACGGCGTATTCCGCCACCGACTTCTTCGTGCGCGGCCCGGGGGCGCTGGGCATGCTCGGCTTCGGCTCGGGCGTCAGTCTGGGCAAGACGAGCTTTGAGAGCGTCCGGCTCAACGACATGCTCGACCTACTCGACAACTCCAATCCGTCGGACCTGGAGAACGCGGGCACCGCCCTCGTCGGCGCGAAGACCGCGCTCAACAAGGCGGCCGAGGAGCTCGCCCAGTACATCCAGGACACGGAGTGGAAGGGCGAATCGGGTACCGAGTTCACTCGGTACGGCAAGGAGCTCGTCTCGTACACGTTCGGCCTTGGCACCTTCGCCAACGCCGTCGGCGAACAGATGAAGGTCGCCAGCGAGGGCCTCACCTCCGTGCGCAACTCAAAGCCCCCGCGCGACGGCCGGTTGGTCCAGAAGCAGGTGGAGGACTTCGCACTGCCGGAGCGCCGGGACGACAACCCCGAGTACGCCCAGGCGGTGAAGACGGAGGGTCACCGCCAAGAGGCGATCAACCAGATGAACCGTCTGGCTTCGTTCTACACGGTGTCGGAGCACTACCTGGCTGGGCAGGAGCCGCCGACGTTTCCGAAGGCACTGGAAGCGGCGGTGCCGAGGCCCGCATGGGACCCGTCAGAAGATCGAGAGTCCGGAACCAGCGGCTCGAGAACCTCTCCTTCAGGGGCTGCTGTCGATGAAGCAGTTCGTCACCAGCCAGATGTGAGTGGCGCGAGAGGTGCGTCCGGGGCGGAATCCCTTGGCGCAGCAAGGCCAGTGCCCGACCGCGACACGTCGGTCGAGATCGACAGTGTCCAAGCACCGCCTGCTCCTCCCGCACCGCCTGCACCGGCACCGGTGGCCCCGCCAACGACGGGCACCCCCGGCCCCACGACCCCCCCGGTTCTGCCCGTGCAGGGTCCTTCGAACCCCGTCCGTCCTGTATCGCCTCGGTTGACGGATGCCAAGGGTGCTCCCAGGACCACCACCGGTCCAACGGCGACCGGACGCGCTACCGGGACCGGTCGCATTCCCGGCGATCACACCGCGGCCGGCAGGCAGGGCCCGGTAGGTCGGCCGTCGGGCCCCACGACGGCGAGCCCCGCAACGGGGAGAGTCGGAAGCCCGACCACTCAGGGACCTGTGGTTGGTCGGCCGGGCGGGCCAGTGCAGTCGGCTGCCGGACGCGTGCCTCCGAATGCGACGACTGGTCCGCGTGCTGGACGTGCGGACGGCATCGTCGGAGGTACTCCGCAGCGTCCCACGACGGGCTCCACTGGTTCGCGTATGCCGCGCGGAACCGTGATCGGTACTGAGGGGCACGCTCCGGGACGCGCCTCTGCGGTGAGTCCCAGTCGCCCCGGAGTCATCGGCGCGAACACGGGGAGCACCTCTCAACGTCCTGTTGGGAGGGGCACGCCGAGCGTCAACGGGGTGGTCGGTAACCCTCGCAGCGGATCTCAGGCTGCGACGCGGCCCACCTCCGGAGGCGCTTCCGGGGGCAGCGGTGGCCAGTGGAAACCCCGCAAGCGAAAGCAGGAGCGTGATGGTTCCACGCGTCCCGACTACCTGACAGAGGACGAGCAGACGTGGACGGCGCAGCGGCGTGATGCCGTACCACCAGTGATCGACTAGGCAGACGGAAGGTCGGAAGTCGGAATGACAGCAGGAACAAGCCAGTTGTGGAGGCGCACCGTTCGGTGGGGTCTCGCATCCGCCCTGGCCCTGGTGCTTGCCGGACCCGTTGGAGTTGTGGGAGCTCCAACGGCTGTGGCGTCGGAAGTACGGCCGAAGCAGTGGTACCTGGACGCCATGCATGCCGATGAGATCTGGAAGAAGGCCACGGGCGATGGCATCAAAATTGCGGTGATTGACACTGGTGTAAATCCATCTACGCCATCGCTGAAAGGGCAAGTGCTCAAGGGCTTCGATGCCACGGCAATGACCGGGGACGAGACCGACGACTACGAAGGCCATGGCACAACCATGGCTGAGTTGATCGCGGGAACTGGCAATGGGGGTGGTCTTCAGGGCCTCGCACCCGGCGTGAAGATCATTCCCATGCGTGTCGCTGATACCGAGCATCGGAACAAGAAGTCGGCCAACGCGCACGATATCGAGGATGCCATCCGTGCTGCGGCAGATAGCGATGCACGCATCATCAGCATGTCGGGCGGTAGCGAGTTTTCCACTCCGCAAGAGCGTGAGGCGGCCAAGTACGCCCAAAGCAAAGGTAAGTTGTTCTTCGCAGCCGCTGGCAACTCGGGCCACAAAGGCAACAAGAGGAATTATCCAGCGAGTTATGATGAAGTCACTGCCGTCTCATCCATCGACCGCTCAGGGCAGGTGAGCGATCACTCCCAGCACGGTGACTACGTGGATATCGCCGCTCCAGGTGATGACATCCCTTCTTGGTGTGATACCAGCTTCACCCGCTACTGCGACGGCAACGGCGGCACCAGTGCAGCCACCGCCATCACCTCCGCCTCTGCCGCGCTGATCTGGTCCCTCCACCCCGACTGGACAGCCAACCAGGTGCTCCGCGTCATGTTCGAGAGCGCAGCCCGAGGCGATAACTGGAAGCCCGGCACGGTCAGCACCTACCTGGGCCATGGAACCGTCCGCCCCAACGCCCACATCAACCGTGGCATCGGCAAGCCCGGCGCAGCCGATATCAGCCCCCTGACCAACGAGAAGACGGGCGGTAGCGGTCCCTCCGCATCAGCTGCGTCTCAAGCCCCCAAGCCCAAGCCCGGCTCCGACGCGGTCGCGGCAGGCTCAAGCGGCGAGACCGAGGACAACGGTCAACTGCTCATGGTGCTCGGCGGAGCCGCAGCCGTCGCAGTCCTCGCTGGAGTCGTGTTCGCCGTGCTCCGCCGGCGACGGAGCGCCTGACGGCTCTCGCGCTGTGCCAGCACCCCGCCAAGCCACATCAGAAGACCATCACTGCGTGCGCGCGTGCACAAGCACGAACGTGACCGAGTGAGAACTGAAGAAACGGAGAGGGAAGATGTCAGGAATCCAGAAGGTCGGCGATCAGAGTCTCAAGAGTTTCCAAGACGAAATCAGCATGCAGTTCGAGGGCATCAAGGGGCAGCTGAAGAACCTCCAGGGAGTCATCGACAGCCTCGAAGGCCACTGGAAGGGCATCGGCGCCGGCGCCTTCAACAAGAAGCAGGACGAGATCAACCAGGCCATGGTGCGCATCGCGAAGCTGCTGCTGAACTTCCAGGAAGCGATTCAGCTCACGCGTACGACCGCCTCCGCCACCGACCACGACATCGAGCAGGCGCTTACGGGCGTCGATGTCACCGCCGGATTCAGCGGGGACGCGGGCGCGACCGCAAGGGCGACCAACCTCAACCCGTCCAGCATCGCCTCCCTCTGAACACCGTCAAGGTTCAGTAGTTCCCCAGCATCCATACGACAACGCTCCTTGGAGGACCTGTGTCACAGCACCCGAACGACCGCATGGTCGTCACCTACCACTCCCTGGATCAGGCAGCCGCAGCCATTGACAAGCAGGCGGGTGACCTGAACACGGCTCTGGAAGCCCTCCAGACGAAGCTCAAGGGCATCTCGGACGACTTCGAGGGTGAAGCCAAGACCGCGGCGGACGGTGCTCACAAGAAGTGGGACACCGAAGCCAAGAGCATTCACGAGTCCCTGAAGGGCATCGCCAGGGCGGTTCGCGACGCGGCCCCGGCGTACCAGGCCGGCGACCACAAGGCGCGCAGCTACTACGACTTCTAAAAGCTGAGCGATACGACGCCACGAGGGTGGGCACGCGCGGGAGGTGCCCACCCTTTGGCGTGCGGTCAGCGGAACGGAGAACGCGGCTCCTGAGCCCAGGCCGATGTGCACCCGCACCGGAGCGGCCCTGGCCGCGTGAACGGTCGCTGTTTGCACCTCTCTTGCCGGTCCCTACGCCGATGCCCACAATCCGGCAGGCTTCCGCAGAGCACGTCACTCAGCCTGATGGAAAAGCTGCTCCAGCACGACGCTGCTGGCAGCTCCAGCGGACACCACCCCCTGCAGCACCGACGACCGGACTGGCGCGAATCCTCCCTTGCGGGCTGAACTACGTTCATGCCCCTTCTTGGACGTCGTCTTGATTGCTGTCTACCCACCTGAACACGGGAGTTCCGCTCGATCTAGGCTTCTGTGCGTGAAGATCACCGTGCGGTCAGCCGTCGAGACGGACCTGCCATCACTGCTTGCTCTGTACGGCGAGTTGAACCCTGACGACGCACCCCTGTCCCATGAGTCAGCTGATGTAATCTGGGCGGCAATCTCCGGGCAGCAGGGACGTGCCGTGCTGGTCGCCGACGTTGACGGCGCCATTGTCGGGACCGCGGACTCCTTGATCCTTCCGAACCTCACCCGGGGCGGGCGAGCCATCCTCTTCGTGGAGAACGTCGTGGTTGCCGGCTCCTGGCAGCGGCGAGGTATCGGACAGCGTCTGATGGAGGCTGTTGTGCACTTGGGCGAATCGACTGGTTGCTACAAGGTTCAGTTGCTGGCAGCCGACGACGAGTACGTCCACGCGTTCTATGAATCGTGCGACTTCACGCCCGTGGCGCAGGGCTTCCGCCGCTACATCGAACAGGAGGGGGCTTAGCCGCAATGGTCTGATGTCCCGATTCTCGTTGGAACGGTATGGGGAAAGTCGCCTGGCTCGTACCGGATCCCCTCGTGGCGCCTGTTCCAGTCGGTTGCCTTCGAGCCGCGAGTACGGCCACAAGGTGCTGATCGTCGGCGGGCTGACAACCGTGCAGTGCGGATCGGGCCCGCAAGCACGGACGTGGCTACGGTCACGCAGACTCCGTCCGCGTTGTTGCGTGCTCCCGGATGTCGACGCCAGTCGCAGCTTAACGTCCTGCAGGGGGCGCCAGATCTCGTTCTCGGGATACTCGACGCGAGAGCCTTGCCCGTGGGGGAACTCAGCCGTGGCCCCTCCGCCCCCGACTCCGTATGCGTCCTGTGCTCCCGGCGCGGCTGGCCCGGTGAGACCGGGCCAGCCGTCACGGTTCCAGGAAGGCGCAGACGCAGCGCGTCACAGCCGAAGACACCGGCGACCACCCCCAGAGGCTGTCACCCGTCCCCGTGCAGCTCCGGCATCAGTCCCGTCTGGACCAGCGGGTTCCCCCGCTGCCGTGACACGAAGATGCCCCGGCCCGCAGGCATCGGGCGCATGCGGACGCCGCCGAGGACATCGCCTTCCTGCGGGTCGCCGGAGAGGAGCACACCCTGGGCGCCGAGTTCCATCATGCGCTGCATGAAGGACTCGTACGTCGCCCGGCTCGCACCGGCCGCACTGCGGGCGATGATGAAGCGGACGCCCACGTCGCGCGAGAAGGGAAGCTGTTCCGTCAGCTTGGACAGCGGGTTGCCGCTCGACGTGGACACCAGGTCGTAGTCGTCGACCACGACGTACACCGTGGGGCCGCTCCACCAGCTGCGGTCGCGCAGCTGCTGGGACGTGACGTCGGCGGACGGCGTGCGGCGCTGCATGAGCTCGTGGAGCGCGTCCACGTGGTGGTCCATGTTGTTGGACATCGGGACGTACTCGGCCAGGTGCGACGCGGGAGTGACGTCCATCAGCGCACGCCGGTTGTCGATGACGAAGAACTTGCAGTCGTTCGCGTCGTAGCGCTCCGTCAGCTGCTTGATGAGCAGCCGCAGAAGGTTCGACTTGCCGGACTCACTGTCGCCGAACACCAGGAAGAACGGGTCGCGCTCGAAGTTGACGAACACCGGTTCCAGGTTGTTCTCGTCGATGGCGAAGGCGATGCCGCGGTTCGGTTCCGCATACCCCGCGGGGAGGTTGCCGGCCGGCAGCTCGCGCGGGAGCAGCCGTACCTGTGGTGCGCCCGGAGCCGTCCAGTGGCGGGCGACCTCCTGGGCCATCGCGGCGGTCGCCTCCGACAGGTCGCTGTCGGAGTTGATGCCGTCGATCCGCGGCACAGCGGCCATGAAGTGCAGCTTCTCCTGAGTGAGACCGCGGCCGGGCACACCGGTCGGGACGTTCACGGCGGCCTTGCGGTCGAGTTCCGAGTCCATGGTGTCGCCGAGCCGCAGCTCCAGGCGGTTCATCAGATGGTCCTTGAGGTTGGCTCGGACCTCCATCGAACGCGACGCGGTGAGGACCACATGGATGCCGAAGCCGAGCCCGCGGGCCGCGATGTCGACCACGGCGGGCTCCATGCCCTCGTAGTCGGTGCGGAAGTTGCCCCAGCCGTCGATGATCAGGAACACATCACCCCATGGCTGGTCCGTCACGGAGATGTCACCGCGGGCGCGCAGGCGCCGGTACGTACTGATGGAGTCGATTCCGGCGCTGCGGAAGTACTCCTCGCGCCGCGTCATGATTCCGTACACCTCGGCGACCGTGCGCCGCACCTTCTCGGGGTCGAGCCGTGAGGCGACCCCGCCGACGTGCGGCAGCCCGGCGACCGATGACAGACCGCCACCACCGAAGTCGAGGCCGTAGAACTGCACCTCGTGCGGGGTGTGGGTGAGCGCGAAGCCCGTGATGAGGGACCGCAGCAGCGTCGACTTCCCGGACTGCGGGCCACCGACGATCTGCATGTGGCCCGCTGCACCGGAGAAGTCCCGGTAGAGGGTGTCACGGCGCTGCTCGTACGGTTTGTCGACCACGCCCAGCGGTACGACGAGCTGTCCCGCGCCGTCGAAGCCGGGCTGTGTCAGCCCGCGGCCCTGTACGGCCGTGAGCCCTGGCAGCAGTTCGTCCAGGGTCGGAGGGTTGTCCAGCGGCGGCAGCCACACCTGGTGGGCCTCCACACCGCGGCCCTCGAGCCGCCGCACGATCACATCGAGCACCGAGTCGGCGAGAGCGTCGTCATCCGCTGTCCGTGCCTCCGGTACGGAAGCGCGGACGGACGGCGCGAGGTAGCGGACCGGCACCGGCAGGGCGGTGAACTGCACGGGCTGGCGGTCCACGGGCAGCGGGCCACCGGGCACCGCGGCCTGGCTGCCGTTCGCGTGGTACACCCCGGAGACGTACGCGGCCTTGAACCGCACCATCTCGTCCGTGCCGAACTTCAGATAGCCGGAGCCGGGGACGTTGGGCAGATGGTATGCGTCGGGAACGCCGATCGCGGCGCGCGACTCCGCCGCGGAGAACGTACGCAGACCGACCCGGTACGACAGATAGGTCTCCAGGCCGCGCAGCCGGCCCTCCTCCAGTCGCTGTGAGGCCAGCAGCAGATGCACGCCGAGTGACCGGCCGATGCGTCCGATCTGGACGAACATCTCGATGAAGTCGGGTTTGGCGGTGAGAAGTTCACTGAACTCGTCGATGACGAGCACAAGCGACGGAATGGGACGCAGCGGGGCGCCGGCCGCGCGTGCCTTCTCGTAGTCGTGGATGTTGGCGTAGTTGCCCGCGTCGCGCAGCAGTTCCTGCCTGCGGTTCAGCTCACCGCGGATCGAGTCGCCCATGCGGTCGACCAGCGTCAGGTCGTCCGCGAGGTTGGTGATCACTGCGGCGACATGCGGCATCTGGGACATGCCCGCGAAGGTGGCGCCACCCTTGAAGTCCGCGAGGACGAAGTTGAGCGTCTCCGACGAATGTGTCACGGCGAGGCCGAGCACGAGCGTACGGAGCAGCTCGGACTTGCCCGAACCGGTCGCGCCCACGCACAGACCGTGCGGGCCCATGCCCTCCTGCGCCGCTTCCTTGAGGTCCAGCATGACCGGTGTGCCGTCCTCGCCCACGCCGATCGGCACCCGCAGCCGCTCCGCCTGCGCGCGAGGCCGCCAGGTGCGGCTCACGTCGACGGAGGCGGCGTCGCCGAGATTCAGCAGATCGGTGAAGTCGAGGTTCGCGAGCAGTGGTTCGTCGTCGTCACCGCCGCTGGCCATCCTCAGCGGGGCGAGCTGGCGGGCGAGCGCCTCGGCGGCCGGGAGGCCCAGCGAGTCCGGCGCGCCGTCGTAGACCGCTCCGTGTCCCGACTCCAGGCGCAGGGAGTCGGGGTGTACGACGATGGAGAGTCCGCCGCGCGGGGCGGACAGGTCGCCGGTCACGACCTCGATGAGTGTCACGCCCTGAAGGCCTTCGGCCGCTGCCAGCGCCGACATCGGGGGCACGGACCGGCCGTCGAGCACGACGACGATGTGCGGCTGGTCGAGCAGCGGCTGGCCGCCGCCCTGGAACCGGGGGCGACCTTCCAGCCGGGACGCGAGCAGGTCCTGTAGTTCCCCTGCGTCCGTGGCGATGAGGCGGCGGCTGCCCGCGCCGTCGCCGGCCCCCGGTGCCTGGACGTGCGGCAGCCACTTCGCCCACTCCCAGTGCGGGGCCGACTCGGTGCCGGCCGCGATCGCGATGACCAGGTCCTCGGGGGAGTGCAGGGCGGCAAGCGAGCCGACCATCGCGCGCACGGCGGAGCGCACGGACTCCGGTTCTCCGCTCACGGACAGGTGGTAGAACGCCCGCAGCGACACCGCCATCGGCAGTCCGTCGAGTACGCCGTGGGTGCTGAGGAACTTCTGCACCGCGCCCGCCGTGAGCGGCTCCAGCTCCTCGACGGGGCCTGTGTCGGGTGCCACGAGCGGTGTGGCCAGCTGCTGGCTGCCCAGACCGATGCGCACCTGGGCGAAGTCGTCGTCACCGATTCGGCGCTCCCACACCCGGCTGCCCTCGGCGACCAGGGCCCACAACTGCTCGGGGGACGGATACAGATAGAACTGCGCATCGCGCTGCAAGCGCGCCGTCTTCAGCACGGAACGCCTGGTCTGCGTCAGGTACTTGAGGTAGTCCCGGCGCATGTCGGCGAGTTCGCCCTGGGTACCGCGCCGGTATCGCACCAGCATGGCGATGGCCATGGCGACCGTCGACGCGATCATCACCATACCCATGATCCGCATGATGGGGCTCGGCGTCATGAAGAAGAAGACGACCGAACCGCCCATGCCGAGCATCGGCAGCAGCTGCATCATGGCGCCCTCCTGCTGACCCCTCGGCAGCTCGGGCGGTGATTGCAGTTGCACCTGCTCGCCGGGTACTTCGGGTGGCAGGCCCCGCGGTGGGCGTTTGACGACGATTTGACTCACAGCACACCAATTCCCTTGCCGGATGGCGGAGTTCCTATCAGCGCCCCCGTGGCGACGGAATCCATCCGCGGGGAGGGATCCTACTTGTGCGGGGGTGACGGGGTGGGGGGTAGGGTTGCGCAACGTGTTTGCGCGCGCATGAAATACCGCTCAAATACCGTTCAGATAACGCGGAAACCGAGCAAGCGAGTCATTCGGAACGCATAACCGACCGAGGTCCATGCGATTCACGAGGGGGAAGCAGCAGGTGAGTATGACGGCCCCAGCGGCGGCTACCGGAAGCGGTCACCAGGGTCCCGCTCCTTCATCAGGTCCCTCGGGTCCTTCGGGTCCTTCGGGTCCCTCCGGTTCAACCGGTGGCGGGACCGGCTTCTGCCGGGTCACGGTCGTCGCACCGGACGGCCGCGTCGATGTCGCGCTGCCCGAGGACATCCCCATCGCCGACCTCTACCCGGAGATCCTCCGGCTGTCCGGGCAGAGCCCCGCGGCGGGGGCCCCGGTCGGCTACCACCTCGTCCGACGCGACGGCAGTGTGCTCGACGGCGCGCGTTCCCTCATGGCCCAGCGCATCCTCGACGGCGAACTGCTGTCGCTGCGGCCGTTCGCCGAGTCGCTGCCCCCGGCGGTGTTCGACGATGTCTCGGAGGCCGTCGCCTCGGCGGTCGCCAGCGACCGCACGCTGTGGACCGACGGCCTGATGCGCGGAGCCGGGCTCTTCGGCGGCTCGGTGCTGCTGGTGCTGCTCGGGTTCGTCCTGTGGACGGCGGACCCGCGCCACGACATGCACGGCCTGCCGGGCATCCTGGCGGCCATCGCCGGCGTCCTGCTGCTCGCGCTCGCCTGCGTACGGGCGCGGGTGTACGACGACCGCGGCTCGGCCGTGGCCCTGGGTCTCGGCGCGATGGCGAACGCCGCGGTGGCCGGTGCGGGACTCCTGCCGGTGGCCACGGGCCAGGGCATCGGACGCCTGCAGTTCCTGCTGGCCTGCGCCGCCGTGCTGGTCGTCGCGGTGATCCTCATGATGGTCGCCCCCGGCGGTGACGGCCCGTTCGTCGCGTTCGCCTTCGCCGCCGCCATCGGTGTGCTCGTCACTTTCGCGGCGATCCTGACCGGGATGGAGCCGTCCGAGAGCGCCGCGGTGTGCTCGCCGCTCGCCGTCGGAGCCCTGGCCTTCCTGCCGGGTCTCTCCACACGCTTCGCCCGGCTTCCCGTCGGATTCGAGCCGCCGCGCAGTGCGGCCGGAGGCTACGGGGCGGAGCCCGCCCCGCAGGGCCCGGTCGACGCCCAGCGGATCGCCGCCCAGGCGCGCAGAGGCCATGAGCTGCTCGTGGGCCTGGTCGGCGGCTGCGCGCTGCTGGCCGTCGGGTCGGCCGCGGTGCTCGGGTTCTCCGACAACCTGTGGGGCCAGCTGCTGGCTCTTGCCACCGGTGTCGCCATGCTGATGCGCGCCCACCTCTTCCGCTACACCGCCCAGGTCGGCTGCGCCCTCGCGGCGGGCCTCGGCGCTCTGGCGCTGCTCGGCATCGGGCTGTGCCTGAATCCCCCCGGCGAACTGATCCACGCCGCCCTGAAGGGGGACGGCGCCGGACTCGACATCCGTACGATCTGGCTGTCCGCCGCCGTCGCCGCCGTCGCCGCGCTGATCACCGCCATCGGGCTGATCGTCCCGAGCAAGGGCGTCACCCCGTTCTGGGGACGCTTCCTGGAGATCGCGGAGACGTTCGTCCTGCTGACGCTGGTGCCCCTGTGCCTCGCGGTGTTCGACGTCTTTCACTCGATCCGGGCGCTGACCTCCTGACGGACGCAGACGGACGCAGAAAGACGCAGACCCGCACTGACGGACCGGCGGGAGGCCTTTCCGCTGACCGGGTGCCCCGAGCTGGTACCCTGTGTGACGGCCGTTTGTGTACGCGCCCTCAGCCACGGTTTCACGCAGCTGGGAGCAGCGCCCATCGTGCCTTCGCCTCCGAGTCACGGAAGCTCCCCTGAGACCAAGACCAGGGGCACTCGCAGGCGCGCGAACACCGAAAGAGGAGTACCGAGTGTCTCTCGACGCCGCTACCAAGAAGCAGATCATGGCCGAGTTCGGCACCAAGGAGGGCGACACCGGCTCCCCCGAGGTCCAGGTCGCGATGCTGTCCCGCCGTATCTCGGACCTGACCGAGCACCTCAAGACCCACAAGCACGACCACCACTCCCGCCGTGGTCTGCTGATCCTGGTCGGCCAGCGCCGCCGCCTGCTGCAGTACCTGGCCAAGAAGGACATCCAGCGCTTCCGTGCGCTGGTCGACCGCCTCGGCATCCGCCGCGGTGCGGCCGGCGCGAAGTAAGACGCCGTGAAGGGAGCGGTTCCCACATTCAGGGGGCCGCTCCTTTTGCTGTACATGCGGTCCTGCGGTTCACCTCAGTAACCTGGTGACAGCGCAGTACCGAAAAGCGGCACACAGCCGCACGGACAACGCACAACAGACAACGCAATACCGAACGAGGAGGAGCGCCCCTCCGCCGCCGGTCCTCGGTAGTGGCCCCCGGAACCATTGCCCGGGTGCTTCGATCGAAGACCGGCCCGCACACAAGGCGCGCTTCTCCGACCACCGTCCCCGTGCCGCACGGGCAGGGGGACGCAGACGAGGAGATATCGCTAGTGGAGAACGAGACCCACTACGCCGAAGCCGTGATCGACAACGGTTCCTTCGGCACCCGTACCATCCGCTTCGAGACGGGCCGCCTGGCCAAGCAGGCCGCCGGTTCCGCCGTGGCGTACCTGGACGACGACACCATGGTGCTGTCGGCCACCACCGCGTCCAAGAACCCCAAGGACCAGCTCGACTTCTTCCCCCTGACGGTCGACGTCGAGGAGCGGATGTACGCCGCGGGCAAGATCCCCGGTTCGTTCTTCCGCCGGGAAGGCCGCCCGTCCGAGGACGCGGTCCTGACCTGCCGCCTGATCGACCGGCCGCTGCGCCCCTCCTTCAAGAAGGGCCTGCGCAACGAGATCCAGATCGTCGAGACGATCATGGCGCTCAACCCCGACCACCTGTACGACGTGGTCGCGATCAACGCCGCCTCCTGCTCCACGCAGCTGGCCGGCCTGCCCTTCTCCGGCCCGATCGGCGGCACTCGTGTCGCGCTGATCAACGGCCAGTGGGTGGCGTTCCCGACCCACACCGAGCTCGAGGACGCCGTCTTCGACATGGTGGTCGCGGGCCGCGTCCTGGAGGACGGCGACGTCGCGATCATGATGGTCGAGGCCGAGGCCACCACGAAGACCATCGAGCTGGTCAAGGGCGGTGCCGAGGCGCCGACCGAGGAGGTCGTCGCCGCCGGTCTCGAGGCCGCGAAGCCCTTCATCAAGGTCCTCTGCAAGGCCCAGTCGGACCTCGCCGCGAAGGCTGCCAAGCCGACCGGTGAGTTCCCCGTCTTCCTCGAGTACCAGGACGACGTCCTTGAGGCCCTCACGGCCGCCGTCAAGGGTGAGCTCAGCCAGGCGCTGACCATCCCCGGCAAGCAGGAGCGCGAGGCCGAGCTGGACCGCGTCAAGGGTCTGGCCGCCGAGAAGCTGCTCCCGCAGTTCGAAGGTCGCGAGAAGGAGATCTCCGCCGCGTACCGCTCGCTCACCAAGAGCCTGGTCCGCGAGCGTGTGATCAAGGAGAAGAAGCGCATCGACGGCCGTGGCGTCACGGACATCCGTACGCTCGCCGCCGAGGTCGAGGCCATCCCGCGCGTGCACGGCTCGGCCCTGTTCGAGCGTGGCGAGACCCAGATCCTGGGCGTCACCACACTCAACATGCTCCGCATGGAGCAGCAGCTGGACACCCTTTCCCCGGTGACCCGCAAGCGCTACATGCACAACTACAACTTCCCGCCGTACTCCGTCGGTGAGACCGGCCGCGTCGGTTCGCCGAAGCGCCGCGAGATCGGCCACGGCGCCCTGGCGGAGCGCGCCATCGTGCCGGTGCTGCCGACGCGCGAGGACTTCCCGTACGCGATCCGCCAGGTGTCCGAGGCCCTCGGCTCCAACGGCTCGACGTCCATGGGCTCCGTCTGCGCCTCCACCATGTCCCTGCTGAACGCCGGTGTGCCCCTGCGGGCCCCCGTCGCCGGTATCGCCATGGGACTGATCTCCCAGGAGATCGACGGCCAGACCCACTACGTCACCCTCACCGACATCCTCGGTGCGGAGGACGCCTTCGGTGACATGGACTTCAAGGTCGCCGGTACGAAGGAGTTCGTCACCGCCCTCCAGCTCGACACCAAGCTGGACGGCATCCCGGCCTCCGTCCTGGCCGCGGCCCTCAAGCAGGCCCGCGACGCCCGCCTCCACATCCTCGACGTGATGATGGAAGCGATCGACACCCCGGACGAGATGTCCCCGAACGCCCCGCGGATCATCACCGTCAAGATCCCCGTGGACAAGATCGGCGAGGTCATCGGCCCCAAGGGCAAGATGATCAACCAGATCCAGGAGGACACCGGCGCCGAGATCACGATCGAGGACGACGGCACCATCTACATCGGTGCCGCCGACGGCCCGGCCGCCGAGGCCGCCCGTGCCACGATCAACGGCATCGCCAACCCGACCATGCCGGAGGTCGGCGAGCGCTACCTGGGCACCGTCGTCAAGACCACCACCTTCGGTGCGTTCGTCTCCCTGCTCCCGGGCAAGGACGGCCTGCTGCACATCTCGCAGATCCGCAAGCTCGCCGGTGGCAAGCGCGTGGAGAACGTCGAGGACGTGGTCGGGGTCGGCCAGAAGATCCAGGTCGAGATCGCCGAGATCGACCAGCGCGGCAAGCTCTCCCTGATCCCCGTGGTCGAGGGCGAGGCCGAGTCCGACAGCGACTCCGCCGAGGGCGAGAAGGACGACGCCGCCAAGTGACGTCACCTAGTTCCAGGACG
This sequence comes from Streptomyces sp. NPDC019396, assembly GCF_040632375.1. Classification (NCBI taxonomy): domain Bacteria; kingdom Bacillati; phylum Actinomycetota; class Actinomycetes; order Kitasatosporales; family Streptomycetaceae; genus Streptomyces; species Streptomyces sp. NPDC019396. The sequence continues at coordinate 7,530 of NZ_JBEYBS010000028.1, read as the reverse complement.
ACGGCCCGCACCTCTTCGGAGGCGCGGGCCGTCGCCCGTACCCAAACGCTCCTCAAGGGCGAGCACGGCATCGGCACCGTCCGCCGCACCGTGCTGCCCGGCGGGCTGCGCATCGTCACCGAGACCCTCCCGTCCGTGCGCTCCGCCACCTTCGGAATCTGGGCGCACGTCGGTTCCCGCGACGAGACCCCGTCGCTGGGCGGCGCCACGCACTACCTGGAGCACCTCCTCTTCAAGGGCACCGCGCGCCGGTCCGCCCTCGACATCTCCGCCGCGATCGACGCGGTCGGCGGTGAGATGAACGCCTTCACGGCGAAGGAGTACACCTGCTACTACGCACGGGTGCTCGACACCGACCTGCCGCTGGCGATCGACGTCGTCTGCGACATGCTCACGGGTTCCCTGATCCTCGAAGAGGACGTCGTCGCCGAGCGCGGTGTCATCCTCGAGGAGATCGCGATGACCGAGGACGACCCGGGTGACGTCGTCCACGACCTCTTCGCGCGCACCATGTTCGGCGACAGCCCGCTGGGACGGCCGGTCCTGGGCACCGTCGACACGATCAACGCACTCAACCGGTCGCAGATCGCCCGTTTCTACAAGAAGCACTACGACCCCACGCATCTGGTCGTCGCCGCCGCCGGCAACGTCGACCACGGCACGGTCGTCCGCCAGGTCCGCAAGGCCTTCGACCGCGCCGGAGCGCTGGCCAGGACGGAAGCCCAGCCGATCGCCCCGCGCGACGGTCACCGCACACTCAGGACCGCGGGCCGGATAGACGTGCTCGGGCGCAAGACCGAGCAGGCTCACGTCGTCCTCGGTATGCCGGGCCTCGCCCGCACCGACGACCGCAGATGGGCCCTCGGCGTTCTGAACACGGCACTCGGCGGCGGCATGTCCTCGCGCCTCTTCCAGGAGGTACGGGAGAAGCGGGGCCTCGCCTACAGCGTGTACTCGTACACCTCGGGCTTCGCCGACTGCGGACTCTTCGGCGTGTACGCGGGCTGCCGGCCCAGCCAGGTCCACGACGTGCTGAAGATCTGCCGTGACGAGCTCGACCGGGTCGCCGCCGAAGGACTGTCCGACGACGAGATCAACCGGGCCATCGGCCAGCTCTCAGGCTCCACGGTGCTGGGGCTCGAGGACACCGGTGCGCTGATGAACCGCATCGGCAAGAGCGAGCTGTGCTGGGGCGCCCAGATGTCGGTCGACGACATGCTGGCGAACATAGCCGCGGTCACACCCGACGACGTCCGGGCGGTCGCCCGCGATCTCCTCGGGCAGCGTCCCTCACTGGCGGTGATCGGTCCGCTGAAGGACAAGCAGGCGGATCGCCTGCACGAATCCGTCGCATGACGCCCGCAGGGCCCACAGAGTCCGACTCGTAGAGAGAGCACAAGCAATGAGCAAGCTGCGCGTGGCCGTCCTCGGAGCCCAGGGGCGTATCGGATCCGAGGCGGTTCGGGCGGTCGAAGCCGCCGGCGACATGGAACTCGTCGCCGCGCTCGGCCGGGACGACAAGCTGGAGACCCTCGTCGAGAACGGCGCACAGGTCGCGGTCGAACTGACCACCCCCGCATCGGTGATGGGCAACCTCGACTTCTGCGTGCGCCATGGCATCCACGCCGTCGTCGGCACCACCGGCTGGACCGATGAGCGCCTCGCGCATCTGCGCACCTCGCTGGACGCCTCCCCGGAGACGGGTGTGCTCATCGCGCCCAACTTCTCCATCGGCGCCGTGCTCACCATGAGGTTCGCCGCCCAGGCCGCGCGCTACTTCGAGTCGGTCGAGGTGGTCGAGCTGCACCACCCGAACAAAGCGGACGCCCCTTCCGGTACTGCCACACGCACGGCCCAGCTGATCGCCGCGGCCCGCGCCGACGCGGGCCGCGGAGCGCAGCCCGACGCGACCGTCACCGCGCTGGACGGCGCGCGCGGTGCGGACGTCGACGGGGTGCCGGTGCACGCCGTACGGCTGCGGGGACTGCTCGCTCATCAGGAGGTGCTGCTCGGCGGGGAGGGCGAGACCCTCACCATCCGGCACGACTCCCTGCACCACAGCAGCTTCATGCCGGGCATCCTGCTCGGTGTGCGCCGTGTGGTGAGCACACCCGGGCTCACCTTCGGCCTTGAGAACTTCCTCGACCTGGACTGAGACCTCACCCATGCGCGCGAAGATCACCTACGCCATCACGGCTGCCGTCCTGGTCGTCTACTTCGTCCTGGTCGGCAGCCGGGGCGTGCTGCTGCTCCGGCACGGCACGGTGCTGACAGTCACCTTTGGTGTGGCGGTGCTGATCCTGCCGGTGATCGGGCTCTGGTTCCTCTGGAAGAACACCCGCTTCGTCCAGAAGGCCAACGCGCTCGCGGCCGAGCTGGACGGGGAGGGCGGGCTGCCGGTCGACGAGCTGGTGCGTACCGCGGGCGGTCGTATCGACCGGGACTCGGCGGACGCGGTCTTCGCCAAGCGCCGGGCCGAGACGGAGGATTCACCGGAGGACTGGCGATGCTGGTTCCGGCTGGCCGTCGCGTATCACGACGCCCGGGACACTCCGCGCGCCCGAAAGGCGATGCAGCGCGCGATCGCCCTGCATGAGGGCAAGCCCGTCAGCGTCTGAAGGCACCCCGGCCCGGGATTCCCCAGCAGAGCCCTACCCTGATCCGGCCGGAATGCCCTCGCGCCTACTGGCCGGGGGCGGCCACGGGCTGCGCCGCGGGACCGTACCGGGCGCCCCAGGCCTCGACGACGTCCGCCGCCCTGTCGAACGCCTCGACCCGCGAGAGGAAGTCCGCGTTGTGGTCGGTGAGCAGCGGCAGCGGCTCACCGCCTCCCCGGACCAGTGTCAGAGCCTGCCCCTGGACTGTGCGTGGCAGGCCCAGCCAGCGCACCGGCTGCTGCACGGTCCGCAGTGCCGTGACCTGCCGCCATTCGACGGTGGATGTCGAGAAGAATCCGGTACGGCGCACACCGTGCCTGCTCACCCAGGTGCCCATGCGCAGCAGCCGCAGCGCCGCGGCGATCACCAGCAGTGCGAGACCGAAGCACAGCCCCGCGCCGGGCAGGGCACCGGCGAAGGCGACGATCAACGACGCCATGAGCACGAACGACGCGAGCAGGAGGAGCAGCGCCGCGGCTGCCACGCGCCAGGGGCCCGGGCGGTAGGGCCGCCGCCACTCGTCATGGTCATCGAACGCCAGTGCGACGTCACCGTCGGTCGTCGAGGTGTCAGAGGTGTCAAAGGCTCGGTCGGCCGTCAGGAAGGGCAGGGGCACGGCTGATCCTCACTCATCACGCACAACAGGCTGTGACGGGTGAGGCTACAGAGGCGTTCAGCCACGGGCCACCCCAGGGGGTCCGAAAGGGGCCGGCGCCCCCTGAAGGAGCGTGGTCGGACCTGCCGCGACGGTCGGACGATCGCGGTGAGTGCCGAGCCGTAGAGTGGGACGCCGCCCGCGTTGAAAGCAACTGGAAGGACACCCGCCGGTGACCGAGACCCCCGCCGACATCAAGCCCAGCTTCCGCAGCGATGTCTCCGTCGAGCTGGTGAAGCACACCGCCGGCGACTCCGACGTGCTGTGGGCGGCCCGGGTCTCCACCGCGGGCGAGCAGTCCCTGGACGAGCTCTCCAAGGATCCGGAGCGCTCAAAGGGGCTGATCAACTATCTGATGCGGGACCGCCACGGCAGCCCCTTCGAGCACAACTCGATGACCTTCTTCATCAGCGCCCCGATCTTCGTCTTCCGCGAGTTCATGCGCCACCGCGTCGGCTGGTCGTACAACGAGGAGTCCGGGCGCTACCGGGAGCTCCAGCCCGTCTTCTACGTCCCGGGCGAGGCCCGCAAGCTGGTCCAGGAGGGCCGCCCGGGGAAGTACGTCTTCGTCGAGGGCACCCAGGCGCAGCAGGACCTCACGGGCCGCGTGATGGAGGACTCCTACCGCCAGGCGTACGAGGCGTACCAGGAGATGCTCGCGGCCGGGGTCGCCCGTGAGGTGGCCCGCGCGGTGCTGCCCGTGGGCCTCTACTCCTCGATGTACGCGACGTGCAATGCCCGCTCGCTGATGCACTTCCTCGGTCTGCGCACCCAGCACGAGCTCGCCAAGGTGCCGTCCTTCCCGCAGCGGGAGATCGAGATGGTGGGAGAGAAGATGGAGGAGCACTGGGCCAAGCTCATGCCCCTCACCTATGCCGCGTTCAACGCGAATGGACGCATCGCCCCATAAGGGACAGATGTACGGTTCAGCCTGACTCGGTGTCCGTATTGCGGCGTTTCGAGAAGTTCATCTAGGCTGATCAAACGGACCCGGCACTGCCTGAACCCCCGAGCAGGCAGTGCCGGGCTCCACAGGTCACGGCATACGTCACGTCCCCCGAGGGGGACCTACCCGCTGAGCAGCGAGTAGCGTGTTACCCATGGCTCCGATCTCCACTCCGCAGACCCCCTTCGGACGGGTCCTCACCGCCATGGTCACGCCGTTCACGGCGGATGGCGCACTCGACATCGACGGCGCGCAGCGGCTCGCCGCCCACCTGGTGGACGCAGGCAATGACGGTCTGATCGTCAACGGCACCACCGGCGAGTCCCCGACCACCAGCGATGCGGAGAAAGACCAGCTCGTCCGGGCTGTCCTGGAAGCGGTCGGAGACCGGGCCCACGTGGTCGCCGGAATCGGCACCAACGACACCCGCCACAGCATCGAACTCGCCCGCGCCGCCGAGCGCGCCGGAGCGCACGGCCTGCTCGCTGTCACGCCGTATTACAACAAGCCTCCCCAGGAGGGCCTGTACCGGCACTTCTCGGCCATCGCCGACAGTGCCGGGCTCCCCGTGATGCTGTACGACATCCCCGGCCGCAGCGGGGTGCCGATCGACACCGAAACGATCGTGCGCCTCGCCCAGCACCCGCGTATCGTCGCGAACAAGGACGCCAAGGGCGACCTCGGCCGCGCGAGCTGGGCCATCGCCCAGAGCGGTCTCGCCTGGTATTCCGGCGACGACATGCTCAACCTTCCGCTGCTGTCGGTCGGCGCGATCGGCTTCGTGTCCGTGGTCGGCCATGTCGTCACCCCCGAGCTGCGCGCTCTCGTCGACGCGTACACCGCCGGAGACGTACAGAAGGCCACCGAGATCCACCAGAAGCTGCTCCCGGTCTTCACCGGAATGTTCCGGACCCAGGGCGTCATCACGACCAAGGCGGCGCTCGCTCTCCAGGGTTTGCCCGCGGGACCGCTGCGTCTGCCGCTGGTAGAGCTCACCGAGGCCGAGACCGCACAGCTCAGGCTCGATCTCGCCGCCGGCGGGGTACAGCTGTAACCACAGACTTCACAACTGAATATGAACCAACTGAACAAGCATCACATCAATGACAACAGCAAGCGCATGAATGTCACGCGCGCCACGTGCCCATGCGGTACGTGGCGCGCGTGGTGAGGAGAGTCTTTTGAGTCATCCGCATCCCGAACTCGGCGCTCCGCCGAAGCTCCCTCAGGGCGGTCTCCGCGTCACCCCGCTCGGCGGTCTCGGTGAGATCGGCCGAAACATGACGGTCTTCGAGTACGACGGCCGACTCCTGATCGTCGACTGCGGCGTCCTCTTCCCGGAAGAGGAGCAGCCCGGTGTCGACCTGATCCTCCCGGACTTCAACGCGATCAAGGACCGGCTCGACGACGTCGAGGGCATCGTGCTCACGCACGGCCACGAGGACCACATCGGCGGCGTCCCGTTCCTGCTCAGGCTGAAGCCGGACATTCCGCTGATCGGCTCCAAGCTCACCCTCGCCCTCATCGAGGCCAAGCTCCAGGAACACCGGATCCGCCCGTACACCCTCGAGGTGACCGAAGGCGACCGGGAGCGCATCGGACCCTTCGACTGCGAGTTCATCGCGGTCAACCACTCCATCCCGGACGCCCTGGCCGTCGCCATCCGCACCCCCGCCGGCATGGTCGTGCACACCGGCGACTTCAAGATGGACCAGCTCCCGCTGGACGGCCGCCTCACGGACCTGCACGCCTTCGCCCGGCTGAGCGAAGAGGGCATCGACCTGCTGCTGTCCGACTCCACGAACGCCGAGGTCCCCGGATTCGTCCCGGCCGAACGCGATATCTCCAATGTGCTGCGTGGCGTCTTCGCCGGCGCCGACAAACGCATCATCGTGGCCAGCTTCGCCAGCCATGTGCACCGCATCCAGCAGATCCTCGACGCCGCGCACGAATACGGCCGCAGGGTCGCGTTCGTCGGCCGTTCGATGGTGCGCAACATGGGCATCGCCCGCGACCTCGGCTACCTGAAGGTCCCAGCGGGCCTCGTCGTGGACGTCAAGACGCTGGACGACCTGCCGGACCACGAGGTCGTGCTCGTCTGCACGGGTTCCCAGGGTGAGCCGATGGCCGCGCTCTCCCGGATGGCCAACCGCGACCACCAGATCCGCATCGTCCCGGGTGACACGGTGATCCTGGCCTCGTCGCTCATCCCCGGTAACGAGAACGCGGTCTACCGCGTCATCAACGGCTTGACCCGCTGGGGTGCGAACGTCGTCCACAAGGGCAACGCACGCGTCCATGTCTCGGGCCACGCCTCGGCAGGCGAGCTGCTGTACTTCTACAACATCTGCCGCCCGAAGAACCTGATGCCGGTCCACGGCGAATGGCGCCACCTGCGCGCCAACGCGGAGCTCGGAGCCATGACGGGCGTCCCCAAGGACCGCATCGTGATCGCCGAGGACGGCGTCGTCGTCGACCTCGTCGACGGCAAGGCCAGGATCTCCGGCAAGGTCCAGGCCGGTTACGTGTACGTCGACGGCCTGTCGGTCGGAGATGTCACCGAGAGCTCGCTCAAGGACCGGCGCATCCTCGGAGACGAGGGCATCATCTCCGTCTTCGTCGTGGTCGACTCGACCACGGGCAAGATCGTCGGTGGACCGAACATCCATGCGCGAGGCTCCGGAATCGAGGACAACGCGTTCGACGCGGTGATCCCGAAGGTCGAGGAAGCCCTCAGCAAGTCCGCGGCGGACGGTGTCGCCGAGCCCCACCAGCTGCAGCAGCTCATTCGTCGCACCATCGGCAAGTGGGTCTCCGACACCTACCGTCGGCGCCCGATGATCCTGCCTGTGGTCGTGGAGGTCTGACACGCCGTCGGGTGATCCTGGAGCGGAGCGGCCCTCGATTTGCATCGGCTGCTCCGCTCCAGTACGTTTACGGCTCCGCCTGAGCGAAACCCCGGACACACTCGTGTGCACGGAGAGCGTCGCGGAGGATGGAAATTCCGACCGAGAAGTTCTGATAAAGTCGGATCAGCCGAAAGGCAAAGGCCCTCCAACGGCCACTGGAAACAGAATCCGAACCGGGAACGGGACGGAAAATGAATCTGGTAGGGTTGGAAACACGAAGGGAAGCGCCCGGAGGAAAGCCCGAGAGGGTGAGTACAAAGGAAGCGGACGTTCCTTGAGAACTCAACAGCGTGCCAAAAATCAACGCCAGATTAGTTGATACCCCGTCCATCCGGTTTCGGATGGTCGAGGTTCCTTTGAAGA
>NZ_JBEYBS010000027.1:0-80248 GCF_040632375.1 Streptomyces sp. NPDC019396 | reverse complement strand
CGGCGCGCCAACCGGGCCGGTGAGGGCGGGAGCCGCCGGGTGCGCGGCGAGGCTCTCCGGCGCGGAGGCCGGGGCCGGCAGTGGGGGGCGCTGGACGGCGGCGGGCGTGCCGCTCCCCGCCGCCGCAGGCGGCGGCACGAGTGCGCGGGCAGCGGGCCGGGGTGATGACGGCAGTGGGCCATAGGCTCGGCCGTCCGCTGTCGGCACACCATCGGGGAGGGGCAACGGCACGGGGGCAGGCGCGGCCGGGACCCGCGTGGCGGCGGACCGCTGGACGTCCGGGGCACCGAGACCGAGCCGGGGCCCCGGTGTGGTGCCGGGCCGTGGCGCGGCGGCGCCAGGACCGGCCGGGAGCACGGAGTCACCGCTGGGCGACGGGGTGACCGGGCCGGTCGCCGGAGCGGCCGGGGCTGTGGTCGAGGCGACCGGGCCGGTCGTCGGGACGGAAAGACGCTGGACGGGACGGCCCGGAATCAGCGGGGCCCGGCCGCTGTTCTTCACGGCACCGTCGGCCGCCGGGGCGCCGCCGAGCGGCACTCCCCCACCGGTGGCGGCCGCGCCGTGCGTGGATCCGCGGTCCTTGGAGCGCTGGACAGCGGGGGTGGCCGCGGTGGACGGGCCGCCCGCCGCCGATGGTGCGGACAGGGGCGCGGACCGGACTGTCGGAGCCTGAAGTGTCCGTGCCGTGCCGGGCTTTGCATCGCGCTCTGCCGCAACGGCCGGCGCGTCCGCCGGCGCCGAGGGGGTCCCGCCCAAAGTGCCGTGGTGCGGAGCCGTCGCCCCGGCGTTCCCCGGAAGCGCACCGCCGCGTGGCACGCCCGAGTGCCGGGCCCGCACCACCGGCACGGCGGCCGCCCGCGGCGGGGCGGACGCAGCCCCGGGACCCGCGTTCCGGGGCTGCGGCGCCTTGGGCGTCGTGCCACCCGGTGCCTCAGGCCGCCCTGCAGGAGTCCTGGACGCCACGGCGCGCCGCACTGTCGGCGCCGGACCGGCACCGACACCCCCGCCCGCGTTGCCGGGGGCCGGTGAGGGCGGGGTGCCTGGCGTACCCTGCGCACGGCCGGACGACGCTGCCGGGTGCCGCTGCACGGACTGCGGTGAGGGCAGCCGCCGCAGCCGTACGGCGGCGGCGGCCGGAGCCCCCGGACGGTGGGCGGCCGCGGGCTCCGACGGAAGGGTGAGTGCACGGGCAGGGGTCAGCGCCCGGGCGGGGCGCGGTGCGGGAGCCTGCTGCCGCGCGATCCCGGGGGTGGGTGCGGCACGCCGCTGCACGACTGGGGAAGCAGGAGCCGACCCGATTGTGTCGCCGGTGTCGCGGACGACCGCTGTCCCTGCGGAGGCCGGTGCGGTGTCGACAGACGGCGGCGTGACCATGCGGCTCACGGGAATCGGGTCGGACACCGAAGGACCCGGGGCTGCCGGGTGGGCGGTGGACGGAAGCTGCAACGGGTCGGTGGAGCGCTGAACTGCGCTTGCGGGAGCTGGTGTTCGTGGTGCGGCACCACTCTTCGCGGCTCCCTGATCGGAGCCGGAGGCCGCATGTCGCGACGCGGGCTGCCCGGCGCTGCCCGGCACGGCCCGCCCGATGAGAGGCGTCGCGTCGGAGGGCGCCGCGGACACCGGCGCACCGAGCAACGGCCTCCGCTGAACCGGCCCACCCGCCGTCGCGCCCGCCGCCGACGCGGCCGGACCGGCACCAGAGGCCGACGGCCTCACCGGCGCGGTGACCGACGTACGCGGCAGCACACCACCCGGAGCAACTCCCCCGTCGCCGGCGGACGCGGTCCGCTGTACGGACGGCTGTCCCGCATCGGCCCCAGCGGGCCCGGACACGGACCTGCCTGGCGCCGGCCCGGCCGGACCGGGTGCACCGGAACCCGGTGCACCCGGCAGCGCGGAAGGTGCCCCTTCGTCAGCCCCGCCCGCACCATCCGCCACGCCCGCGCCGGATCGCTGAACGGCCGCGGACACACTCGCGGCAGATCGCCCGTCCGGCACCGTCACCGGACCGGCGGCGGCACCCGCAGGGGCCGAATCCACCGTCCGGGCAGCCGGAAGCTCCCTCCGCTGCACGGGCGGCTGTGCGTCGCCGGACACCGCGGGTCCAGGCAGGGGGGCCGCGTCGGAAGGCGCCGCGGACACCGGAGCGCCCAGCAACGGCCTCCGCTGAACCGAACCACCCGCCGTCGCGCCCGACACCGCACCCGTCGCCGAACCGGCCGGACCCGCACCGGTCACCGACGGCCTCACCGGCGCGGTGGCCGACGTCCGCGGCAGCACACCACCCGGAACAACCCCACCGTCACCAGCGGACGCGGTCCGCTGCACGGACAGCCGTTCACCGCCGGGCACAGCAGGCCCGGGCGCGGGCGCCGCATCGGACGCTGCCGCGTCGGAAGGCGCCGCGGACACCGGCGCACCAAGCAGCGGCCTCCGCTGAACCGACCCACCCGCCGTCGCGCCCGCCGCCGAACCGGCCGGACCCGCACCGGAACCCGGTGCACCCGGCAGCGCGGAAGGTGCCCCTTCGCCAGCCCCGCCCGTACCGTCCGCCACGCCCTCAACAGACCGCTGCACAGCCGCGGGCACACCCGCGGCAGAACCCCCGTCCGGCGCCGGACCGGCGGCAGCATCCGCAGCCGGAACCGCCGTCCGGACAGCCGGAAGCTCCCTCCGCTGCACGCTCCGCGCCCGGGTCAGCGCGGCGGGCCGCGTGGCGGGGACCGTCACGGGGGTCACCGCGACACCCAGAGGTCGTACCGGCTCGGCCATCGGCAGTGCGGCACGCTGCACCGCCGGGGCGCGGACCGCGTTGCCCCCGCCACCGTCAGGGGCGACAGGCAGCGCGAGCGCAGGCAGCTCAAGACCGGCGGACGCGGGGGCCGACGCGGTCAGTACGCCGTGCACCAGCCCGCTCGGCGCCTCGTCGAGGACCGCATGGGACAGCGGCGCGGCGAAGGCGGGGCTGCGCCATGTGGTCAGCCGGCTGCCGAACCCGCCATCGGTGACCGGGGCCTTGACGCCGTCGGTCACTCGCTGGACCGGGGGCAGACCGGACCACCCGGCCGACCGGGTCACACCGGGTGAGGGTGCACCGAGAGGTGCGGAGGAGCCCACGGGTGCCACGGGCGAGTCCGTGCCGCCCGTGGGGCCCACGTGGTCGTGCTGCGCCCGGTCCCTGCGGAACCGGCTGAGGAATCCCATGCCGTCACCCCTGTGCCGAGGCACGCGCGACGAGTCCCGCGATCTGCTCGGCGTAGCGGCGGCGGTCGTGGTGTTCGAGGTCCAGGATCTCCTCCAGGTCCCAGTGGAAGTGGTAGGCGACGTACGCGATCTCCTCGTGCAGTCGGTCGGTCGCGTACGTCACGATTCCCCCAGGCGGCTCCCGCCGAGTTCGACCTCGAACGGCTGCTCGCAGTGCGGGCAGGTGACCCCCGCCCGGGTGTGTCCCTCGGCGTTGACCTGCCGGTAGAAGTCCTGGAGGAACGCCAGGTCGGAGGCGAACATGTTCTCCACCACCCCGTCGTGCACCAGCGGCAGCGTGCCGAGCCGGGTGATCACCCGGCCGAGCAGCACCACCGACAGATACGCCGGGTTCTCCTGGACCCGCATGTCCCGCAGCGGCACCAGTTCGTCCCGGGCGGTCGCGAGCCGCATGACGCCGTCACGGTGGACGGTGCCGGACTCGTCGACGTATCCGCGCGGCAGCTCGAACGCGAACTCCGTGCGCAGCTGTTGGGCGTGTGCGGCTGGGGCCGGGGCGGCAGCGGCGGGCGGCTGCTGCCCCGGTTCCGCACCGGCCCCCGGCTGGGGACTGTCCGTGAGCGCACCCTTGCCGGCGCCGGGAGCCGTGCGCCGCATTATTCGATGACCAGTTCTTCGAAGGTGATGGTCACGGTCTCGGTGAGCGCGGACGCCTCGCCGGCCTTCACGGTGCTGGTGTCGATCTTGCTGCACCAGGCGTTGCGCATATTGTACCGCTTGACCGGGTTGTTCTGGTAGTCCATCACCATGATGGTGGCGTTCTTCCGCGCTGTGGCCATCGCACCGTTGACGGACTCGTTGATCCACTGGTTGAAGGCCGCGGACTGCGTCATACCGCGGACGACGGTGCAGGTGCCCGCCTTCTTCACACCGGGCATCTTCTTCGTCACCGGCTTGCCCTGTGCGGAGACCTGCTGGTACTCGATGACGTCCTGCTCGATGCTGAGGCCGCTGACCTCCGCGAGGTACTCGACCATCACCCCGTCGATCTGGAGGCCGAAATTGTGTGAGGTGAGGGCGTCACCCGGCTGGAGACTCATCTATCTCTGTCTTTCTGCGAATTCTGCGGGACACGGAAGTGCGGGGCTGCGAGGGTGGTCTACTCCTCCAGTTCCCCGCCTCCGCTGGTGAACTGAGCGAGGCGGAACACCACGAACTCGGCCGGCTTGACCGGTGCGATGCCGATCTCGCAGATCACACGGCCCAGGTCGACCGACTCCGGCGGGTTGGTCTCCTCGTCACACTTGACGTAGTAGGCCTCTTCGGGCCGGGCCCCGAAGAGGGCGCCACTGCGCCACTCGTTGACCAGGAACGCCGAGATGTTGCGGCGGATCCGCGCCCAGAGCGCGTGGTCGTTCGGCTCGAACACCACCCACTGGGTGCCGATCAGGATCGACTCCTCCAGGTAGTTGAAGTACCGGCGCACGTTCAGGTAGCGCCAGGCCGGGTCGGAGGAGAGGGTGCGGGCACCCCAGACGCGGATGCCGCGGCCCGGGAAGGCGCGGATGCAGTTGACGCCCACGGGGTTGAGGAGGTCCTGCTCCCCGCGGGTGATCTGCATCTCCAGGTCCACGGCGCCGCGTACGACTTCGTTGGCCGGTGCCTTGTGCACCCCGCGCTCGGAGTCGTTGCGGGCCCAGACACCGGCGATGTGACCGCTCGGCGGAATCATGCGGGCCTGGCCGGTGGCCGGGTCGAAGGACTTGATCCAGGGGTAGTAGAGGGCCGCGTACTTGGAGTCGTAGCCCGCGGTCTCCTGGCGCCACACCTGGACCTGGCGGGCGTTGAGGCCGGGCGGGGGGTCGATGACGGCGACTCGGTCGCCCATCAGCTCGCAGTGTGCGATCAGTCCGAGCTGGACGGCCTTGACGCCCTCCAGGTCGATCGCACCGCGCTGGTAGGCGGCCATCAGGTCGGGCACCGCGACCATCGAGATCTCGTCGACCGCCTCAAGGCCGCCGAAGCCGGTTCGGTCGGCGGAGTCGCCGAGGTACTCGGCCGGGCCGGGGTGCGATGCATGCGCCACCTCCGTCGAGGGTGCGCCGCCCGTCGAGGCCGGGGCCGATGCGGGCAGCGCCACGGTCTGGTTCTCGGGCCGGGCGAGCTGGGCGGCGGGGGCCGCCTCCTCCACGGTGATGAGCTTGGAGCGCTCCTTGACCTGGGTGACGACGTAGTTGCGACCGCTCCTCTTGGCGGAGACGTTGAACGTCTCGGCGACCTCGTCGCCGTTCTTGACGATCAGCCGGAACCGGTCCGCCGCCCCTTCGCCCTCCGGGTCGGCGACCTCGACGCTCAGCGAGCCGGGCGCCAGGGCGGTCACGGTGAACGTACCGAGCTGACGCGGCTCCCCCGGGGGCAGCGCGGCCGGGGTGCCCGAACCGGCCACGGCCGAACCGTTCGCGGCGGGCACGGAGGCCTCGGAGGCACCCCCGGATGCGCCGCCGACCCGGACGACATACGCGGCCGTACCGCCGTTGTTGAAGAAGCCGTAGACGCTGTGCGCCAGGTAGTACCCGTCGGTGAAGTCACCGAAGGCTGCGACGTACTGGGTCCAGTTGGTCACCAGGGTCGGCTGGTTCAGCGGACCGTTGGGGGCCAGCCCCACGAAGGCCGCCACCGACGTCCCCACCCCCTCGATGGGGCGCGAGCCACTGGCCACCTCCTCGACGTATACGCCGGGCGACAGGTAGGACGGCATGCTCTTCTCCTCGGGTACGAGACACGACAGCCTTCACTGTCTGCAGTGAAGGCCTTGTTCGGAACGGTCGTCCGTACCTGTTCGGGGGCACGGCCGTTGCCCCGATGGGCAGTTCGTCAAACCCGGCAGCACTTCGACTGCACGTATCTGCCCCTGAGGCTGCCCTCAAAGCCCTGTCGGCAGCGGCGGCGAGCGGGTAACGCTGGGATGTCATCCAGCGAGGGAGCATCGTGCGCGGACAAGAGCAGAGGACCGGCAGCCAGGCCGGGGACCGGGACAAGGCCCGTGGGAGGGCGTCGTCGAGCACGTCCGCGCAGCGGCTCCTGGCACTCCAGCGTGCGGCGGGCAACGCGGCGGTGTCCCGCGCGGTCGCCGCGGAGCGGCACCAGCACTCCGCCGGCTGCGGACACGACCAGCAGCAGCCCGCCGTCCAACGGAGCTCTCTGGTGCACCAGGTGCTGGGCTCACCCGGCCGGCCCCTGGACACGGCACTGGGCAGCGAGATGTCAGCCCGGTTCGGAGGCGTCGACTTCAGTTCCGTGCGGGTGCACACGGACACCGTCGCCCAGCGGTCGGCGGCCGAGATCGGGGCGAGCGCGTACACCTCCCGCAACCACGTCGTGTGGGACGGCCGGGACAAGCACACCCTCGCCCATGAGCTGACCCATGTGGTCCAGCAGAGCCAGGGTCCCGTCGCCGGCACCGACAACGGCGGCGGGCTCCGGGTCAGCGACCCGGGCGACAGCTACGAGCGCGCCGCAGAGGCCAACGCGACGCGGGTGATGGCGGGTCCCGCTCCGGTGCAGCGTGAGGTGGGGCCGCATGACGGCGGGCACGAGCAGGCCTCCGGCGTCCAGGCGCACGGCGGCGACCACGCGGGGTTCGTGCAGCGAGCCGCGGTCGGCTTCGAGTTCCAGCAGTTGAACAGCGAAGTCGAGGTCGACATGGAGAACGAATACGAGGAGCCGTACCAGATCCCGACCCAGCACTACGGCCGGCAATGGTGCGTCGTCCAGGATGGCGACGCCAATCTGGAGTTCGTCACGCAGCCGTTCACCGACATACGCCTGCTCAACGCGGTCATGAGTGAGATCTCGCGGGTGGCGCAATTGATATACCGCCAGACCAGGGCCGACCAGAGGCAGGACCCGGACGCCACGCCCGAGTTCGAGCTCGGTAATGAGGAGGTCACCGTGGTTGTGACAGAGGCCGACAACATGGGCCAGCCACAGGTGAATCCAGATGTACCGCTGGACGCCTTGCCTGGCATGAATATGCTGGCGAATTCCGACGATGAGCACTCCGAGAACTTCTACGGCGTCGACGGCGGGTACTGGCGGTCCGACGAGACCCAGGACGAGATGTCGGTCAACGCCGAGGTCGCCGCGAAGATCCTCAAGATGAAGGACAGCAGACTCATCAGGTATTTCAAGATGAGCGAGACGGCAACGGCCGAACAACTCGCCAGTGTGCGCGGCATGTTCCAGGCCATGGCCTCGGCCGCCGTTCACCTCTCGACGTTCCCGACGCGAGTGGAGAAGGACATGCCGCTCCTGCTCAAGACCGACATGGGCACGTTGTGGAAGAGCCTTGTCGATGACGGGGTGATCGGTGCGAGTGTGGACGGGAACAAACTCACCGCGCTGCTGAAGTCGCTGCACGACGAGCTGGCGGAGAGCAGCCAGGTCTGCCGGGATGTCGTCGACGAGGTCATGTCAGGGCGAGACCCGGTGTGGCCCAGCGGAAAGCGGCCGGTCGACATCGGACGCCCGGTCGACGAGTGGAGCGACCCGACGGGTGACCGCAAGCAGATCCTGGTGGAGCTGCGGCGCGTTCCGATCATCCCGGTGGAATCGTGGCCGGCCTTCGCTGCCAACTCCTACGCGCACTTCATCAACGACCCTGACAACCACTACCACAAGGCTCTGTGAAGACGGTTCCCGGGAGCCCCGACCGCGCCGTCCGGCGCGGTCGGACCGCCGGCCTCGCCTCTTCGGGCACGGGATCGTGCCCCGGGGCCTGCGGACACGACGCCGCCTTCCCGTTAGCGTCCGAAACGTGAGCCTTTGGACTTCTCTGGAACCCGCGTCGGCCACCGTGGATCCCGGTGGCACGACGACCGTTCGACTGCGTGTGCGCAACACCGGCGATGTCGTCGACGAGTACCGCTTCGAACCCGTCGGCGACATCGCCCCGTGGACGAGGGTGGAGCCGCAGACCCTGCGGCTCTACCCCGGCACCACGGGAACGGTGGAGCTGACCTTCACCCCGCCCCGTACCCCCGACGCGACCGCGGGCCCCAACCCGTACGCCGTACGGATCTCGCCGACGGAGCACCCCGAGGCCACCACCGTCCCCGAAGGCAACCTGACGATCACTCCGTTCACCGAAGTGCGGGCCGAGATCGTCCCGCCCACCGTGAAGGGCCGGTTCCGGGGACGGCCGAAGCTGGCGATCGACAACATCGGCAACACCAGACTGACCTGCTCGGTCGCCGGAAGTGACAACGGCGACGACCTCTCGTACGAGATCCACCCGTCCAGCGTCCAGATCGAACCGGGCCGCGCCGCCTTCCTGAACGTGCGGCTCAGGCCCCGGGAGATCATCTGGTTCGGTTCGAAGGAGCGGCGGCCCTACACACTGGCCGTGCAGCGCTCCGGGGTGGACCCGCTGAACACCGAGGGCACCTACGTCCAGCGCGGCTTCCTGCCCCGCTGGCTCGCCACGTTCCTCGGGATCCTTCTGGCGCTCGCCATCACGTTCGTGATGCTCTGGATCACCTACAAGCCCCAGGTCCGCAGTGCCGCCACGGAGAAGCCCGTGGAAGCCGGGGTCGTACTGCCCGACCCGGCCGCGTCCCCGGAGGAGAAGCCCTCGGAGGAACCCGAGAAGCCGGCGGAGCCGTCCGAAGAGCCCGAGACCGATCCCGGGCCTGAAGGGGGCGGGGGCGGGGAGCCGGACACCGAACCGGCGCCCGAGGAACCGGCGGCCGGGTCCGTGATCATCGGGCAGGGCTCGGACCTCTGTATCGACGTCACCGACGCTCAGGACGGCGGATACCCGGACGGGACCCAGCTCCAGATCTGGGGCTGTGCCGGATCGGCCAACCAGAAGTGGGAGTTCCTGGAGGACGGCACCGTGCGCTCGCTCGGACTGTGCATGGATGTCGCGAACGGCTCCCGGGACGACGGGGCCGCCATCCAGATGGCCCGGTGCAGCGGCAACCCCGCGCAGACATTCGTGCTGAGTGAGGCCGGCGACCTGGTGAACCCGCAGGCGGACAAGTGCGTGGACGCCTTCGACCAGGGCACGGAGAACGGGACGAAGCTCGTGCTGTGGACGTGCAACGGGCAGTCGAACCAGAAGTGGCGCGTCGAGTAGCCGACGCGCTCTCGGTCCGCCGGGCGAGCGTGAGGCCACGCGGGAGCGGCGAGGGCCGCTACCAGTTGCCCTCGCCCGGCACCAGGCGTCCCGCCTTGCGGTATTCCCGGCGGGCGCCGTCCAGCAGGTCGGCCGTGGTCACCGGCTCACCTCGGCCGGCGGCCGCGTAGGCGGCGGTGACGACGGCGCTGCGGATCGATCCCCCGGCGAGCTCGAAGTCCCGGGCGCAGCGCCCCGGGTCGGTGCCGTCGGCACAGGGCACCCGGGCCAGGCTGTGGCGCCAGAGGGCCAACCGCTGATCCGCGTCGGGGAACGGGAAGTCGATCACCAGGTCCAGGCGCCGGGTGAACGCCTCGTCCACGTTGGCCCGCAGATTGGTGGTCAGCAGCGCGATTCCGTCGAAGGACTCCAGGCGCTGGAGGAGATAGGCGCTCTCCATGTTGGCGTAGCGGTCGTGTGAGTCCTTCACCTCGGAGCGCTTGCCGAAGACGGAGTCGGCCTCGTCGAAGAGCAGCACGGCGTCGGTACGGTCGGCCTCGGTGAAGATCCGTTCCAGGTTCTTCTCGGTCTCGCCCACGTACTTGTCGACGACGGACGACAACTGAACCACGTAGAGATCCAGGCCGAGTTCGGCCGCGACGACCTCGGCGGACATCGTCTTGCCCGTGCCGGACTCACCGGCGAACAGTCCGATCACCCCGCGCCCTCGGCCGCCCCCCGCGCTGAGCCGCCAGTCTCCGAGCACCCGGTCGCGATGCCGGGCTCGCAGGGCCAGTTCCCTGAGCTGCCCGAGTGGCCCGTCCGGGAGCACGAGGTCCTCCCAGCCGACATCGGGCCGGATCCGGCGTGCGTGCCGCTCCAGACCGGACGCGGACTGGAGACGGGCGGCGAGCCGGAGATGGGCGGCGGTCAGCGGGGTGCCGTCGAACTCGGCGAGTTCCCGGGCGGTGCGTGCGGCCCGGGCCATGCGTTCGCCGCCGAGACGGTACGGGGCGACGGCGGTGACGAGGTCGGCCCCGGGATCCGTCTCGCCGCCCGACCCGGACTCGTGGGTGGCCACGCCGAGTGTGGAAGCCCAGGCGTCGGCGGAATCGGCGCGCAGTCTCGGCACATCGAGGACCAGGGGGTCTTCGTCGCACCACTGGGGGTCGTACGGGCGGGTGCCGGTGAACAGTACGGTCACATCGCGCGCGGTCAGCGCCCGTATCAGCGGACCGGGATCGTCCGGGACCGGTGACACGACCAGCGCGCGGCCGCTGAGCCTGGCCTCGCGCAGGAGTTCGCCGAGCGGACCGGGCCCGGTGGTGGTAGTGGTTCCTGTGCCGGTAGCGGTAGCGGTGCCGGTGTCGACCGGGGTGAAGTGCAGCGCATCGCGACCGGCCCTGCCCAGAGCCGCGGCGGCGCAGACCAGGCCGTCGCCCTCCCGCTGTTCCCTCAGGTAGGCGGTGAGCGGCGCGGCGGAGATCCGGTCGGTGAGCCTGCGAGTGAAGTCCTCGTCGTAAGGCCCGGGGCAGGCCACGAGCGGGCGTACCCGGCCGGCGAGTGCGGCATCCGGGGTGTCGTCGCCGATGAGATGGGCGACGAGCCGGTCCGGGACGCGCAGCGAGCGGCTGAGGAAGGGGCGTTCGGGCTCGTCGGTCCCGACGAGCCCGAACGCGGCCAGCGGCGCCGCCGCATGGAAACGGGCCCGTGCCCCGGGCGTGTGCGAGGGCAGCCCGCAGAGGTCCAGGGCGAGCCCCACGGTGGCCCGGCGCCTGCTGACGTCGTCGTTGAGATAGGCGTAGAGCGGCTCGAAGCCGCGGTCGATCTCGGGTGCGAGCGCGACCAGGAGCAGTCCCGTGTCCAGCTCGCCGAACCCGAGCCGGTCGGCGAGCCGGGCCAGCCGGTCCGATTCGGCGGACTGCGGCGGGGACCCGTCGCGCAGGTCGACCGGCAGTGCGGGCGTCTCGGTCGTCCCGAGCGCATGCCGGACCGCGTCGTCGGACAGATAGAGGCCGCGCAACGGGTCCCCGGCGGTGGGGTCGTGCGCACTGCGGAGCTCGACCAGGAGGGCGACCCGCTCGCGCAGCCGGGCGAGTCGGGCAAGCAGTACGTCGGCCGGAGCCGGGGGGCGGCCGGGGTCGTCCGATGGGCGCCCGGCGTGGGCGGTTGCCGGTCCGTCGTGCTGCTCGGCAGCGTATGCGGTCATCGGGGCTGCGGCCCTTCGCTGCCCCGGAACGGTGCCCTGCCACCGCTGCCGGTGCCGCCGGCGGACGTGCTCGCCGGGTCAGCGGGGCGCAGCGATCTGTGGCTCCGCTCCGGCGAGCCCTCCAGGGTGCCGTCGATTCCGCGGACCCGGACCGCAGCGCCTTCGGTGACCGGCGGCCCGGCGTCGTACTCGGGGGCCGCCGGGAACGGCGCCGTCACCACCACGTCAAGGGACGGCTTGAGTTCGCCTCCGAGGGCGGACCAGATTTCGGCCAGCGACCGGGACTCGGTCTGGGTCCCGGCGACCGTGAGGGGTACCGAGAGCCCCAGCGCCCCCAGCGAACCGGGCAGTTCGTCCGCCGCCAGGATCTCGCGGGGTATCAGGGTGGCCAGTACGGCGGCGAGCAGCCGGTGTTCGTCCTGGGGCTGCTTGGTCCAGGCCGTGACGAGGTAGGACAGCCGGAACCAGCGGGGCGGCTGACGGTGCTTGAGCACCGCTCCCCTGTCGTCCACGACCGGGGTCGTACCGCGCTGCCTGCGGGCCACGTCCTCACGGATGTCGTACAGGTAGGCGTTGATGGCGGGCGCGTTGCGCCTGGCCGCCCAGTCGCGGGTGGGAGCCTCCAGGGAGACGTCGACCCCGGAGCCGGTCAGCGCGCCACCTCCGATGATCCTTTTGAGGACCTCGTCCACCTCGTGGATCACCGTCGCGCTCCCGCCTTGCTGTGAGGTGTTGCCGTGCAATTCCCGATTCTTTCCCGGCCGCGCCCGCGTGAGCAGGCACGCAGGGGACAGCGCCGGGGCGGCCCGGGGTGTCCGGAAGGCCGCCCCGCCGCTGCCCCCACGGGCACCCCTGCGGTCAGAGGTAGCCTTCGCGCAGCGCGTAGGCCACGGCATGGGCTCGGTTCCGCAGGTGCAGACGGGTGGTCAGCCCGTGCATCACGTTCTTGACCGTGCGTTCCGAGTACGAGAGCTTGCCCGCGATCTCGCTGGTGTCGAAACCGTCGGCGACCAGCCGCAGAACGTCCACCTCGCGCGCCGCCAGCCCCTGACCGGGAGCACCGGCGTGGCCGGTGGCCGAGCGCTGGAGGCTGCCCACCTGGTTCATCAGGCGGCCCAGCAGATCGGCCGGGAGATCGCCGTCACCACGGGACGCCGCGAGTACGGCCTGCGACAGCCGGTGTCCGGTGGCTTCGTGGCGCCAGACGACGGCCCCGACACCGGACTCGATGACATCGAGGAGCTCGGACTCCCGCACCGCGCTCACCACCAGGACGGCGCGGACGCCCTCGCTGCGTACGAGTCTGCGCAGCCGGGTGAGCATGGTCTCGTCCGGGGTCTCCCCGACCAGCACCGCCACGGTGCCGGGTCTGGACTCCGCCTCCTCGCAGAGGTCGATGACCGGGTGCTGGCGCAACTGGGTGAGCACCCCCGCGCGGGAGATCGGGTCGGCCGCGTGCACGACGACGGGAATGTGCGGCGCGGGGTCTGTTCTGCCGATGTCGGCCGGAACGGGCGCCGCGGCCGAAGCCGGGGCCGTGGTGGCTGATGAGCCGGTTCGTATGGTGCGAAGTGAGCTGCGCAACCGTTCTCTCCCCTTTGTCGGTGCCGTCGTCGTGTGCTCAGTAGGTGAGCGCGTCCTGCGCGTCGCTCAGCCAGTAGGTGACGGCCGCGCTGTCGTCCTTGAAGACGTCCGGCGGGAGGTCGAGGTTGGTGGGGCTGCCGACTGATTCACCACCGCTGCCGGAGGCGAGCTGTACGGCCAGTTTCCGTGCGGTATGCCCACCTGACTCGGCACCGGGCTCACCTGTCAGCCTGATCGAGGCGTAGGCGGCGACGCCGGGCTGGAGGCTGACCACGGCCTGGGGACGGCTGTCCTCGACGAGTTGGACGGCGGCCTGTTCGTCGTCGAAGCGGAGCACAGGTGCGCCGTAGGCGTCGCAGACGGTGGAGCCCGTGTTGGTGACCGCGAGCAGCAGATGGTTGAGCGGGCGGGACACCTTGCTGACGACGACCTTGATGTGGGCGTTGGTGCAGGCGCCGGAGGCGGCTCCGTCACCGCTGCCGCTCTGGCCGCCGCGGCTCGCGGTGGGGGCGGGCGCCCCGGGGCTCGCCCCGGAACCCGGCGTTCCGGACCCCGCCTTCGCGGAGGTTCCGTTGCCCGCCGTGCCGCCCGCCGGGGCAGCCGCCCCGGAAGAGGCGTCGTCGTTCTGGCAGGCGGTCAGGGACAGCCCCGCCGTGAGCGCGAGGGCGGCGATGGCGGTGCGGGACCGGATGGTGTTCATGGTGGATCGACTTTCCTTGTGGGGGGATTCAGCCACTCGTGGCCAGCCTGATCTGCACTGCGACGCAGCAGACCAGGACGAGGATCGCGACGATGTCGCTCATGCTTACTCGGGTTCGCATGACTGCTCCCGGTGGGGGTTGGTGCTGTGCAGAGCTTTCGGGAAGGGAGGCCGTGGGACAACAGGACCAGACCAATCAGGGAAGCTGGAACGCTGGAACAAGCCTTGACCTGGCGAAACAGCAGCACCCTGGAACGCGGAACTGGGACGGCGGGACCTCGGCCCCGCGCCCGTTCACTCTCGGGACGGCGCCCGGAAGGCCCTCCAGACGCTGCCCCTGGGACTGCCAGCCGGGTCCGAAAGGCTGTCCGCAGATGCCCGAACAGGCAGCCGGAAGAGCCCCGGACAGAACCTGGGACCCGGACGAAGTCCACGGGGAACGGGTCCGTCGAGGTGCCGTGCACCTACCGTCTCGGTCCCGCGACGGCGTAGGCCGTGGTGCCGGCGACCGTGATGGCGAGAGCTGTCCAGATACCCGCATCCGTGCCGGGCGGCAGCAGCATCCATGTCGCCGTCTGCGTCGGTGCCCCGGCCGATGGCGGCGCGTAGATGGCGTACGAGAGCCAGATGAGCGGCAGCGACCACGCGTACCGCGCGCCCCAGAACACCGCTCCGACGGCGACGAGACCCATCAGTCCCGCACTGTCGCGGATGACGAACGCGGTGGTGGCGAGGTCGTCGCCGGTGGCCTGCACCGCCAGCAGCGCAGCGCCGACGACCGCACCGCCGAGCAGTATGTGCGCCGCCCGGCGCGGGGCCCAGCGGATGGCCGCCGTCCGGTCCAGTGCGGGGTCCTGTCCGCCGAGCCCGACCGACACCGCCATCGCTCCGGCGGCGATCACGAGCGCGGGCAGTCTCGGGTCGGCATGCCCCGCACTGCCGTCACGGGTGAGCGGCCACACCACCAGCGCGGTGGCGAGTACCGCGGCGAGTGACGCGGGGACCTGCCGTGAGCGTGCGTACAACGTCAGCCATCTCACGGGGTCTCACCACCGGACAGCACATAGAGCGGGTCGGCCGTGCAGAGGAGCGCGGCGGTGTGCGCGGCATGAACGCGTGCGCGCTGTTCGGCCGGCGGCAGGGCCTTGAGCCGCTTCCACACCGGTTCGGCCTGCGCCGTCAGATCGCTCGCGGAGTGCTGGGTGCCGCGGATCGGCGCGAGTTCACCGAGGACCCAGCCCGCGGCGATGCTCTGCGCGGCGGTTTCGCTGGGCATACCACTGCTGCTGACCGTGGTGCGGGGGAAGCAGTGGGGCGCGAGTCCCTGGCCGAGCAGGGCTCTGGTCAGGTCCTCGCCCTTCACGGTGGAGACGGCTCCGTCGTCGAAGTCGACGAGTACGGATGTGCGGGACCGCTCGAGGTCGTCGCTCGTCGACCGTGGCGCTGTGGCCTCCCGGATCGAAACCGGAGCCCGGCTGCCCAGCGTCTGCCGCAGCAGGCGCAGCGCCTCCTTCCCGGGAGCCGCGAGCTCGGCCAGGCGTGCCTGGTGCAGCCTCGTCACACACACCGGTCCCTCACACACCTGCGCGGCGGCGGCTTCGTCGACGACATACGCCCGTCGCGGATCGGAGGGGAGGATGAGCAGCGCTACCGCGGCGCCGGCCAGAACGGGAACCAGGGCCATGAACCGGGCACGCCGGGACGCAGCGAGCATCAGGGCGAAGCCCGTGACTGCCACGCCGGTCAGCCAGACCGTCTGCCCGACGTGCACGGAGGCGGAGAGCGTGAGGAGCACCTCGCGCACGGGTGCCACCCCCGGAGACAGCAGCGCGAAGCGGATCGGCACGGCGCCCGTCGGCACCGCCGGGTCCGAGGACAGCCGCAGGAGGGTGGTGCAGGCCAGGGCGACCACGGCGAGCGCGGGCGGAGTGAGGGGGGACGGCAGGGCGCGTCCGACTCCCATGCCCAGAACGGCTCCCGCCACGAGGGCGAGCACGCCGACCAGTGGGATCGGCAGCCAGCCGAGGTGGGCATAGGCGCTTCCGGCGAACACCTGGACGGCGCCGATGAGGCTGAGGAGCGCGAAGGCCGAAGCCAGTGCGATGGCGGTGGCGCCCACCAGGGTGGCGGCGCGGTGCCGGGCGGGCCGCGGTGTGCTCGCCAGCAGCTCGCCCATCGCCGAGCGGTGGTCGCGCAGCCCCTGGAGCGCCCCGAACCCCAGAGCCAGCGGCCACAGGAAGGCCAGCAGCATGCGGGTCCACAGCGCCAGTGAGGTCCACTGGGCCGTCCACCGCGCGGTGCCGTCCCACCACGGTCCGGGGATCAGGCAGAGGAAGGCCAGCGCGGTAGCCAGGGCCACGGCTGCGGCCCATGCCGCGGCGGAGCGTTTCAGTTCGATGCGCAGGACACGGGCGCTCACCAGGTGCCCCTTTCCCGCTCCGGGCTCTTCAGCAGGGCCGAGTAGCCGCGCTCCAGGGGGCTGTCACCCACGTGCTCGGGGCCGCCCGCAGCGGCCAGTTGGTCCGGGGTGCCCTGGAAGACCAGCCGTCCTTCGGCGATGAGCAGCACGTCGGTGCAGGCGGCTGCGACATCCTCCACCAGGTGAGTGGACACCAGTACACAGGTGTCCGTGGCGAGTTCCTGGAGCAGTTCGCGGAAGCGCAACCGCTGTGCCGGGTCCAGGCCGACGGTCGGTTCGTCCAGCAGCAGGATCGACGGATCGTTGACGATGGCCTGGGCGATGCCCACGCGCCGCACCATGCCGCCCGACAGGGCCTTCATCCTCTCGTCGGCGCGGTCCGCGAGGCCGACCCGCTCGACGGCGCGCTGCACCGCCGCGGGGATCTGCGCCTTCGGCACCTCTTTCAGCCATGCCATGTATTCGACGAACTCGCGTACCGTGAAGCGCTTGTAGTAGCCGAACTCCTGCGGCAGATAGCCGATCCTGCGGCGCACCGCGCGGTACTCGCCCATGCGGCCGACATGCCGGCCGAGCAGTTCCAGGGTGCCGTCCGCGGGGCTCAGCACGGTGGCCAGGGCCCGGATGAGGGTGGTCTTGCCCGCCCCGTTGGGGCCGAGCAGACCGTGCACGCCGGTGCCCAGCGACAGGTCGAGCCCGTCGACGGCCAGGCGTTTGCGCCCGGCTCTGACCTTCAGTCCGGTGGCCCGGATCTCCCAGGCGTATGCCGTCGGGGTGATGTCGGCGTCGTTCAGCACGGCGGGCATGGCGTCTCGGTCCTTTCCTGTGGTCATCGATGGGCTCCCAGCACGGAGTACGCGCCCCTTCGGGCGATCACGACACCGGTGCCGAGTGCCAGGACCAGGCCCCACACGGGCAGCGATCCCGGGCCCAGGGCAAGAACCGCCGGGCTGGTCGCCAGGGTCGGCGCCACGACCAGGGCGGCCCACGCGGCGACCAGCCCGACGGCCGCACGGGTCACGCCGACGACGCTGCCGACGGCGAGGGTGGCAGAGGTGAGGGCGAGGCAGGGCAGCAGCCACTGGGCCGCCGTCACACCGGTCGCCCAACCGCCCGCGAAGAGCGCGGGGAGCACGACGCAGAGCACGGAGGCGGTGCGCCGCAGCACCAGATACAGGCCGGCTCTCGGCGTGGCGGCCGTCAGCTCGTACGCCGGGTCGAGGCCGCGCGACCAGGAGGCCGCGACACCGAGCACGGGCAGCACAGGGGCGAGCAGCAGGACGAGTGGCGCCTCTTCGGGGCCGGTGCCGACCAGGTCGAGCAGCAGCGCGACCAGGGTGACGGTC
Organism: Streptomyces sp. NPDC019396; assembly: GCF_040632375.1. NCBI lineage: Bacteria > Bacillati > Actinomycetota > Actinomycetes > Kitasatosporales > Streptomycetaceae > Streptomyces > Streptomyces sp. NPDC019396. The sequence continues at coordinate 62,668 of NZ_JBEYBS010000027.1, read as the reverse complement.
ATCGTCATGGCCAGCCAGGGCACCATCGAGGGAGTCAGCCAACCGGTCAGCCGCGCGGGCCACTTCCGCCGGTACGGCACCGGGATGCTCGCGGCCAGCCCCGGTTCGAGACCGGACCACACCGTGTCCACCAGTGCCGCCACCGCGGGCGCCCCGGCCGTGACGGCGGCCGACAGACGGTCGCGGCACGGTCCGCAGGTCTCCATGTGGGCCTCGAGGGCCCACACGACGTCGGGGGCGATGCCCGTGTCGCCGCGCGCGTAGCCGTCGATGATCCGCGCCGGCACGTGTTCCACGCTCATGAAAGCGCCTCCCGCATCACGCTTCGGGCCCGGCGGGCACGGGTCTTGACCGTGCCTTCGGGCAGCCCCAGCAGGACCGCGGTCTCCCGGACGGACAGCCCGTCGAGGACCATGGCCTGCAGCACCTGGCTGAGTTCGGGTGCCAGCCGGCGCAGTGCGTCTCCGACGTCCCCGCCGACGGTCACCGCGAGGGCCTCGTCCTCGGCGGCGGGCGCCGCTTCGGCGTGAGCCGCCGCGGGCGGTGGATCGGCATGGTGGGCCCGGCGCCGGAACGCGTCGACGAGGCGACGTGCCGCGATCGTCCACAGCCACCCGACCGCCGTCCCGCCGACCGCTGCCCCGGCAAACGCGCCTGCCGCGCGCCACACCGCCAGATAGGTCTCCTGCATGACCTCGGCGACGATCTGCTCGTCCGCGCAGCGGCGGCGCAGCCGCACCGCCAGCCACGGCGACGTACGCCGGTACAGCTCCTCGAACGCCGCGCGGTCCCCACCGGCCACGAGCCGGACGAGATGCTCCTCGTCGGACTCGCGCGGTGTCCTCCTGACTGTTCTCACACCCTCTAGACGTGGAACACGGCCGACAGGATCTTCCCGCCACGTGATCCCCGTCACATGGTGCGGCGGCCTCCGGAGCTCGTCCAGCCGAGGCCGCCCACGCGGGCCGGGGACAGGCTCCGGCCCGGACCCGGCTCGCCGGGACGCCGGGCCACGGGCGTGCGGCGGGCCCGCGCCGGACTACGCGCCCAGTCGGGCGGTCAGGCGCTCCTTGGCCGCGGGCCATTCCGAGGCGAGGAGCGAGAAGTACACCGAGTCGCGCCAGGTGCCGTCCGGCCGTCGGCGATGGCGGCGCAGCACGCCTTCGCGCTGCGCCCCGAGACGCGCGATGGCCGCCTGGGAGCGGTGGTTGAGGTGATCCGTCTTCAACTGCACGCGTCCCATGTCGAGGTCCTCGAAGGCATGGGTGAGCAGCAGCAGCTTCGACTCGGAGTTGACAGCGGAGCGCCAGTACGCGCGCCCGTACCACGTCCAGCCGATCTCCAGCCGCTCGTTCGCGGCGTCGATGTCCATGTAGGCGGTCCAGCCGATAGCGTGGCCGCTCGCGCGGTGGATCACGGCGAAGGGGACGCACTCCCCCCGTCCGGCCTCCTCCAGCAGCACGGCGAGCCTGTCACCCAGCTCCTCCTGCGTCCGGGGCGCCGGGCCGCCCTGCCAGCGCCAGACCTCCTCGTCGCGTCCTCCTGCCGCGAAGAGCTCGCCGAGGTGCTCGACCGACAGCGGCTCCAGGCGTACGTGGGTGCCGGTGAGTGCGATGGGGCGGGGAGTCAGAGCAGACATGACACGCACAGTACCCCCTGTCGCACTAGCAGCAAATTACTTTTGCACTAGTTCAATCACGGTCAGCGCGCCGTTCTCGCGCGACTCCGCGAGATAGGACCGCGCCGGCGTTCCGGCGCGGTTGAACCAGTCGGCGATGACGGCGACTTCGTCCGGGGGGTAATCCGCGAAGAGCCCCATGAGCCGCATTTCGAAGGTGCTGACCCCCTGACGGCCCCTCGCGGACTGGCACAACACGCCGGCACCCCGGGTCACGTGGCGCCTTGCACGAAGTGGCTCGGCCTGCCGTCCCGGTGCACCAGGCGCCCCCGCCGCTCCGCCTCGGCACGGGGCAGGAGGCTCCAGGTGCCGTCCGCGTGGCGCAGGGCGGCGGAGTGCCAGGGGGTGGTCCAGGCGTCGGACGCGTCGAGGAGGCGGATACCGAACTTGGGCGCGCCGACGGGCTGGGGGTGGATCGACAGCCGCACGGACCGGGGATGGTGCTCGGCGACCAGCGCGCCCCAGGCGCGGCTGCGCTGGATGACACCGTAGGCACGGCGGCGGCACTCGCGCTGGAGGGCGGAGCGGGTGCCCGTGAAATCGGCGGTGTCATCGAGGAGGAAGCGGGTGATGCCCCGGTAGAGGGTCAGGGTGTGGCCACCGGCGCGCACCTCGGCGCGCAGGGCGTCCAGCGCGGGGGCGTACCGGTTGTGGACGTGGGCGCGTTTCTGCGCGTGCGGGAGGTCGCCCCGGACATCCCTGAGGTCGAAGACGGACAGATGGTCCGGGCCCAGTTCGGAGATCAGCCTGCGCAGTTCGTCGGAGTAGGCGTCGATGTGGTCGTCGGGTACGCGGATGAGGTCGCCGAAGACATGGCCGTCGGAGCAGATGACGACACGTGCGCCGGGAGGATGGATCTCGCCGATCCTGGCGCAGAGATCGTTGAGGAAGCCGAGGGAGAGCCGTTCTCCCTGGTCGGGCAGATGTCCGAGGACCTTGGCGGGGTTCGGGGACTTGCAGGGGAAGCCCGGCAGGGTGAAGACGACCGGTTCACCGCGGCGTACGAAGTCGCCGATGCGGTGCACCTGGTGGGGAAAGGCCTCGGCGGGCGCGGGCGCGGTCCCGGTAGTCGTGCGGTGGTGCGGGAGCAGCAGGTCCAGGACGGACCTGCTGACGGTGTGCGTGAATCGGGTGTCCGGTGCGGTGGTCAACCGCATGGGGGTCCTCCGTGGGGGTCAGATACGCCGCTCGTAGGCGACGGGCAGCCTGCTGGTGCCGCGGCCCAGTACGGCAGGGGTCCATGCGAGTTCCTCTTCCGGTACGGCGAGCCGCAGTCCTGGCAGCCGTGCGATGAGGGTGCCGAGCGCGATGCGCAGCTCGGCGCGGGCGAGTGCGGCGCCGGGGCAGAAGTGGATGCCGTGCCCGAAGGCGAGGTGCGGGTTGGGGCTGCGGTCGAGGTCGAGCTCGTCGGGCTTCTCGAAACGCCGGGGGTCGCGGTTGGCGGCACACAGAGAGACGATCACGGAGTCCCCGGCGGGGACACCGGTGCCGTGCAGGTCGCTGGCCTCGGCGAAGAAGCGCCAGGTGGTGAGCTCGAAGGCACCGTCATAGCGCAGGAGTTCCTCCACGGCCCGCGGCAGCAGCCCGGGGTCGCGCCGCAGCCGGTCGAGTGCGCCGGGATGGCGGAAGAGGGCGATGAGCGCGGTGGTGATCTGGTTGGTGACCGGTTCCTGGCCTGCGACAAGGAGCTGGAAGATCATGGAGTCCAGCTCTTCCCGGGAGAGCTCGCCTCGGTCGCGGGCGGCCACGAGCCGGCTGAGCAGGTCGTCCCCCCGGTGTGCGCGCTTGTGCGTGACGACCTCGGCGATATAGCTCTGAAGACCGTGCAGCCGGGCCTCGTACAGCGGCCGTCCCGGGTCGGTGGGACCGACCGGCTGGACGACCTTGCCCCAGTCACGGTCGAATCCTGCCGCCAACTCGGGTGGCAGGCCGATGACTTCGGCGAGCACCTGGAACGGGAAGTGGGCGGCGAAGCCGGACACCAGATCGGCGGGGCCGGTCCGGGGCAGGGCGTCGACGAGGGTGTCGGCCAGCTCCTGGAAACGCGGGAGCAGTGCGTCGATACGGCGGGGGGTGAACCCGTCGGTCACGAAGCGCCGCATGTGGGTGTGCTTGGGCGGATCCTGGTGGAGCAGATGCACCTGGAGCTGGGAGTGCTGGGGTTCGGGCATGATCGACGCCCGGACACGCCACCGGTCGTTTCCCCGGTCGTGGTTCTTGCCGAGGCGGTCGTCGTTCAGGGCCGCGTGGGCGGCCTCGTATCCGGTGACGAGCCAGGCGCGCACGCCGCTGGGGAAGAGCACCCGGTGCACGGGGCCGGCCTCGCGCATGCGCTCGTAGAGCGGGTACGGGTTGGCCTTGTACGGGCAGCCCATGAGCGGCACCGGTTCGGGCAGTGGTGCGGCCGCGGCCGACGGGTGCGGCTGTTCCTGGATGGTCATGGTGCTGCGCTCCTCAGAGGACGAGTTCGGGCCGGTGGTGGTCCAGCCACAGGGCGAGGTCGACGACTCGTTCGAGCCGGAGGCGGTGCCCCCACTGGAGCCGCTCGGGCGGGGTGTCGAGACAGGGTTTGATGAGGGTCTCGTCGGCGAGGGCGCGGACCTGTTCGGTGGCGAGCGCGTCCCTGGCCAGGTCCTGGAGGCCCCGGTTGTAGTCGGGGTGGTGGGTGGCCGGGTAGTGGTTCTTGGGCCGGTGCAGTACGGAGTCGGGAGCGAGGCCGGCGCCGGCGGCCCGCAGCAGGCTCTTCTCCCTGCCGTCGAAACTCTTCAGGCTCCAGGGAGTGCTGAAGGCGTACTCCACCAGTCGGTGGTCGCAGTAGGGCACCCGGACCTCCAGGCCCTGGGCCATGCTGAGCCGGTCCTTGCGGTGCAGGAGCTGGCGCAGCCAGCGGGTCAGCGAGAGGTGCTGCATCTCGCGCTGACGGTGCTCGGTGGCCGTCTCGCCGTCGGTGTGCGGCACGGCCGCAAGCGCGTCGCGGTAGGTGTCTTCGCGGAACTCCCCCATCCGCAGATCGAGTTCGGGGTTCAGCGGCATGGCGGCCTCGTCGCCGGTGACCAGCAGCCAGGGGAAGGTGGGTGCGGCGAGCGCCTTGGGGTTGTGGAACCACGGGTAGCCACCGAACACCTCGTCCGCCGCCTCACCCGAGAGCGCGACGGTGGAGTGCCGCCGTATCTCGCCGAACAGCAGATACAGCGAGGTGTCCATGTCGCCCACGCCGATCGGCGAGTCCCGCGCCGCGACGACCGCCCTGCGGTGCTCGAGGTCGAGCAGGGCGAGCGGATCGAGGACCACGGTGCTGTGGTCCGTGCCGATGTACGCCCCGGCCTCGGTGGCGTACGGGGTGTCGTGGCCGGTGCGCAGTACGTCGCCGGTGAACCGCTCGGCCTGGTCGCTGTAGTCGACCGCGTATGACCGGATGCGCTCGCCCGGGCCCTCGCGCCTGCGCAGTTCACCGGCGAGCAGCGCGGTCAGCACCGTGGAGTCGATGCCGCCGGAGAGCAGGCTGCACAGTGGGACGTCCGCCTCCAGCTGGCTGTGCGCCGCCGCCGCGACCAGATGGCGGACCCTGTCGACAGTGGTGTCCCGGTCGTCCTCGCTAGGGTGGGGCCTGGCCGCGAGCTGCCAGTAGCGGCGCTCGCGGACACCGTCGCGGTCCAGCACGAGGGTCCCGCCCGGCTCGACCTCCCTGACGCCCGACCACACCGTGGGGCCGGTGTTGAACAGCAGGCTGAACGCCTCCCGCAGTCCGTCCGCGTCGACGCGGGGCCGGATCCCTGGGTGGGCGAAGAGGGCCTTGGGCTCGGACGCGAAGGCCAGGCCGCCGTCGACGGCGGCCCAGAAGAGGGGCTTGACGCCGAGCCGGTCGCGGACCAGGAGCAGGCGCCGGGCACGTACGTCCCAGACGGCGAAGGCGAACATCCCGTCCAGGTGCTCGGCGACGTCCTCACCCCACTGCTGGTAGGCACGCAGAACCACCTCGGTGTCGCTGCGGGTGCGGAAGGCCTGGCCGAGGTTCCTGAGCCGGGCGCGCAGCTCGTGGTGGTTGTAGACCTCGCCGCTGTAACTGAGCACCACGGCCGGATCCTCGGGCTGGTCGGGCATCGGCTGGGCCCCGCCGGGCAGGTCGATGACGGCCAGCCTGCGGTGGCCGATCGCCGCGTGCTCGCCGAGCCAGACGCCGCCCGCGTCGGGGCCGCGCGGGGTGAGCGTGGACGTCATGGCCTCGATGACGGGGGCCTGGGTGCGGGGGTCGTGGTGAAAGGACACCCAGCCGGTGATTCCGCACATGGGCAAGCTCCTCGGTCGGTGCGGGGCGGTCAGTGGGGGCGGTCGGCGCGAGCCGGTCAGCGCGGGGCGGAGGTGGGCGCGGCGACCGCGGTCGCGGGCGCCCCGGTGGTACGGCTCGACGCGGGCAGGGCGAGCAGGGGTATGGAGAACGCGGCGGCGGTGGCGGCCAGTACGAGTCCGGCCCGGGCACCCTGAGCGGCCCCGGCCAGGCCCCAGACCGCCGTGGCGAGCACCGGGCCGAGGGTGAATCCGAGGCTGCGGGCGAGCTGCACCGTCGAACCGGTGGTCGCGGCCCGCTCCGGTGGCGCCGCGCTCATGACCAGGGCCTGGGTGGGGCCACCGTTCAGCCCCATGCCGGCACCGGCGAGCGCGAGGCGCCAGGCCACGTCGCCAGGTGACCAGCCGCCGTCCAGCGGGACCAGCAGGAAGAGCCCCGTCGCCGTGACCACGGCTCCGCTGAGAGCGACCGGTCTGGCACCGAACCGGTCGGCCAGGCGTCCGCCGAGCGGTCCGGCGACGCCCATGCCGAGCGGGAATGCGAGCACGGTCAGACCGGTGGCCGTCGCGCTGACACCGTCGTCACGCTGGAGGTGGAAGGCGATGACGTAGTGCACCGCGGCGAACCCGGTCGCCAGTGCCAGTACGGCGCCGTGCGCCGATGCCAGTCCCGGCACCCGCAGCACCCCCGCAACGGGCCTGCCGCCCTGACCGCGCAGCCACAGCCACAGCGGCGGTACGGCGGCCACGGCGAGGGCCAGCCACATGGTGTGGCCCGCCGCCAGGGTCAGCGCGACCAGCAGAACCGTTACTCCTGCGGCGGCGAGCAAAGCGTCCAGCAGCGCCCTCGGCCGCGGCAGCCGCAGCCTCGCCCCGTCGCCCGGCATCGCCCTCCACGCCACCACCAGCGCCAGCACACAGAAGGGGATCTTGACGAGGAACACCGCACGCCAGCCCATCGCGTCCAGCAGCAGCCCGCCGACAGCGGGACCGGTCACCGCGCCGAGCGGACCGAGTGTCGCGGGCACACTCATCGCCCGGCCCCGCAGCGCGGGCCGTACCGAGCCCATGGCCAGCACGGGCATCAGCACGAAGAGCACCGCGCCGAACGCCCCCTGCGCCACCCGGGCGGCGATGAGCAGCCCGGCCCAGGGCGCCGCGGCGGCCAGGGCGCTGCACAGAGCGAACCCGGTGATCGCGACCAGCACGGCGGGCCGCCGGCCCGAGCCGTCCAGCCAGCGGCCGACGGGCAGCAGCAGTGCCACGACGGGCAGCTGATAGCCGAGCACCACCCACTGGACCGTGGCGGCGGGCACCCGCAGGTCCCCGGAGATCGCGGCCAGCGCCACGTTGACGATGTTCATGTCGAGCATCGCCACGAACGCCAGCAGTCCCGCCACACCCACCAGGATCCAGCGGTCCCGGCCGTGATCCCGGCCGTTGGGTATGCCGTTGGATATGCCACCGGCCCCTGCCGGTCCCTGGCCGTGGTGCGTCACCCTTCCGCCCCGCCCTTCGTCGCCGGACGGCTGCCGGACGGCAGCCTCGTCCCACATGTCGGCGGCATGGCGCGTTGAGTTCCCGGCCGATGGCAGGAACCCCGGCCCACGCCGCTCATCCGGTGCGCGGCACTCCCATGGCGTGCGCCTCGACCACGGAAGACGCCACACCGTCCACCGGTGCCCTGTGGTCGAAGGCGATCAGCGGATCCCCCGTCAGCGGGTGCTCCACCACGGCCGCCCTGACCCCGAACACCTCCGCCATCAGCTCGGGCGTGATCACCTCACGCGGCGGCCCGGAAGCGACCACCCGCCCTGCAAGCAGCACATGCAGCCGGTCGCACACCGACGCGGCGGCGTTGAGGTCGTGCAGGGACACCAGGGTGGTGCGACGCCGCACCCGGAGCAGGGCGAGCAGCTCCACCTGGTGCCGTACGTCCAGATGGTTGGTCGGCTCGTCCAGCACCAGGACCTCAGGGTTCTGGGCGAACGCCCTGGCCAACAGCACCCGTTGGCGTTCACCGCCCGACAGGGCCGTGAAGCGGCGGCCGGCCGCGTCGTGCATTCCGACATCCCGTAGTGCCCGTTCGACCAGGTCCCGGTCGGTGGCGTCGTCGCCGGCGAACGCCCGCTTGTACGGCGTACGCCCCATCGCCACCACCTCCCGTACCGTCAGCTCGAAATCGCTGCCCCGCTCCTGCGGCAGCGCCGCCACATGGCGGGCCGCACGGGCCGGGGCCAGCTCCCGGATGTCCGTCCCCGCGAGCAGCACACGGCCCGCTACCGGGCGCAGATGCCGGTAGACCGTACGCAGGAGCGTGGACTTGCCGCTGCCGTTCGGGCCGACAAGGCCGGTGATCTCCCCCTCCTCGGCGATCAGCCCGGCCCCTGACACCACCGTCCGACCCGCGTAGGCCACCTGCAGGTCCTCGATGTCGATCCTCAACTGCCGCTCCCCAGCCTTCGGTCCAGCAGATACAGCAGGGCCGGAGCCCCGATCAGCGAGGTGACCACGCCCACCGGCAGCTCCTGGGTGTCCATGGCCGTGCGGCACACGATGTCCACGACCACCATGAGCAGCGCCCCGAACAGCGCCGAGACCGGCAGCAGCCGGCGGTGGTCACCGCCGATGACCAGCCGGCAGACATGCGGCACCATGAGCGCGACGAAGGCGATCGCACCGGACACGGCGACCAGTACCCCGGTCAGCACACTGGTGACCGTGAACAGCTCCCGGCGCAGCCGGGTGACGTCCACACCGAGCCCGGCCGCCGTCTCGTCCCCCATCAGCAGCGCGTTCAGACCCCGGGCACGCGCCTGGAGCCACAGCAGCGCGACGGGCACGGCGACCGCCGGTACGGCGAGCATCGGCCAACTCGCCCCGCCCAGACTGCCCATGAGCCAGAACAGCACACTGCGGGTCTGCTGCTCATCGCCCGCCTGGAGCACCAGATAGCTGGTGAAGCCGGACAGGAACTGCCCGATCGCCACACCAGCGAGCACCAGCCGCAGCGGAGCGAACCCACCGCCGCGCCGTGCCACCGCCCACACCAGCGCGAACGTCCCCAGGGCCCCGGCGAACGCGGCACCGGAAAGGCCGAGACCCAGCGCACCGCCCGTACCGGCGCCCAGCACGATCGCGGCGACCGCGCCCAAGGACGCTCCGTTGGAGATCCCCAGCAGATACGGGTCGGCGAGTGGGTTGCGTACCAGGGCCTGCACCGCCGTGCCGACCAGGCCGAGACCCGCGCCGATGAGCGCGGCGAGCAGGGCACGGGGCACCCGCAGCTGCCAGACGATCAGGTCACTCGTGCCGGGTCTCGGGGCCTTGCCGGTGAGGTGCCTGCCCACGGCGCCCCATACGTCGGCGGGCGGGATGGAGGTCGACCCCCAGGAGACCGCCGCCGTCAGCGCCGCCAGCAGTGCGACACCGATGCCGATCGCGAGCACCCCGGCGGGCACGCTGCGGGACTCCTCCGGAGCCGCGGAACCAGCGGCTTTGGTGCGGGACCCGGACAGCGTGTCCAGCACGGCTACTTGACCTTCCCGGGGTGGATGGTCCTGGCGATCTCCTGCACGACGGCGGCGTTCTCCACCCCCGCGATGGTGGTGCGCTCCGAGCCGATACGCAGGAAGCGGCCCTCCTTCACGGCCTTCAGCCCGCCGGTGGCGGGGTTGCCCTCCAGCCACTTCCGCGCCTCGTCGAAGGCCTTCGCGTTGGCGTCGCCGCTGCCCCGGTTCCGTACCCCGAGCTGGATCCAGTCCGGGTTCCTGGCCACCACGTCCTCCCAGCTCACCTGCTTGAAGTCGCCGTCGCAGTCGGCGAACACGTTGCGGGCCCCGGCCAGCGTGATCACGGCGTGGGCGACCTGGCGGTTGCACACGGCCATCGGCTGCTTGGTGCCCGCGTCGAAGTCGAAGAAGAAGTACGTCGGCCTGGCCGCCTCCGCCGTACCGCCGACCGCCTTCCGTACGCCGTCCACCTTCTCCCGCATGCCGGCGACGAGTTCCTTCGCCTTCGCGCTCGTACCGGTGACGGCCCCGAGCGCGGTGATGTCCTCCTCGACCGCGGTGAGGTCCTTCAGGGGGCTCTTGCTCTGCGCCGCGCATGCCGTGGACTTCAGGAAGACGTGTTTGATCCCGGCCGCCTCGAACTCCTCCGCGGTCGGCGCGTCGCCCATCCCGCCGCCGCCCATGTTGCCCATGGCGGCGAAGGTGTCGATGTACAGGTCGGCTCCGGAACCGAGGAGCTTCTCCTTCGGGATGACGGTCTCGCCGAGCACCGGGACCTTCTGCGCCATGGCGTCCAGCCCAGCCGGAAGAGTTCCCTCGCCGGGCGGGAATCCGGTGCCGGCCACCTTGTCGCCGGCGCCCAGACGGAGCAGCAGTTCCAGACTGGACGCGTTACTGGTGACGATCCTCCTCGGGGTGGTGTCGAAGGTGGTCTTGGCGCCCATGCAGTCGGTGACGGTCACCGGCGCCCCGCCGGCGGAGGCGTCCGAGCCCTCGTCCCCCTCTTCGTCGGTTCCGCCGCCACATCCCGCCGCGAGGAGTCCGAGCAGGGCGACCGCCGTACCGCACCACACACGAGAACGCATTCAACTCTCCAGAACTGTTCGGCACGGGGGCAGCACATCGCCCCCGGTCCACAAGTCGGGTTGAGCACGGTGTGAGTTCCCGTACCGGTGTGCGGGTTCCGGCGCGCGCTCGGGGCACGCGCCGGAACCCGGTCAGGGCGCGGCCTTCAGGCCACCAGCGCGGACGCGGCCACCGGCTCCTCGGCCTGCTCGATCAGCTCCGTCAGCGTCGCACGGGCACGCGCCACGCGGGACCGCACCGTGCCGATCGGACAGCCGCTCAGCTCAGCGGCCTCCGCATAGGGCAGGCCCAGCATCTGGGTGAGCACGAAGGCCTCCCTGCGTTCGGGCGGCAGTGACGCCAGCAGTTCGAGCAGCGCGACCCCGTCGTCGAAGCCCGGCAGGTCGCGGGGCTGGGCGAGTTCGACGGTGAGCTGCCAGTCGGGTACGTCGTGCAGCCGGGGCCTGGCGGCCGCGTACCGATAGCTGTCGATCACCGCGCGCCGGGCGATGGACAGCAGCCAGGCACGGGCCGACGACCGGCCCTCGAAACGGTGCAGGCTGCCGAGCGCACGCAGGAACGTGTCCTGGACGAGGTCGTCGGCCGACTGCGGATCACCGCACAAGTGGGCGACATAGCGCAGTACGTCGCGGTGCAGGGCGCGGACGAACCGCTCCACGGCGTCGGCGTCACCGCCGCGGGCGGCGAGCGCCCAGGAGGTGATCGACTCGTCGGCCGGATTCACCTTGTCCGTCGTGTCCCATGAAGCGGGCAGGGCGGAAGAGATCACCTGGTGTCCTTCTCGGGTCGTCCGGAACCAGGACCGGGGTGCACAGCGGGCGCCGCAGAGCCCTGGTGCCGGCGTGTGGGGGCCGGCCGCTCCCCACGCGCTCGCGGGTCTGCGGCCGGTGCCCGAGGGGCACTTGGGCCACCTCGGGATTCCGGCTGTCGTCAGGCGACAGCGGACCCCACGGGCGGCCCCCGGGAGACGATGACGTGGACCAGCGGGAGCAGCCGCGATGCACTCGACGGGCGGCGACGGCCACGCAGCCGCGGCCGGTGCCCAGGTGCCGGCAGGGCGAGCAGAAGCCGCAACGGCGCGGTCAGCCACCCGGCGACCGCGCGGAGGATCCGGAAGGCGGCTCGCTCTCCATGGGCGAGCCAGAGTCCGGTGAGCAGCGCCGCCAGCAGGTGGGCGGCGAGCATGCCGAGCGACCACGAGTCGCCGGCCAGCACGTCCGAGAAGCCCGAGTGGCCCATGTCGCTGGGGCCGGGACCCATGTCGGCGGAGGCCATGTGGTGCCCGGGGTGCTCTGGATACGCGGAGTGATCAATGTGTTCCGTGTGCTCAGGGTTCAGCGACTGCACGAGCGTGAACCCCGAGTGCAGCGCCGCCTGTGCGGCGACCACCACGGCCACCACAACCCCGCGCCCCCGCTCCCTGCCCGCCAGGCACCAGCCCAGCCCACCGGTCGCGCCGAACCCCCCGGCCAGCGTCCACCACGGGACGGACTCCCCTGACATCATGACGTGGCCGAGGGCGGCGAGCACCACGCATACGGCCGCGAACACCGCGGCCCGTAGCGTGCGTGAACACCACCCAGCAGTCATGGCGTCTCATCCTCGCATCCCGGGTCGGCGTCCCGGCAGACCGCCTTGCCGCGCGCACCTGTGTCGGCTCCCCACCGCCGCGACCGGTCCACACTTCCGACGGTCAAGGAATCCGGCGCTGGTGATGGAGGATCAGCGGTGGCGTCGGCCCCTGGACGTCGAGCCCGATGTTCGGCTGCGCTTTCGTCGGCACGCTCGCAGGGCCGCTCCCCAGAGCCAGCGGTCGCCGTGAGGTGCTGATGCTCGCGGTCCACGGCCGCTGTCCGCTGCCAGGTCACCCCGCAAGCCCGCCCGGCGGTTGAGGGCGGACACTGCCGTCGCCGCTGCGGCGTGCGGCACCACGCGAATCCAGCCGCCCCGCTGTGCCGCGACCCCTCACAACCCGGAGGGCTCCTCGGCGCGGGCTGAGGGGCCCGGCCGGATTCCGGACAGTGTTCGCCCGCAGCCGCGTGCCGCCCCGTAGGGTGGCCGGTGCAGCTGGTTCGCCCCGCCCTCCAGGCGGGAGGCGTCGTAAGAGGGAACCCGGTGGGAATCCGGGACTGCCCCGCAGCGGTGAGCGGGAACGACCGCCGTCATACGCACTGGACCCGCCAGGGTTCGGGAAGCGACGGCCAGTAGGTGTCCTCCCCCATGAGGACGTGCCCGCGAGTCCGAAGACCTGCCCGCTGCCCGCGCGCGAACAGCTCGCACGCGGACATCCCGGTGACCTCGTGGGTGGGTCGGCGCACATATCGGACGGCCGGACACCCGCGCGGCACCGCGCGCGGCACCGCGCGCGGACCCGCACCCGTCCGGTCCTTCGCCCTTCGCACCCGCCCGCGTTCCGTTCCGGGATCCCAGGGAACCATCTCGCGAAGGAGATTTCCGTGACCACCGAATCCGCGGCAGCACGGGCCACCGTGCACGGCTACCCGCGCCAGGGACAGCAGCGCGAACTCAAGAAGGCGATCGAGGGCTACTGGAAGGGCCGTGTCACCCCGGACGCCCTCAACGCCACGGCAGGGGATCTGCGCAGGACGCACTGGCGCCAGCTGGCCGATGCCGGTGTCCATGAGGTCCCGACCGGGGACTTCTCGTACTACGACCACGTGCTCGACACCACCGTCATGGTCGGCGCGATCCCCGGACGCCACCGCGCGGCCGTCGCCGCCGACGCCCTGGACGGCTACTTCGCCATGGCCCGCGGCACCCAGGAGGTGGCGCCGCTGGAGATGACCAAGTGGTTCGACACCAACTACCACTACCTGGTGCCGGAGCTCGGACCTGACACCGTGTTCGCCGCCGACTCGACCAAGCAGGTCACGGAGCTGAAGGAGGCGCTGGCGCTCGGGCTTTCCGCCCGTCCGGTGCTCGTCGGTCCCGTCACCTACCTGCTGCTCGCCAAGCCCGCGCCCGGCGTCACCGCGGGATTCGACCCGCTCACGCTGCTCGACCGGCTGCTGCCCGTGTACGCTGAGGTGCTCGCCGACCTGCGGGCGGCGGGTGCCGAGTGGGTGCAGCTCGACGAGCCCGCCCTCGTCCAGGACCGAACGCCCGCCGAGCTGGGCGCCGCCGAGCGCGCCTGCCGCGGGCTCGGTGTGCTCACCGACCGGCCGAAGCTGCTCGTCGCCGGCTACTTCGACCGACTCGGCGACGCCCTGCCGGTGCTGGCCAAGGCCCCGATCGAGGGCCTCGCCATCGACTTCACGGAGACCGCCGCCGCCAACCTCGACGCCCTCGCGGCCGTCGGCGGGCTGCCGGGCAAGCGGCTGGTCGCCGGGGTCGTCAACGGCCGCAACGTCTGGGTCAACGACCTGGAGAAGTCCCTGGCCACCCTCGGCACCCTGCTGGGGCTGGCGGACCGGGTCGACGTGTCCACGTCGTGCTCCCTGCTGCATGTGCCGCTCGACGCGGCCGCAGAACACGACATCGAACCCCAGATCCTGCGCTGGCTGTCCTTCGCACGGCAGAAGACCGCCGAAGTCGTCACACTCGCCCGGGGCCTGACCCACGGCACCGAGGCGATCGCCCCCAGCCTCGCCGCCAACCGGGCCGACCTGGCGTCCCGAGCCGCCTCCCCGCTCACTCACGACGCCGCCGTCCGGGCCCGTACCAGCACCGTCACGGACTCCGACGCCCGCCGCTCCAAGCCCTACGCCGAGCGGACCACCGCGCAACAAGCCCGCCTCGCACTGCCGTTGCTCCCCACCACCACCGTCGGTTCCTTCCCCCAGACGACCGAACTGCGCACCGCGCGCGCCGATCTGAGGGCGGCCAGGATCGACACGGCCGGATACGAGGAGCGCGTCAGGAACGAGATCCGGGAGGTGGTCGCCTTCCAGGAGAAGACCGGACTCGATGTGCTGGTGCACGGCGAGGCCGAACGCAACGACATGGTCCAGTACTTCGCCGAGCAGCTCACCGGCTGTCTGGTCACACAGCACGGCTGGGTCCAGTCCTACGGAACCCGGTACGTGCGCCCGCCGATCCTCGCCGGTGACATCTCACGCCCCGAACCGATGACGGTGCGCTGGACCACGTACGCCCAGTCACTCACCTCACGCCCGGTCAAGGGCATGCTCACCGGTCCGGTGACCATGCTCGCCTGGTCCTTCGTACGCGACGACCAGCCCCTCCCCGACACCGCCCGCCAGATGGCCCTCGCCCTGCGCGACGAGGTCGCCGACCTGGAAGCCGCGGGCACCTCCGTGATCCAGGTGGACGAGCCCGCCCTGCGGGAAACCCTGCCGCTACGCGCTGCCGATCGCGCCGCATACCTGGAGTGGGCAACGGAGGCCTTCCGGCTCACTACGAGCGGGGTGCGCCCGGACACGCAGATCCACACCCACATGTGCTACGCCGAGTTCGGGGACATCGTCGAGGCCATCGACGACCTCGACGCCGATGTGATCAGCCTCGAGGCGGCCCGCTCCCATATGCAGGTCGCCCGGGAGCTGGCCGCTCACGGCTACCCGCGCGAGGCGGGCCCCGGTGTGTACGACATCCACTCGCCGCGTGTTCCGAGCGCGGCGGAGACCGCGGAGCTGCTGCGCACCGGGCTCGGAGCCATCCCGCCCGAGCGGCTGTGGGTCAACCCCGACTGCGGGCTGAAGACCCGCGGCTGGCCCGAGACCCGCTCCGCGCTGGAGAACATGGTCGCCGCCGCCCGCACGGTTCGCCGGGAGGTGTCCGCGTCCTGACGGACTGACCGACCCGTCCCGGGCCGGGGGGCTGGAACAGACCCTCCCGGCCCGGGACGGGAAACCCGGAAAATCCCCCTGCACCGGCCGGCGAAGTGGGACATTCGACCCGGCACTGCCCACCTCGGCGCGTCGTCGTACGCGCCCCCGATGAAGGCGAGGCGATGTGAGGGGACTCTTCGGCCGCGTACGCATGACCGAGGCGAAGATCTCGGACGCCGAGCAGGAGTTGTTCGGCGGGCCCCTGAGGTACGACACGGGATGGGCCGAACACGAGCATTCCTGGCTGGACTTGACGATGGTCACGGCGCTCAAGGCCATGCCTCGTCTGGTACTGGGCACCTTACGCAGGGCCTGGGGCGCTGACCGGGGCTCGTTGCTGGGCGTAGGGGTGAGCGAGGTCGGGCAGGGCATCGTGGCGGCGGGGAACCTGCTCGCGGTGAACGTGGTCATGCATGCCCTGCTGGGGTCGGGGGAGCCCGCGGTGCGGCTGCGTGCCGCACTTCCCGCACTGGTGGTCATCGCGGCTCTGGCAGTGCTCAACGCGGGTCTCGCGGGCTGGTCCACCTCGCGGGCCGGGCGGCTTGAGCCGCTGGTGGAGCGGCTGGCGACCACCGAGTACCTCTCGGCGGCCACCGCGGTGGAGCTGGAGGCGATCGACGATCCGGCGTTCCGCCGCCTCATCGACGTCGCGCAGTACGGTGCGGCATCGGCCCGGCGCATGATCGGGGTCTGTGTCGCCGCGCTCAACGGCATCATCGCCCTGATCGCCACCGCCGGAGTCCTCACCGTGCTGCATCCGGCGCTGCTGCCGATGCTGCTGCTGATCGCCGCGCCACGGGGCTGGGGGGCGATGCGGGTGGCGCAGGAGCGATACGTGTCCGTGATGACCTGGGTCGAGCACGTACGGGCCAGCCGGCTCATCGGCAATCTGCTCACCGAACGCACCGCCGCACAGGAGGTGCGCATCCATGCCGTGGGAACCTTCCTGCTCGACCGGTACCGGAACATGGCCGAGAACGCCGAGAACGAGCAGAAGCGCCTCGCCAACGACAAGGCGCTCACCGAGCTGGTGGCCGCCGCGCTGTCGGGTCTGGCCATGGCCTTCACGTACGGGGTGATGGCCTGGCTGATCCTCGCCGGTCATATGGAGCTCGCCGTCGCCGGCACGGCGGTGATCGCGGTCAGGTCGGGCTCGGCGAGTCTCGGGGCGCTGGTGATGAACGTCAACCAGATGCACGAGGAGTCGCTGTACGTCCAGGACCACGACCGGTTCCTCAGCGAGGCGGCCCGGCACACCATCCCCCGGGACGGTGCCGACGTGCCGGTCAGGGTCGGCGAGGTGACGCTGGACAAGGTCAGCTACCACTACCCCGACCGGCTCGAACCCGCGCTGGACGAGGTGTCGCTGACCGTACCGATGGGCTCCGTGATCGCGGTGGTCGGCGAGAACGGCTCCGGAAAGAGCACCCTGATGAAGGTGCTCGCCGGGCTGCTGCTGCCCCAGGGAGGCAGTGTCCGCTGGGGTGGCGAGGAGCTGAACGGACTGGACCGGTCCCAGGTGTTCGAGCGAGTTGCCCTGCTCACCCAGGACTTCCAGCGGTGGCCGATGACCGCCGCGATGAACATCCGGATCGGGCGGCCGCACCGGGTCGCTTCCCAGGAGGAGCTCGAGCCCTCCGCCGACCACGCCGGGGCGGGCCCGGTCATCGCCAAGCTGCCGCAGGGACTCGCGACCCTGCTGGCCCGGATGTTCCGGGGGGCTTCCGAGATCTCGGGCGGTGAGTGGCAGAAGATCGGTCTGGCCCGTACCCACTGGCGGGCGTCGACCAGCCCGGCCGACAGCATCCTGATCGTGGACGAGCCCACCTCGGCACTGGACCCCGAGGCGGAGATCGAGGCGTTCGACCGCATCCGCCGGCTCGCCGGGCGGCACCGCGCCGTCGTCCTCGTCACGCATCGCATGTCCGGTGTGCGCTATGCGGACAGCATCCACGTCCTCAGCCAGGGGCGCCTGGTCGAGTCCGGCAGCCACGAGGAGCTGATCGCGGCGGACGGCCGCTACGCGGCGATGTTCCACACCCAGGCCGCCCAGTACGCGCCGGTCCCGGCAGCGGCAACCGCCCCGGCGCCTAAGCCGACCTCAGTCCCGGCTCCGGCTCCGGCCACGCTGCCGAAGCCGGCCTCCGCCCCTGCCGCCGAACCCTCGTGAGCGCGGGAAACCCGCAGGAAGGGCGCACCCCCGGTTCGATACGATGACGGCGGTCCACCCACCCCCTCCCGTCACCCAGCGTGACAGGAATTCGCACAACGCCACGAAATGGAGCATCCGAGGATGGCTCGACACCTGATCACCAGCGCGCTTCCCTATATCAACGGGATCAAGCACCTGGGCAACATGGTCGGGTCGATGCTTCCGGCGGATGTCTACTCCCGCTACCTCCGCCAGCGTGGTCACGACGTCCTCTACATCTGCGCCACCGACGAGCACGGCACCCCGGCCGAGCTCGCCGCCAAGGCGGCAGGGCTCTCCGTGGACGAGTTCTGCGCCCAGGCGCATGACGCGCAGAAGGCCGTGTACGACGGCTTCGAGCTGGCCTTCGACTACTTCGGGCGCAGTTCCTCGCAGCAGAACAGGGAGATCACCCAGCACTTCGCGCGCAAGCTCCACGAGAACGGGTTCATCGAGGAGCGCGCGATCCGCCAGGTCTACTCCCCCGTCGACGGGCGCTTCCTGCCCGACCGCTATGTCGAGGGCACCTGCCCGCACTGCGGTTACGACAAGGCGCGCGGCGACCAGTGCGAGAACTGCACCAGGGTCCTGGACCCGACGGACCTGATCGACCCGCGCTCCGCGATCAGCGGCTCCACGGAGCTGGAGGTGCGTGAGACCAAGCACCTCTTCCTGCTCCAGTCCAAGCTCCAGCACGAGGTCGAGGAGTGGGTGGCCCGGCACGAGGCGCAGTGGCCGCAGCTTTCCTCGTCCATCGCCCGCAAGTGGCTGACCGAGGGCCTGCACGACCGCGCGATCACCCGTGACCTGGACTGGGGTGTCCCGGTACCGGCCGACACCTGGCCTGAACTGGCCGCCGAGGGCAAGGTCTTCTACGTCTGGTTCGACGCGCCGATCGAGTACATCGGCGCGACGCGGGAGTGGGCCGACTCCGCGCAGGGCGGCGATGTCCGCGACTGGAAGTCATGGTGGTACGAGGCCGACGACACCGTCCGCTACACCCAGTTCATGGCGAAGGACAACGTCCCCTTCCACACGGTGATGTTCCCGGCCACCGAGCTCGGTGTACGCGAGCCGTGGAAGAAGGTCGACGTCGTCAAGGGCTTCAACTGGCTGACGTACTACGGCGGCAAGTTCTCCACCTCGCAGCGACGCGGTGTCTTCACGGACGCGGCCCTCGAGATCCTCCCCGCTGACTACTGGCGCTACTTCCTGATCGCCAACGCCCCCGAGTCCGACGACTCCTCCTTCACCTGGGAGCACTTCACCGCCACGGTGAACAAGGATCTCGCCGACACCCTCGGCAACTTCGTCAACCGCGTGCTGTCCTTCTCGCGCAAGCGGTTCGGTGACGAGGTGCCGGCCGGGCACGACGCCGGTGAGGCAGAGGCCAGGCTCGGTGAGGAGATCGCCCGGCTGCTCGCCGAGTACGAGGAGCAGCTGGAGGCCCTCCAGTTCCGCAAGGCCGCCACGGCGCTGCGTGCCCTGTGGTCCGCGGGCAACTCCTACTTGGAGGAGAAGGCCCCCTGGCTGGAGATCAAGACCGACCCGGACGGCGCCGCGCTGACGCTGCGTGCGGCGATGAACCTGATCCACCTGTACGCGGTGGTCTCCGAGCCCTTCATCCCCGCCACGGCCGCCGCCATGCGCGGAGCCTTCGCGCTGGAGAACGACACCGCGACCTGGGTGAGCCCCGAGCAGGCCAGGGCCCTGGCCGGTGTCCCGGCCGGAACGGCGTTCACCGTCCCGGCGGTGCTGTTCGCGAAGATCACGGAGGAGGACCTGGAGTCCTACCGCGCCCGCTTCGGCGGCGCCGAGGAGGCGTGACGGTCTACTCCGTGTCCCTGGGCGACGACGGCGCCGAGCTGCGTCCGCTCGAACCGTGGCAGGCCGAGGAGTTCCTGGCCCATGTCGACCGGGGACGGGAGTTCATCGGGCAGCACAACGGATTCCGGACGTCGCGAAGGACCTGGAGTCGAGCCGGGCCTCCTCCAGTCGCATGTGGTGGGTCTCGACGGAGAACACGCCCAGCATCGCGGTGGCCCGCAGGCTCGGGATGACCAAGGACGGTGTCCTGCGGGAGAGTTACCCGCACCAGGGCCAGCGGCACGACGAGAGATCTGGTCGCTACTGGCGCCCGAATGGCGAGCGGCGAGGTCCGGTCCGGGCGGGCTGTGAGCAGCGGCCCGCGGCGTCGGATGTACGAAGTCGCCCAGGGCTCCCAAGGGCGAGGGTCAGCGTCGCAACCTGCGAGCCCCTCCTTTGCGTGATGACGATCAATGGTGGATCGACCTGTCAGACCTCGCCGACACACTTCTGAGCTGACACCACCGTGAGCCGTGCGCGCCCCCCGGGATGACATGGATCCCGGTGCGCCGTCCCGTTGTCTGAAGAGGACCTTTCCGGATGCTTCACGCTGTTCTGCACGACCAGTTAACGTTTCTGCTCGTACTCACCGCCGCCACCGCGCTGGCCGGGGCGGCAGCCTTGGTCCTCGCGCGCCGCAGAGGGGCACGAGGGCCGTGGTGGGGGCTGACGGCGGCGTCCGCGGTGCCGGTGCTGGGTGCCACGCTCTTCTTTCCCGGCAGACAAACGGGAGCCTCAGCCCGCTGGTGCACCATCAACAAGCAGTTGCTGGAACCGATGGTCACCGATCAGGGCGTGCTGAACGCTGTCCTGTTCGTTCCGTTCGCGTTCTTCGGCGTGCTGGCCACGCGTCGGCCGGTGCCGGTGGCCGTGGCCGGCGCCGGAGCGTCTTTGGTGATCGAGGTCGGCCAGAGCCTGTCCGGCTGGATGGGCGGTGCTTGCGACAGCGGCGACGTGCAGATGAACACCCTCGGCACACTCCTGGGCGTCGGATTCGCGGCGGTGCTCGGCCGGGTCCGGGGTGTCCGTGTGGCCTGGAGAGCCGGGGCGCGCCATGCCGGGATGGCGGCGGTGGGAGTCCTGCTGGTGTGCGGCAGTGCGTTCGCCCTCTTCATCCGCCCGCAGGTGATGGATGGTACGGAACTGCGTATGGCTCTCAGCGGCGAGCGTGCGGCGGCCGAGCAAGCCGTACGGGAAGCCTTCGGCGACCGGTACCGGATCTCGGCGGTGCAGCATGCGCCCGGCATGGAGGGCTACGGAGCGTGGCTTCATATCACCTTTGCCGAGCCGGTGACGGCGATGCTGACATGGCCCGACAAGCAGGTGTTCACAGCGGAGTTGGACGAGTCGAGCATCACCGGGCCCACTGCCTTTCCCGTGAGCGCCCCCGAAGTGACACCGCTGACGCAGGGAGAGGCAGGGCGTCTGGCGAAGGCCTATGCGGCGCAGCACTATCCGTGGTCGGCCCGGGGGGTTACGCAGGTGGAGACCACCGCGGTAGGTGAATCGGCGGAGCAGGGGTGGATCACATCGTGGCGGTGGGCCGAGGACGGCGTGCTGATGCCGCGGGCCCTGGACGTCCGGATCAACCGGGCCGGCCGGGTGACACAGCTGGTGGTGAACAACGGGCCGGATCATGTGGACGGCCTGGGGGAGATGAAAGTGACGCGGGGAGCGGCCGAGGCGAAGGTCGCCGAGAAGCTGCGGGGAAGCGCGGACACGGTGGTGGCGCAGACGTGCAGGGTGTACCGGGTGGACGGGGAATGGCGCGCGCTGTGGCTGGTGAAGGTACAGGCGGCAGCGGCGAGTGATTCGATGGTGATGACCGTGGACGCGGTGAGCGGTCACGTGGGACACGGGCAACCGCTCGGCTGAGGTGCCCTCGGTGGGACACCCCGTTCCGCGTCATGAGGTACGCCGCTGTCATGAGGTACGCCGCTAGGCGCCGGGCCGCCCGGCCCGGGCACCCGGTGGCGTCCCTGATCGCCGCCACGGGTCCGCGGGCACTTCCGGTGGCCGCGGCCGGGCTCGCCGTCGTACTGCTCGGTGGTGTCCGGCCCTGCCGGGGCTTGTCCTGCGGCACGATGGCGTCCGGCAGCCAGGCCGTCCAGGACAAGGGAGTCACGGTGACGCGCTTTCTCACAGCGGCAGTTGACGGGGTACCGCAAGTCACCGCTCCGGACGGTGCGGCGGTGCGACCGCTCTGCGTGCTGCCGGGGGCCGCGAGCTTCGCGCAGTTCTCGCTGGCGCCGGAGCAGGTGTCGCGGGCGGTGTCACACGCCAGCGTCCAGGAGATCTGGTACGTCGTCTCGGGAAGCGGCGAGATGTGGCGCCGGCAGGACGGCCATGAGGAGATCACCGCGCTGGTCCCGGGCGTCTGTCTGACCATTCCGCTGGGCACGGCGTTTCAGTTCAGAGGCGGCCCGGAAGGGCTGTGCGTGGTGGCGGCGACCGTGCCGCCGTGGCCGGACGACCCGGGCGAGGCCAGGGCCGGGCAGGGGCCTTGGTGAACGACGTCGACCTCGTCACCAGGGCGGGCATGATAGGCCGGTTCCACCGGACCGGCCACCCGGCGCCCCAAGGTGATCGGAGCGGGGAGACGAGGGAGCCTGGAGTCATAGACAGAAAGGCGTGATCCGACCATGACCGATTCCGCCCCCACCCATCCCACGCCGGGCGACCGGGGAGTCCCGTCCGCACCACCCGTCGGCCGCGCGGGACTTCGCGTGTTCGTGCTGTCCGGATCTTCCCGTACCGGCTCCGTCAACGAGCTGCTGGCCGGGCTGGTCGCCCGGATCATCGGGCAGGCCGGCGCCACGGTCGACCTCGCCGGGCTGCGCGAGTTCGGCGTCCCCACGTACGACGGGGACGACGAGGAGGCCTCGGGTCCGCCCCCGGGGTCCCTGGCGCTGCGCGACCGTATCGAGGCGGCACACGCCCTCGTCATCTCCTCGCCCGAGTACAACGCCTCGGTGCCTGGCACGGTGAAGAACGCCGTGGACTGGGTCTCCCGCTTCCGGCCGCAGCCGTTCAAGGACAAGCAGACGCTGTTGCTCTCGGCGTCCCCCTCGATGGTGGGCGGCAATCGGGGCCTGTGGGCGCTGCGTGTGCCGCTTGAGCACCTCGGAGCTCGTGTCTACCCGGGCATGTTCAGTCTCGCCGCCGCCCACCAGGCCTTCACCGAGGAGGGCGAGCTGACCGACGGCGAGCTCCAGGAGCGGCTGGGGGCCACGGTGGACTCCTTCCTGGATCTGGTCGAGGCCGATGTCAAGTACCCGTGCGTCCAGCACCGCTGGTACGAGTTCCTCGGCGACCGCAGCAGCGCACCCGTCACCGACCGCGCCGAGGCCTGAGCGCAGCACGCTCAGGCGCGGCGCACCGACTCTGCTGGCGGACGCTCCCGCAGCGCCCCGTAGGCGAGGAAGTACGCCGGGACCCTGTTCAGCCAGCGGGAGGTGGTGATCAGCTCCGTCGCGTGCTTGGCGGCCGTGGCGCCGCCGAGGGGCGGGCGTCCCGCCAGCACCGGTTCGATCACCCGGCCGTGGGCGAGCCGCTGGAGGTCCTGGGTCAGGGCCGTGGTCGGCCATCGGCGGCGCTGGACGGCCCGCACGTCCCGGAGGCCGACCGCGCCTGCGCGCAGCGGGTCCACGAGATGGCGTGCGGCGGCGACGGCGTCCTCGACTGCAAGGTTGATCCCGATGCCGAAGACCGGTGACATCGCGTGTGCCGCGTCCCCGATGCAGAGCAGGCCAGGGCGGTGCCAGCGCCGCAGCCGGTCGAGTCGTACGTCGAGCAGCTTCACCTCGTCCCAGGACTTCAGCGTGTCCACGCGGTCGGCGAGCCAGGGCACGGCCGCGGCGAACTCGGCCATGAAGCGATCGAGACCCGCGGCGCGGCGCGGGGCGTCGGTGCCCTTGGGGATCAGCCCGGCGCACTGCCAGTAGTCACCGCGGTCGATCAGGGCGCACAGGAACCGGTCTCCGGCGCCGCCCACCAGTCCGTGCGGGTCGTCTTCGCGTCGGGGCAGACGGAACCACCAGGCGTCCATCGGACAGGTGAAGCGCCGCAGCCCCAGTTCTGGGAGTGACCGGGCCAGCGAGCCCCGGCCGTCGCAGGCGACGGTGAGCGTGGCACGCAGCTCGCCGGTGCGGCCGTCCGCGGTGCGGTAGCGCACCCCGGTGATCCGGCCGTTTTCCTGGAGAAACGCGGTGGCCGCGGTGCTCATCCGCAGGGAGAAGCAGGCTTCACGCCCGGCCTCGTCCACCAGCAGGTCGAGGAGGTCCCATTGCGGGACCATCGCGATGTAGTTGTACGCGCCCGGTAGCGCGCCGATGTCACCCACGGTGACCAGCGAACCCCCGGGTCCGAGCGGTAGCTGGACCGTGGACACCCGGCGCTGCGGCAGCCGGGCGAACCGCTCGGCGAGTCCGAGGTCGTCCAGCAGGGCCAGTGTGGACGGGTGCACGGTGTCGCCTCGGAAGTCGCGCAGGAAGTCGCCGTGCTTCTCCAGCACCGTGACCTGCACTCCCGCTCTGGCCAGCAGAAGGGCGAGGACCATCCCGGCGGGACCGCCGCCCACGACACAGCATGTGGTCCGCTCCATGGCCACCGTCCCCGTTCCTGTCGGCTTCTTCCCGGTCGACGCGGTCTTCGTACGGTCTCTCCGGTGCGAGCCGGTATCAGCCCGCACTGGCACATATACCCCGGGAGCCACCTGCCCCTCATGGACCATTCCGGACATTCGGAATATTCTGAAAGTCCATACCCATCAGGAGGCACCGATGAGCCAGCAGCCCGTCCTTCTGCCCTACGCCGATCCGGCCTTCGTCGCCGACCCCTTCCCGCTCTACCGCGAGCTGCGAGAGGACGGCCCGGTGCGCCGCGCCGTCATCGCGGGTGGCGTGGAGGCCTGGCTGGTCACGCGGTACGAGGACGGACTCGCGGCCCTGTCGGACCCGAGGCTGAGCAGTGACGTACGCGATGCATCCGACCCCCGCCTGATGGAGCAACTTCCGTCCACCGAACGGGAGTCCATGCTGAGCAACATGCTCCGCAGCGACCCGCCCGACCACACCCGGCTGCGCAGGCTGGTGTCCAAGGCATTCACCGCGCGTCGGGTGGCCGAGCTACGGCCCCGGGTCCAGGAGCTCACCGACCGGTTGATCGACGGCATCGCCCCGGCCGGCCATGCCGACCTGGTCGCGGATTTCGCCCTGCCCCTCCCGGTCACGGTGATCAGTGAACTGCTCGGGGTGCCCGTATCCGACCGGCATGACTTCCAGCGCTGGACCGACGACATGATCCTGCGCAGGGCCGAGATGCCCGATCCGGCCGTGGTGGACGGGGCATGGCAGCAGATGCACGCGTATCTCGCCAAACTCATGGAGTCCAAGCGGGCACGACCCGGAGACGACCTGCTCAGTGCGCTGATCACCGCCCGGGACGAGGAGCAGCGGCTGAACGAGGACGAGCTGATCGCCATGTCGTTCCTGCTGCTGGCCGCCGGATACATCACCACCGTCAATCTGATCGGCAGCGGGGTGGCCGCGCTCCTCGCCAACCCCGACCAGCTCGCACTGCTGCGAGAGGACCCCGAGCTGCTGCCGGGCGCGATCGAGGAGTTCCTGCGCTACGACGGTCCGGTGAACCCCGGCATCGCTCGGTTCGCGCGCGAGGACGTCGTCATCGGAGGTGTGAGCGTCCCGCGCGGCGCGACCGTGGTGATCGCGTCGGCCATCGCCGACCGCGATCCCGGGCGGTTCCCCGAACCGGACCGGCTGGACATCACCCGGCGCGACAACACCCATCTCGCCTTCGGGCACGGCATCCACTACTGCCTGGGTGCGCCGCTCGCCCGCCTCGAGGGCCAGATCGCCATCGGCACGGTGCTGCGCCGGCTCCCCGGCCTCGCCCTGGCGGTTCCGCCCGGCGAGCTGCGCTGGCGGCCCGGTGGGCTGCGCGGACCCCAGACCCTGCCGGTGACCTTCCGCCCCGGTGGACGCAGGTGAAAGCGCATCGCACCGCGTAACTGCTGGCAGCTGCGGGGAAGTTCGTGGTGGCGGCTCGGGCAGTCCACTCGCGTGGCGCCCGAGCCACCCCCTCCCCCGTGCACCGGCTGGACCAAGCCCCCGTTCGTCAGCCGGTTCTGCCGGGCCGCGGAGGTGGTGCGGCCTGGCACTCCGTACGCTAAAACCTCCCGTGCACTGGAGGTTCAAGGGGTTGTGAAGCGAATCACATGGTCCATCGGGGAGTTGGCACGTCACACCGGTCTTTCGGTGAAGACGATCCGGTACTACTCCGACATCGGGCTGCTGCCCATGGGGGAGCGCAGCAGCGGCGGCCATCGCCGCTACGCGCCGGAGGCGCTCGAACAACTGCGGCTGGTTCAGCGGCTGCGCGCCCTGGACACACCGATCGCCACCGTCGCCGAGGTGGCCACCGGCGAGCGCAGCATCAGCGACCTGGTGACGGACGAACTCAACCTCGTTCAGAGGAGGTTGACAGAGCTGCGCTGGCGTGAGGCCACGCTGAAGGCGCTTGACGACTGCTCAGGATCCGAGCGACTGAGACGCCTTGAGGTGCTGGCCCGGGTACAGCAGCTACCCGAGGCGCATGACCACCTCATCCGCTCCTGGGAGCGGACGATCCCGTCGTCCATACCTGCCCGGCTGGTCGACACCATCACCGCGCAGGCCGTGCCGGATCCGCCCGCCGACCCGACCGCGGAGGCCGTGCTCGCCTACGCCGAACTGCACTCACTGACCGCGCACCCGCAGTTCCCGCTGTACTGGGAGTGCCCGAACGTCCGCGACAAGGCCTCGCTGTACGCGGAGTTGCTCGACGCGTCCGAGCTGGCCGACTCGCTGGTCACCGAGGGGGTGCCGCCCCAGGCCGGTGCGGCGCTCGACCACTTCTCGGGTGCGTGTGCCCGGTCCCGGTACGAGGAGGACACACCGGGCTTCCGGGCCTTCATGGGAGCCCAACTGCACAGCACGATCCCGCTGTTCCAGCGCTACTGGCAGCATGTCGCCACACTGTCCGGGAATGCGGGGCCCAATCTGGGGCTCACACACTGCTGGCTGGTCGAGGCGCTCGCCGCTTCGCCGGGGGCTCTTTCCGGTCAGACCGCCGCAGCGTCGGGCACCAGGCCGGACACGGCCCCTTAGGCTCTGTCCGAGCCGGAGGGCCCCCGGTAGGGGAGGGTCACGCGCCCGGGTCGGCGACGCCGGACCGGCGGAACGCTCCGGACCGGGTACGCAGCAGGACGAGTGTGCTGCGTGCCTCGACCGTGACCCGGGCGCCGGCCTTGATCTCCGTCTCGTCGGTGTCGCCGGCCGGTGCCCCGGTGTCCACCTCGACGGACCAGCTCTCGCCGTGCGTGTGGTCCGGCACCCGGAAGTCGACCGGCTCGTGATGGCTGTTCAGCAGGATGAGGAAGGTGTCGTCGGTCACCGGCTCGC
This sequence comes from Streptomyces sp. NPDC019396, assembly GCF_040632375.1. Taxonomy (NCBI): domain Bacteria; kingdom Bacillati; phylum Actinomycetota; class Actinomycetes; order Kitasatosporales; family Streptomycetaceae; genus Streptomyces; species Streptomyces sp. NPDC019396. The sequence continues at coordinate 35,780 of NZ_JBEYBS010000027.1, read as the reverse complement.
CGAAGGCGTCCGGCTCCGTGATGGCGTCGCCGTTGAGGAACACCCCCACGGCACGGGAGTCCGGCCGCGCCCAGTCCTCCTCCCGCATCTCCTCGCCGTCCGGGCGCAGCCACAGCAGGTCGGCGATGCCGTTGCCGTCGTTCCCGCCGTGGAAATAGCGCCGCCGGCGCAGGACGGGGTGGGCGGCTCGCAGCCGCAGCAGGCGCTGGGTGAAGCGCAGCAGTTCCCGCCGCTCCCCGTCCAGCTCCCAGTCGACCCACGACAGCGGGCTGTCCTGGCAGTAGGCGTTGTTGTTGCCCTGCTGGCTGCGGCCCAGTTCATCGCCGTGGGCCAGCATCGGCACGCCCTGGGAGACCAGCAGGGTGGTCAGCAGATTGCGCTGCTGCCGTGCCCGCAGTTCGCGTACGGACACGTCGTCGGTGGGGCCTTCGGCGCCGCAGTTCCATGAACGGTTGTGGCTTTCGCCGTCGTTGCCGTCCTCGCCGTTGGCTTCGTTGTGCTTCTCGTCGTAGGAGACCAGGTCGCGCAGGGTGAAACCGTCGTGCGCGGTGACGAAGTTGACGCTCGCCCGGGGTCTGCGGCGTCCGTCCTGGTAGAGGTCGGCCGAGCCCGTCAGCCGGGAGGCGAACTCGGCGAGGGATGACGGCTCGCCGCGCCAGAAGTCCCTGACCGTGTCGCGGTAGCGCCCGTTCCATTCCGACCACAGCGGTGGGAAGTTGCCCACCTGGTAGCCGCCCTCGCCGAGGTCCCACGGCTCGGCGATCAGCTTCACCCTGCTGATCACCGGATCCTGCTGGACCAGGTCGAAGAAGGCGGAGAGCCGGTCGACCTCGTGGAACTGGCGGGCGAGGGTGGCCGCGAGGTCGAAGCGGAAGCCGTCCACGTGCATCTCGGTGACCCAGTAGCGCAGCGAGTCCATGATGAGCTGCAGGACGTTGGGGTGCCGCATCAGCAGGCTGTTGCCGGTGCCGGTGGTGTCGTAGTAGTGGCGGCGGTCGCCGTCCACCAGCCGGTAGTAGGCGGTGTTGTCGATGCCCTTGAAGGACAGCGTCGGACCCCGGTCGTTGCCTTCGGCTGTGTGGTTGTAGACGACGTCGAGGATGACCTCGATTCCGGCCTCGTGGAGGGCTTTGACCATGCTCTTGAACTCGGTCACCTGCTGGCCGCGGCTGCCGGTGGAGGCGTAGGCGTTGTGCGGGGCGAAGAAGCCGATGGTGTTGTAGCCCCAGTAGTTGGACAGTCCGCGCTGCCGCAGGTGGCCGTCCTGGACGAACTGGTGCACCGGCATCAGCTCGATCGCCGTCACGCCCAAGCCGGTGAGGTGCTCGATGACCGCCGGGTGCCCGATTCCCGCGTAGGTACCGCGGATGGCTTCGGGCAGTTCGGGGTGGGTCCGGGTGAGGCCCTTGACGTGGGCCTCGTAGATGACGGACTCGTGGTACGGACGGCTGGGCGGGCGGTCGTTGCCCCAGTCGAAGAAGGCATTGGTGACCACGGACAGCGGGGTGTGGCCGAGGTTGTCGCTGCTGTCGGGCTCGTCGGGGCGGTCGTGCCGGTGGCCGGACAGCGAGGGATGCCCGTCGATCTGGCCGTCGACGGCCTTGGCGTAGGGATCGAGGAGGAGCTTGGCGGGATTGCAGCGGTGGCCGTCGGCGGGGCGGAAGGGCCCGTACACCCGGAAGCCGTAGCGCCGGCCCGGCTCCACGCGCGGCAGGTAGGCGTGCCAGACGAAGCCGTCGACTTCGGTCAGTGCGACACGTTCCTCTTCGGCGCCATCGTCGTCGATGAGACAGAGCTCGACCTTCTCGGCCACTTCCGAGAACAGGGCGAAGTTGGTGCCGGTGCCGTCATAGGTGGCGCCGAGGGGGCAGGGACGACCGGGGCGAGTCTTCACCTCGGGACCGTAGCCCGGTTTCCCGCCGGGGGCGGCTCACCGCCTCAGCGTGTCATAGAGGGGATGCCGCGAGCTGTACGGCCCGGCGGCCCGGCCCAGGGGTTGACCGGGGCCACCGGGTCGGGGCACTCCGAGGGGAGCGGAGTACCCGAAACAGAACACCGTGGGTCCGACGAGGAGGAGTGCCGTCCGGGGTGCCAAGGACAGTAAATAAATATACTGCCAAGTAAGCAAGCGTATGAAAAATTTCATGCTGCTCGGTGGCTGAAAACACCCATGCCCCGGCACGTCCCGACCGGTCAGTACTCGAGGAAGAAGTCGTGCTGCTCCGCCGCCTGCTCGTACTGCTCAAGCCGCGTTTGCGTGCGCTCGGGGTCGGCGTCCGCCATGGCCTGGAGCACGGCCGCGGACAGCACACCCGGCGCCGCGTACGAATCGAAAACAAGGCGTGATCCAGTCGCCGCGGTGAGGGTCACATCGGCCTCGTCGACCAGCGGCCCCAGCGTGAGATCGGTGATCAGGGCGGTACGCAGCCCCGTCCGGCGGGCCGCCCGCACCGCCGCAAGGGTCTCCTTCGCATGCCTCGGCATGGCGAAGGCGAGCACCCAGGTGCCGCCCGCCTCCCGGGACTGGAGCAGCGCGTCGAAGGCCACGCTGCCGCCACGCGAGACCAGGCGCACATCAGGGTGGATGCGCCTGGCGGCGTACGCGAAGTACTCGGCGAGAGAGGCGGAGATACGCAGCCCCAGGATCGTCAAGGGGACCGAATGGGCCAGTGCGCGCCCCAGCGCCAGCACCTGGTCGGTGTCGGCGAGGACGCGGCGCAGGCTCTCAAGATTGGCGATCTCGGCGTCCACGGCCGCCTGGAGCTCATTGCTGCGGTGTTCCTCGCCCGTGTCCTGGGCGCCGGCCACGGCACTCAGGGCGATGGGCTGGAGGGCCTCACGGAGCGCGGGATAGCCGCTGAAGCCCAGCGAGGACGCGAAGCGGGTGACCGAGGGCTGGCTCACGCCCACGCGCTCGGCCAGATCCGTGATGGACAGGAAAGCGGCCTCGGTCAGATGGTCGGTGATGTACTGCGCGATACGACGCTGCCCCGGAGACAGGCGGTGACCGCCGAACAGCGCACGGACCTTGTCCGCCGGCGAGAGTTCCGCGTCCGGGGTCTGGCGTCCCGGTGTGATCGCGGAGGCCTGTGCCCGCGCCTGCTGCTGCCCTGATGGCACCCTGTGCCTCCTTCTTGTCCCATTCGTGCTCAACATAGCGCTCCCGGCCCTGGCCTGGGGCAGGCGGCTGAAGGTGATCGGGCGCGAGCGACGGGTCACGAGGGGCGTCGCGATGGGCACGTGGGGCGATCGGGACGCATGCGGGGGCCGATCAGGGGAATTCTCCCAGGATCACGGCCCTGTCCCGATCCGCCCGCGGGGGGTGCGTGTCCATGGTCGCGGGGGGAATATGGAACGCGCGCGGCCAGGGGACAGTACGAGGACGCCGTGACGGCGGGAGGAGCTGCTTGGCATGGGTGGCACGGACGCGTACTCCGACGGCCCGGCTCCGGTCGGCCAGGTGGAGTTCGGCCCTGCCCCGCCCGGGGGCCTGCTGGACGTACTGCGGATGGCGGCGATCGTGCTCGACGACGAAGGCCGGATCGCCCTGTGGAGCCCGCAGGCCGAACACCTGCTGGGCTACGCCCCGGAGGAGGCACTGGGCCAGTACGCCGCCCGGCTGCTGGTCTCCGATGAGCACGTCGACCTCGTGGTGCATCTGTTCGCCCAGGTCATGGGCAGTGGTGAGAGCTGGGCGGGGGTCTTCCCGATACGGCACAAGGACGGCGGCATCCGGTATCTGGAGATGCGCAACATGCGCCTCCAGGACGTGCACGGCGGCTACTACGCCCTCGGCCTGGCCACCGAGCAGTCGACCCTGCGCCGTGTCGAACGGGACCTCGCGCTGTCCGTGCGGCTGGTGGACCAGTCCCCCATCGGGCTCGCCGTGCTGGACGCCGACCTGCGCTATGTCGCCGCCAACACCGCGCTGGAGCGGATCAACGGCATCCCCGCCGCAGAGCAGATCGGCCGCCCGGCCGACGAAACCCTGCCGTTCCGGGACGACGGCACCATCGAGATCTCGATGCGCAAGGTCCTGGACACCGGTACGCCGGTACTGGACCGGCAGGTCGTCGGGCGTACGCCGGCCGAGCCCGGCACCGAGCGGGCCTGGTCGGTCTCCCTGTACCGGCTGGAGGACCCCGGAGGGCGGATCCTCGGCCTGGCCGCTTCGGTCGTGGACGTCACGGACCGGCACCACGCCGCCAAGGTCGCCGAGCGCGCCAGACGGCGGCTGACGATGGTGGCCGACGCCGCGGTATGTATCGGTACCACTCTGGATCTCCGGCAGACCGCACGGGAACTGGCCGATGTCGCGGTTCCGGAGCTCGCCGACATAGCGGCCGTGGATGTCCTGGACTCAGCCGTCGAGGGCCGCCGTGAGGAGATTCCGGCAGGTGGCCGGGCGGTGATACGCGCACTCGCCGTCACCGCGGCGGAGCCCACCCCCGCGCTCCAGGCAGCCGACCAGCCCGGTGAACTGGCCCGGTACGACGCCGCGCGCCTGGTGACGAGGTGTGTGCGGACGGGCACCCCGGTGGTCATCCCCCACGTGGGCGAGGACGACCTGATCAGCATCGCGCGCGATGCGGATGCGGCCGTGCTGCTCGCCGAGGCGGGAGTGCACTCGTACCTGGCGGTGCCGTTGATCGCCCGGGGTGAGGTGCTCGGGGCGCTCGACCTCAAGAGGTTCCGCAACCAGGTGCCGTTCGACTCGGACGATGTCCTGCTCGCCTCCGAGCTGGCCGCCCGGGCGGCGGTGTGCATCGACAACGCACGCTGGTACCAGCAGCAGCGCAACACCGCGCTGACGCTCCAGCGCAGCCTGCTGCCCCAGCAGCCACCACCGGTGACCGGGCTGGAGGTCGCCTCGCGCTACCAGCCCGCTGGTGCCGCGGGCGAGGTCGGCGGCGACTGGTACGACATCCTGCCGCTCAGCGGTGACCGGACCGCGCTGGTGGTGGGGGACGTGATGGGCAGCGGGATCAACGCCGCCACCGCGATGGGTCAGTTGCGCACGGCCACCCGCACCCTGTCGGCCCTCGATCTCGACCCGGCGCAGGTGCTGCGGCATCTCGACGACATCACCATCGGGCTCGGGTCGTACATCGCCACGTGTCTCTACGCGCTCTACGACCCGCACCAGGGGCACTGCACCATCGCGACCGCGGGGCACCTGCCCCCGGTGCTGGTACGGCCCGAAGGCCCGCCGCAGCTGCTCGAACTGCCCACCGGCGCACCGCTTGGCGTGGGCGGGGTCCCGTTCCGCGCCGTCACCGTGGATGTCGCCCCGGGAGACCGGCTCGTGCTCTACACGGACGGACTGGTGGAGACCCGCGACGAGGACATCGACGTCCGGCTCGGGGTGCTGCTCGGGCTGCTCGACGGGCCACGCATGGGCCTTGAGGAGACCTGCGACCGGCTGCTCGAGTCGCTGCGTGCCGGGTCTGGCCAGGACGACGTGGCGCTGCTGATCGCGCACGTGCGGGAGTGACGAAGCCGGCCGGAGGGCCGGGCTGACGGGCTCTTGGACCGCGGGCCAGGGGACGGACCGCGGCCCAAGAGGTCTTGTGTCAGCGCTGTTCAGCCGGAGCTGAGCCAGCAGGAGGGGCGGTGCGTCAGCGCATCGATCCCAGACCGGAGCGGCGGGCGCCGGTCGCCCCGCCGCCGCTCATGGCGGCCATGGCCAGGCCGAGGCAGAGTGCCAGGACGCCGACGATGACGTTGTTGACGATCGTGCCCGTGGTGGCGACGCCTCCGGCGACGACCCATGGGCTGATGATCGTCCATGCCCCGATCACGATGGCGCACCAGGCCATGGCGTGCGTCCGCTCGTAGGCCGAGCCGACACCGCTCATGCACAGGACATAGGCGACGCCGGTGATCAGGTTGGTCACGGCCAGCGTGGTAAGGCCGTTGAAGCCCGCTATCCACGGCGATGCGGCGAGGTAGAGGCCCGTGAGCAGGGCCAGTGTCTCTATCGCCTGGGCGCGGGGGGTGGAGGTCGCGCGCTCGAAGCGGGCGCGCATCTCGGCAAGGTCGGGATGTTGTTCGATACTCGGATGGGTGGTCATGGGGCTGCCTCCTTTGGAAGCCTGGCGTGACCCTTTCACCTGCAATGAAACGCTTTTTGTACTGTTTTGGTCAACTTTGGCGACCAGTGAATTCCGTAAGCGGCGCTCACGGCGGTGGCTGTGCGGCCGGGGCGGGTACCCCGGCGGTCTCGTCAGGGGCCACCAGGGACTGGGTGAGCGGGATCCGCGCGAGCGTGACGGCACCCAGCCCGATCAGCGCGAAACCGAGCAGCTGCGGCAGCAGCCACCAGCCGGAGCGGACGTGCTCCTCGTAGACCACGACACCGAGGGCCAGGCTCACCATCGCGTCGCCGAGGGTGATCGCGGGCTGGGAGGCGACCAACGGGCCCGCCTGCATGGCGTTCTGGAGCAGGAAGAGCGCCCCGGCCCCGGCCGCAGCGAAGCCGTATGTCTGCCAGGCGGTGAAGAACGCCACGGCCCCCTGGTCGTCGAGGATGTGGGTGGCCTCCTTCATCAGGGCCGCAGTCAGGGCGAAGCAGATGGCGGTGGCGGTCCCCAGACAGGCCGCCCGCACCCGGCCCTCCGGGCGTCGCAGCGCCACCGCGGAGAGCACGATCACCGCCCCCACGCACCCGATGAGGGCGGGCAGCCAGCGGTCCAGCGGTACATGGGTGCGGTTGCCCGTGGGCGCGAGCGCGGCAAGGGCCACGCCCAGGCCCACCACCACACAGGCCACGGCGATCCAGCCGCCGCGGGCGAGATGGCGGCGCATCAGCAGCGAGGCCACGATCAGTGTGAGCGGCAGTTCGAGCACGAAAAGGGGCTGGACCACCGTCAGCGGCCCGGTGTTGAGGGCCAGTGCCTGGCAGACGCCCGCGACGATGACGGCGATGATCCCGGAAAGCCACACGGGCCGCCGCAGCAGATCGAGCATCAGCCCCGCGCGGAAGCCCTGGGAGCTCGGCACACTCGTCGCGGCCTTGCGCTGGAGCACGGTGGCGATGGCGTTGCTGAGCGCCGCTGCGAGCGCGAACACCACGGGGACGAGCAAGTACACCGTCCTGACCTCCTGACCGCCTGCCTCGGCCCCCGGAGCCCCGCCCCTGCTGCACCATGGTCGCCCCGGCCCCCGCTCCCCGCGATCCGGGCTCGCCCGGCCGCGCGCACTCCGGCCGCGTGACGACCGGCCGGGCTGCGGGGGCGACGGCCCCGTCCCACAATGGGATTCGTCCCGGTCCCGGCGCCCGGGACGGCGCCGCCGGCTGAGAGGAACATGCGCATGCGCGCTGAGTCGTCATCGGCCGCGAGGACGGCGGCCTTCGGCGGGGCCCCGCAGTGACCGGCAAGAGCAAGGCGGAGCGGACCGAGATCGTGCACCGTGCGATCCGGGTGACCGCCGCCACCAGCATCGGCTTCTACGTCTTCCTGTACGCGCTCCACCAGCCCGAGCTGGCGCTGTACGCCCTCTTCGCGCCCATCGCCCTCGGCGGTCTCTCCCCCATCCCGGGATCCGGGCGCCAGCGATCCGTGGTCATGCTCAAGTCGCTGCCCGTGGCGCTGCTGCTGGTCACCCTGGGCACGCTGCTGGCGGTACGGACCTGGGCCGCGGTGCTGGGGATGCTGGTCGTCGGCTTCTGCCTGGCCTTCTCGGCGGTGGCCGGCCCGCTCCCGGCCGGTGCCGCCCCGGGACTCCAGCTCTTCTACATCCTGGCCTGTTTCCCGCCCTACGCCCCTGACACGCTCCTGCTCCGGCTGGCCGGTCTGACCGTGGGCGTACTGCTGCTCGCCGCCTTCGAGATCTTCATGCTCCCCGCGCCCGCACCGCCCACTTACCGGACCCGGCTGGCGGACGCGCTCGACCTCGCGGCCACGGCCGCCCGCGAGCCGGGGTCGGTCCCGCCCGAGCGGCTCCGCGCGACGGGCCAGGAGCTGCGGTTCTCCAGGCTGCCGCCCGCCGAGCGGCCCGCCGGGCCCTGGCGCAGGGACCGGGGCATGTCCCAAGGGGGCAACGCGGTACGCCGCCTGCTCGACCAGCTCGCCCGGTACGGCGAAACGAGCCTCGCTCCGGTACCGGAGCGGGAAGGGACCCCGTGGGCACCGGGCAGCGGTCAGTCCCCGAGCGCCAGGGAGCTCGCGCGCACCTCCTGCGACACGCTGCTCAACCGGGTCGCCGGGCTCTGCACCACGACCGCGACGGCCCTGCGCGAGAACCGTCCACCCGCGCTGCCCAGCGTGCTCGAGGACGCCATGACCGATTTCCAGTCGCTGCGGATCGGACAGGCGATCGGTCCACCCGACGGCGTACCGTCCGTGCCCCTGCTGCGGCGGCAGGCTCTGGTACTGGGGATCGCGGAGTCGGCGCGGATCGTGGAAACCGCCATCCGGGTGGGTCTCGAGGGGCACAAGACAGGTCCGATCCCGCCGCAGGAGCTGTTCTGGTACGCGGACATGAGCGCCCCGCGCCTGTGGGCGCGGCGACTGCTCGGGAACATGACCCTGCACTCGGTGATGTTCCAGAACGCGGTGCGCATCGCCCTGGGCCTCGGCGCCGCACGGCTGGTGGCGGGATCGCTCGATCTGGCGCACGGGTTCTGGGTGCTGCTCGCCGTGCTGACGCTGGGGCGGACCACCGCCGGGGAGACCTGGTCCGCGATCCGTCAGGCGCTCGCCGGGAACCTCGTGGGCGCGGTGGCGGCCGGGGCGCTCCTCGTGGGCTTCGGCCAGCACTCCGCGGTGTACGCGGCGGCGCTCGTGCCCGGCATGCTCGCCGCCTTCGCGCTGGGGCCGCTGCTCGGGATCGCCTGGGCACAGGCACTGTTCACCCTGGTCGTGGCCTGTGCGTTCGCCCAGATCGCACCCACGTCCTGGCAGCTCGCCGAGGAACGGATCGTCGACATCCTCACGGGCAGCGCGGTCGGACTCCTGTGCGGGCTGATCGCCTGGCCCGCCGGTGCCAGACGTGAGGTGCGCCGGACCATGGCCGCCCTGCTGCAGTCGTTCCACCCCCTGGTCACGGGCACCGTCGAGGCGCTCCTGGCAAGTCCGCCCGGCTCGAAGGAGCCGCCTTCGACGCTGCCCGCCCTGCACCGGCTGCGGCTCGCGGAGACCGCGTACGCCCAGTACCGCAGCGAGCCGCCGCAGTCCTCGGGGCCCTACGCCGACTGGCACGGTGTGCTGATCGCCACGGAACACGTGCTGCTCGGCACCCTGTGGCTGCCCAGGATCGATCTGCCGGTGGTGAAGGTCCCGTACGAGGCGGCCAGCTGGGCGCGGGACACCGCGGCCCGGTTGAGCGAGACCAGTGACCATCTCGCCGAGCTCGCCGCCGACGACGGCGACGCCCTGCCGCGCACCACGGACACCACCCGGGTCCCCGCGCCGACGGACGGCCGTCCGCTGCCCATGCTCATCGACCTCGAGGTGTGGCTGAACGGCCTCCTGGCGCAGCTCTCCCGTATCGAGCCCTCGGTCGAGGCCTCGATGCGTCCCCGGCGAGGCCACGGCGAAGAGGACCGTATTACGGTCTGATCAAACGTGTCGGCGCCGGGTGCCGACTGCAGGACCATCGCCCGGTCCGGATGGGATCATGGACACCCGTTCGAGGCTCGCTTGATGCCCCGGACGGACTTATCAGCGTGTTTCCGTCAGGTGGTGCGAGCGGTGAAGCCGTGGAGCAAGCTGGGGTCACCGCCCCGCGAGGGGAGGAGGTGATCGTGTGGCAGCCGATCGCGGTGACTGGCCCCAGAGCCGTCGCGGACTCCGCACGTCCGAGGCCGAAGACCCCGGAACCCGGGGGCTCGATGACGCGGCCGGGACCTCCGACCCCGGGCCGCACGAAGAGCTGAGGCTGACCCGGACCCGCCTCGCGGCAGCCGATGACGCCGTCGACCGGATCGGGACCTCCCTCGACGAGTCGGTCACCTGCCGGGAGTTGGCGGAGTTCCTGAGCCCCAGGCTCGCGGACGCGGCGGCGGTGGAGGTCTTTCCCGCTCCGGCCCGCCAGCGGGCGCCGCACAGACCTGCCGTCCCGGCCGGGATGCACAGGGCAGCGGTCGCAGGGCCCAAGGACCTGTTCGGGGCGGAGGACCGCCTCTCCGGCGCGGTCGCCGCGCGCGCCGTCGCTTCCGGTCTGCCCACCACCGAGCGCGCGGCCGACGGCGACACCTCTGTGCTGGCGGTGCCGCTCGTCGTACCAGGCGGCACGGGAAGCAGGACCGGCGCGGTCGATGCCGGCGAAGCGGGCGACGTGAAAAGCGTGAAAGGCCAGGTCATGGGAGTCGCGCTGCTGGCCCGTCCACACGCCGGATTCAGCCGCAACGACGTCCTCATAGCCAGCCACGCCGTAAGGCTCGCGGCCGTCGGCATCGCGCACGCCAGACAGTACGCGGCGGAGCAGCGGACCACGGTCGAGTTGCAGCGCGCGCTGCTGACCGAACCGGGCAAGCCGCACCCCAACCTCGAGCTCGCGACCCGCTACCTGCCGGTCGGCACCAGAAATCTGGTGGGCGGCGACTGGTTCGAGACGGTGCGCCTCCACTACGGGCGGACCCTGCTCGTCATGGGAGACGTGATGGGCCACGGCGTCGAGGCGGCCGTGGAGATGAACACGTACCGCGCGATGCTGCGCGATGTCGCCGCCGCCGATCTGCCGCCGCACCGGGTGCTGCGCCAGCTCGACCTCGCCATCGCCGACACCAGTGCCCGCCCCGCGACCTGTCTGCTGGTCCGGGTCGACCCGGCGCGCGGGCTCGCCAGCTTCTCCAGCGCGGGTCACCTCCCGCCCGTGGTGTTCACCGACGCGGGTACCGCCGAGGTGATCGACGTACCCGTCGGGCCCCCGCTCGGTACCGGCCTCGGTGGCTATGAGCTGGTCACCCGCTCGCTCACGGCCGACGACACGCTGCTGCTCTACACGGACGGGCTGGTCGAGCGGCGCGGCGAGGACATCGACGAGTCCCTGACCCGGGTGCGCGTGCCCTGCCGCACTCCGGTGCAGGACCTGGCCGACGCGGTGGTCAGGGAGCTGGGCGAACGACGCCGGGGACGATGTGGCACTGCTGGCAGCCCGTATGCGCCCGCGCCGTCCGGCTCTCGGCGAGGAGCGGCCGGCAACGCAGCCGCCGAGGTAGCGCCCGCTCAGGACCTGTCTCCCGTCTGGCCGCAGTCCCTTGTCCGCCCGCACAGGCCCCGTCCCGGGCTGAGGAGCCGGGCTGTACTCCGCACGCGGCTGTGTGCACCGGTCGGCGAGCGGAGCGCCCGCCCGGGCGATCAGCCTTCAGCGGGGGCGGAGCTGGAATCAGGCGCGGGACGGGACTCCGGGGCCGGCTGCTGGTCGGGGATGTCGGGCAGCCCGGGTGGCGGCTCGACCGGGGGCGCGCTGCCGGGCGGGGTCTCCGGCTGCCCGGTGACGCCGGCCGAGGGGCTCCGTGTCGAGGGTCCGTCAGGCGGCGGGCTCCCCTCGGCGGGGCTCTCGGCCGGGGGCGAGACGGATGGGCAGCCCGCCGTGCCGGACCCCGGTGCGCAGCTCGCGGTGGATGCGGTCTCCCCCGGGCTGGTGGCGCGGTCCGGGGGCGTCGAGCCATCGGGGCGGCTGGAAACGCCGCCCTCCGGCGCTGACGGGACCTCAGTCGGGGTCGTGGGGTCCTTGGGTGGCGCCACGGGCTTGTCGTGGGTACCCGTGTCGGCGCGGTCGCGGGAGAAGTACGCGTGGTCCCCGAAGTCGAGGACGACGAAGGCGTCCACGGTTCGGGGCGCGGGCTGGACGATCACCACACGGGCCTGGTCGAAACCGCTCCAGGTCTTGCCCGTGCGTTTCACCGCGCGCTGGACCTCGACCGGCGGCGTCAGCGGATTGCCGCAGGCACACCGCACCCGGGGCACCCCTCGGTCGTCGACGAGGACGGCTGTACCGGCCTGTAGTACGGCCTGGTAGGAGGTCGCCTTGCCGTCCTGGTAGCCGTGGTTGGTGACGCGGGTGTCCAGCCTCAGCCGCAGTGAGGTCATCGAGCGGAGGTAGCCCGCGACGGCGGTCGGCTGAATGCCCAGGGCCGAGGCGAAGGCCCGGTTCTTCTCGGGCTGGATGGCGAGAAACCTCACTTGTTTCCCGGTGTCGCAGCTCGCGGTGTTGCGGCTGCCTCCGTAGAGGCCCGGGGTCGCCCCGTCCACCCCCCGTACGAAGGTCCCGGACGGCGACCGCGTGGCCGTCGCCGCGCTGGGCAGGGCGGCGGGCGGGGCATCGGCGGTGCCGTTCGCCGTGGACGCGGTGAACGGGTCGGGGCCGGTCTCGTTCGCGGGCTGCATGAAGATCTCGCCCGAGGCGACCGTGGGGCCACCCGGGCGGGTGAGCATGATGGCCAGCACGGCAGCGGCGACGATCGCCGCGGTGACCGCGGCGATCTTGGGAATGGACCGGTACCAGGGCTCGCCCGCGCTCTTCCCCTCCCCCGCGCCGCCCCCGGAACCGCGACCGCCGTCACCGCCCCCACCGTTCGGTGGGCCTTCGCCCGCGCCTCCACCGGACGGGCGGGGGCCGCCTCCGCTCGGCGGCCCCGCCGGGGGGCCTGACGGCGACGGCCGTGGCTCCGAATCCCGGCCGGAGAGGGGGCCGGTGGGAGGCCCTTCGGGTCGGTCAGGCGTCGGCTGATCGCTCACCCCCAATTGTGTGCCCCGGCTCCGTGCCGCCTGCAAGCCGTACGCGATCGGCCCCCTCCGGCGCGCGCCCCCACCGCACCGCTGGTTACCGTGGCTCCGTGAGCCAGCGAGCAGCCTCCCGGAGCGGCCTCGGTCATGCAGTCCGGGACTGGGCCGACGCGCTGGCCGCCGTCGTGGCGGGCCTGGTCTCCATGATCATCGTGGCCGCGCTCGGGCTCTGGGCGGCAGGCGGCACCGGACTTCCCGGGAACCCGTTCCCCCGTACCGTCGCCGCGATCGTCGTCATGGCGGCGGGCGGCACCGTGGACCTAGCCGGGGACGCGGGGGCGATCGCCGAAACCCAGGCCGAGTTCACCGTGGTGCCCCTGTCCGTGAGCCTTGTGGGCGCCCTGGTGACGGCCTGGCTCTTCCTGCGGCCGCTCCGGCACCGCGCGGTCGCGGGCACCGGCGAGCTGCTGCTCCGCTTCGGCAGGCTGGCCGTCTTCTGGCTGCTGGGGCTCGCCGGCCTGGCCGCGCTGGCGCACCAGACCTTCGAGATTCCGCTGGGCGACTCGCTGCTCAGTGACATCGGGGACCTGCTCGACGCCACGCCCGAGGTCGGCTTCGCCGCCGACGTCGGACCCACGTTGCTGTACGGCCTGCTGTGGCTGATCGGGGTGATCGCGATGGCACTGCTGGTGTCTCGGCGGGCTCCGCTGCCCGCCCGGCTCGTGCGCTTCCAGGCGTCGGTGCGCCCCGCGGCGTTCGCGATGCTGGCGCTGCTGCTCGCCTATGTGGCCGTCGGTCTGTGCGCCGGGCTGGTCGTCGCCGCGACTCAGGGGCATGCGGGCCGGACGTTCGCGGTGATCCTGCTCGGCCTGCCGAATCTGGCGTGGCTGGCGCTCACACTCGGTCTGGGCGCCTCCTGGGACGGCACGGTCAAGGGGCCGTTCGGGCTACCGGTGCCACCGGTACTGGACGAGGTGCTGCGTACACCGGGCGGTTCGACGCTCAACCTGTCCACGCTGTCCCAACGGGACGGGCGCGCGTGGTGGCTGCTCGTGGCCGCCGTGGTGCTGGTGCTCGCCTCGGCGTTCGTGATGGCCGCACGATCGCCGGCCCGGGTACGGCCCTGGGAGCACGCCGTCCACATGGGTGTCGCGCTGGCCCTGACCGTGCTGGTGGTGTGCCTGCTCGTCCGGATCGGCGCGCAGTACGGCCTGTCGGTCATCGGGATCGGCGACATCGGGAGCCTGGGCGGGGAGGTGTCGCTGCGACCGCGACTGTGGGGCGCGCTGGGTCTTGCGCTGGTCTGGGGGCTCGCGGCAGGGCTGATCGGGTCGCTGCTGGCCGGTCCCGTACGCCGTCGCGGCGGCGTACCGGGCGACGTGCCGGGCGACCGCACGAGGTAGCTCACCCGCGGTCGCCGTTGCCGGGCATGGTGCCGTCATGGCTGACGATCTGCGTGGGCGGACGGGCCGAGGGCCCGTCGTCCTCGGCGTCCGGTCGGGATCCGGGACCGCCCGGCGCCGCACCCCGGCCGACAGCACCCGGCCCCGGCGGGAACCCCTCCGTCACGAACACGGTCAGCTGGTCACCGTCGCAGTACACCCAACGCTCGTGCTCCGCCTCGTACAACCACATCGACTCCCCGTCCACGACCATCCCCACCCGCATGCCCTGGGTGGCCCTGCGGAAGGCCTCCCCGTCCGTGCGCTGCTCCGCCAGGTCGTCCACCGCCCGCCGGTAGCGCCCCAGCAGCTCCTCGGCGCGGTCGAGCAGGGGCCGCGGGTCCGCCGTCCGGGCGAGCGGCTGACCGGCCGGTGGCGGGGACTGCGGTACGGGGACGAGCAACCGCCCGTCGACCCAGGTGGACCAGCCGTTGGCGCACAGCACACGGCCCCAGTCACCGCGCCGGTCGAGGAGTTCCACCGGGAGGAAGGGGTCGAGCGGCGCGCTGGGCCGGGAGGCGTCCGGACTCTCCCAGGTGGGCAGCCCGTCACCGGGGACGACATGCGTCGGCCGGAAACCCGGCACGGCGGCGAATTCAGTCACCTCAGGCATATCCACCATGTCGCATCCTCCGCCGTCTACTTCCGCATGACCTCGGGTTCATGGCGCCTGAGCAGTCGGGCGAGCACGAACCAGAGGAAGACGCAGTACACCGCCATCACGGCCATGTTCTGCGCCCAGAGGGCGGCGGAGTGCTCGAAGAGCGGATCGTCGGTGTCGGGGCCTGGCACGATGCGGGCTATGTCCACGGTGTCCGACATCGCCGCGAAGGCCCAGCGGGCCGGGACCAGCCAGGCGATCTGCTCCATGCCCAGCACTCCGTCCAGATCCAGCAGTGCCCCGCAGAACACGATCTGGAGCATGGTGAGGAGCACCAGCAGCGGCATGGTGACCTCCTCCTTGGGCACGAGCGCGGAGATCACCAGGCCCATCATCATCGAGGTGAACGACAGCAGCGCGACGGCCAGGGTGATCTCGATCAGCGGAGGCATCAGCACCCCCATGCCGCCGGGGGTGCTCAGATCGACGCCGAGCAGGCCGACGAGGGTGAGCACCACGGCCTGGGCGACGGTGATCACGCCCAGCACCACGACCTTGGACATCAGATACGCGGACCTGGACAGCCCGACGGCCCGCTCCCGCTGGTAGATGACCCGTTCCTTGACGAGTTCGCGTACCGCGTTCGCCGCGCCGGTCAGGACCCCGCCCACGCACAGCACGAGCAGGGCGTCGAGCGCGGTCTCCTGGGTGAACTTGCTGCCGGCCAGGCCCCGCGCCATCGCACCCATGCCGAACGGCAGAGCGATCATGATGATCAGGAAGGTGCGGTCGGCACTCAGCACGGCCGCGTAGCGCCGTACGAGCGTGCACAGCTGGGCGAACCAGCTCTGCGACTTGGGCGGTGGCGCCACGTCCACCGACTGACGGTCCGTGTCCTGCGCCCGCGGCTGGACTCCCGCACCGAGGCTGCCGATGTGCTGGTGGAAGTACGGGGACGCGCGGTATTGGCCCGCCCAGTCGCGGCCCCGATCGTTCTCGAACGCCTCGAAGGCCACGGGCCAGTCGTCGAAGCCGAAGAACGACAGGGCATCCTCGGGGGCTCCGAAGAAGGCGATCCGCCCGCCCGGTGCGAGCACCAGCAGCCGGTCGCACACATCCAGGCTGAGCACGCTGTGCGTGACGACGATGACCGTGCGGCCGTCGTCGGCGAGCCCGCGCAGCATATGCATGACCGAGCGGTCCATCCCGGGATCGAGACCCGAGGTCGGTTCGTCCAGGAACAGCAGCGAGGGCTTGGTGAGCAGTTCGAGTGCGACGCTGACGCGTTTGCGCTGTCCGCCCGAGAGGGTGTGGATGGGCTGGTCGGCGCGCTGCTCCAGGCCGAGTTCCTGGATGACCTCCTCGACCCTGGCCTCACGCTCCGCCTCCGCCGTGTCCTCGGGGAATCGCAGCTCTGCTGCGTAGGACAGGGCCCGGCGCACCGTGAGCTGGAGGTGCAGGATGTCGTCCTGCGGTACGAGCCCGATGCGGCGGCGGAGCTCGGCGTAGTCCCGGTAGAGGTCACGGCCGTCGTAGAGGACCGTGCCGTGGTTGGCGGGGCGCAGTCCGGTGAGCGCGTTGAGCAGTGTGGATTTCCCCGCTCCGCTCGGTCCGACCACGCCGAGCAGGCACTTCTCGCCGACGGGGAAGGAGACATGGTCCAGCAGCACCTTCGTGCCGCCCTTGCCGTCCTCGACCGAGACCGCGAGGTCCTGGACGTCGAGCGAGACCTCACCGGAGTCCACGAACTCCTGGAGTTCGTCGCCGACGAGGCAGAAGGTGGAGTGGCCGATGCCGACGATGTCCGCTGCCGTGACGGCGGCGCGGGTGATGCGCTGACCGTTGAGATACGTGCCGTTGTGACTGCCGAGGTCCGCGATCTCGTAGCTGCCGTCGGGCAGGGCACGCAGCTCGGCATGCCGGCGCGAGACGATCAGGTCGTCGATGAGCAGGTCGTTGTCCGGTGAGCGGCCGATCCTGACGGTCCGGGTGGGCAGTGGGCGCACGGTGGTCGGCTGCCGGAAGGTGCCCGTGACGGCGGGGTACTGGACCGGTGCCGGCGCCGTCACGGCGTAGGGACCCGTCGGGGCGGCCCGCGCCGGCTCCGGTGGGGCAGCGGGTGCGGTGCCGACAAGGACGGCACGCGGACCGTCCTGCGGGCTGCCGAACCGAATGACGCTCCCGGGGCCCACGCCCCATTCCCGGATTCGACGGCCATCGGTGTAGGTGCCGTTGGTGCTGTTCTCGTCCTCCAGCGTCCAGTGGTCCGCCTCGGTCCTCAGCACCGCGTGGTGCCAGGAGACCCGGGCGTCGTCGATCACGATGTCGCTCAACGGGTCCCGCCCGACGTGGTAGACCCGGTCCGGGCTCATCAGCGTCGAGCCCCCGTCGGTTTCGATGACCAGCTCGGGCGCTGTGGGCGCTGCGGGCCGCTCAGCCATGCCCCCGATTTTAGCTATGTGTCTATTTACGCGCCTTTTCTGGGACCCGGCCGGGCGGCTTCCCGGAGCCCGGCCGGGCCGCCGGGTCAGGCCACCGAGCCCATGGCAGCGACCAGTCCGACGCGCGTACGCGGGACGTCGTGGTGGATCGGGGTGTGCGCGCCCGTCAGTGAGATGCCACTTCCGCCGCGGCGGTCCGCGACGATCTCCGCGGCGATCGACAGGGCCGTCTCCTCGGGGGTACGGGCGCCGAGGTCGAGGCCGATCGGGGAGCGCAGCCGGGCGAGGGCGGGCTCGGTGACCCCGGCTTCGCGGAGCCGCCGGTTGCGGTCCTCGTGGGTGCGGCGCGAGCCCATCGCGCCGATGTACGCCACCGGGAGCGTCAGTGCCAGTTCGAGCAGCGGCACGTCGAACTTGGCGTCATGCGTCAGCACGCACAGCACCGTACGGCCGTCGACTTCGGTCGAGGCCAGATACCGGTGCGGCCAGGCCACGACGATCCCGTCCGCCTCGGGGAAGCGCTGCCGGGTCGCGAAGACGGGTCGGGCGTCGCACACGGTCACGTGGTAGCCGAGGAACTTCCCCACTCGCACCAACGCGGACGCGAAGTCGATCGCGCCGAAGACGATCATGCGGGGTGGCGGCACGCTGGACTCGACCAGCAGGGTCAGCGGCTGTCCGCAGCGGGCGCCGTCCGCGCCGATGGCGGCGGTGCCGGTGCGCCCCGCGTCCAGGAGTGCGCGGGCCTCGCCGGCCGCGGTGCGGTCCAGTTCGGGGTGGCCGCCGAGGCCGCCTTCGTACGAACCGTCCGGGTGGACCAGCAGGGCCCGCCCCATCAGGTCGGCCGGTCCGTCGGTGATCCGCGCGAGGGCGGCCGCCTGCCCGCGCGCCGCCGCGGACAGCGCGGCCGCGAAGACCCTGCGGGCGGCCGTGTCGGTACGCCGGACCGGAGTCACAAGGATGTCGATGATCCCGCCGCAGGTCAGGCCCACGGCAAAGGCGTCGTCGTCGCTGTAGCCGAAGCGCTCGAGCACGGTCACGCCGTCCTCGAGCGCCTGCCGGCACAGCTCGTAGACCGCGCCCTCCACGCACCCCCCGGAGACCGACCCGATCGCCGTGCCCCCGCTGTCGACGGCGAGTGCGGCACCGGGCTGCCGGGGCGCGCTGCCGCCGACCGCCACCACGGTGGCCACGGCGAAGTCGCGTCCCTGCTCGACCCACCGGTGCAGCTCTTCGGCGATGTCCAGCATGTCGGTCTCCTCGGGGTCTGGTTTGCGTGCGTGGCCGGCGCGGCGCGGGGTCAGTGGACCCCGAACCAGCCCTCGATGGGGCTGAGGGCGAAGAAGACCACGAAGATCGCGGTCAGGCCCCACATGAAGGCGCCCACTTCCCGCGCCTTGCCCTGGGCGGCCTTGATGGCGACGAAGGAGATGACACCGGCGGCGACACCCGGCGTGATGCTGTAGGTGAACGGCATCAGGACCACCGTGAGGAAGACCGGGATGGCGACCGAGGGGTCGTTCCAGTCCACGTGCCGGGCGTTCTGCATCATCATCGCGCCGATGACCACCAGGGCCGCGGAGGCGACCTGGGGCGGCACGATCGCCGTGAGCGGGGTGAAGAAGAGGCAGGCGGCGAAGAAGAGGCCCGTGACCACCGACGCGAGACCGGTTCTCGCGCCCTCGCCGACGCCGGTGGCGGACTCCACGAACACGGTCTGTCCTGAGCCGCCCGCGACACCGCCGATGGCGCCGCCGGCGCCGTCGACGAAGAGGGCCTTCGACAGTCCGGGCATCCGGCCCTTGTCGTCGGCCAGCTTGGCCTGCGTACCGACACCGATGATGGTGGCCATGGCGTCGAAGAAGCCCGCCAGAACCAGCGTGAACACGATGAAGCCGACCGTCATCGCGCCGACGTCGCCCCAGCCGCCGAACTCGACATGGCCGAAGAGAGAGAAGTCGGGCATGGAGACCGCGCTGCCGCTCAGCTCGGGCGGGGACATGTTCCACGCCTTGGCATCGAGCCCTGCGACGTTGTGGACGACCACCGCGACGACCGTGCCGACGACGATGCCGATGAGGATCGCCCCGGGTATGCGGCGGGCCTGGAGCATGAAGATCAGCAGCAGGGTGACGCAGAAGATCAGCACGGGCCAGCCGGAGAGCACACCGGTGCTGCCGAGCTGGACGGGCGGACCGTACTCGGTGCCGTGGCCGACGAAGCCGGCCTTGACCAGGCCGATCAGGGCGATGAACAGGCCGATGCCCATGGTGATGCCGTGCTTCAGCGCAAGCGGGATCGCGTTCATCACCAGCTCACGCAGACCGGTGACGACCAGGAGGCAGATCACCAGGCCGTACACCACGCACATGGCCATGGCCTGCGGCCAGGTCATCTGCGGCACCACCTGCGAAGCGACGACGCCTGAAACGCTCAGGCCGGCCGCGAGGGCGAGCGGGACCTTGCCGATGAAGCCCATCAGCAGGGTGGACGCGGCCGCCGCGAACGCGGTCGCGGTGATGAGGCCGGGCTGGCCGAGGACGTTGCCCGCCGCGTCCTTGCCGTTCAGGATCAGCGGGTTGAGCAGGAGGATGTACGCCATCGCCATGAAGGTGGTGATGCCGCCGCGCACTTCGCGCGCGACTGTGGATCCTCGTTCGGAGATGTGAAAGTACCGGTCGAGCCAGGACCGCCCGGCGGGGACGGGCGAGCCGGGGCCCGCATCCTCCGCGGTGATCTTCGGCTCCACAGACGACTGGGTCATGGTTGCCTACTCCCAAGGTTCATAGGGGCACCCGCGCACGGCGTGGAAGCCGTGGGGAACTGCGGGATTTGGGATCTTGCGTTGGCTGCACGACCCGGGAGACGGCCCGAGACGAACGAACGACGCTGCTCAACCACTGGGCGGGGGTGACCGCGGGGCTGCCGTACCGCGAGCGGTGCGGTACGGGGTCCTCCGGACGGCGCGGGCGCGTGGACTGATGCGTACCGGGGCACGCACCGTCCGGAGGGTGCTGGTGGGCTGTCAGGTACCGGTGAGGTGCTCTGGCCGCACCGGTGTCCTGTTCAGCTCGAGTCCTGTCGCGTTCCGGATCGCCGCGAGGACGGCCGGGGTGGACGACAGGGTGGGGGCTTCGCCGATGCCGCGCAGCCCGTACGGAGCGTGCTCGTCGGCGAGTTCGAGCACGTCGACGGGGATGGTCGGCGTGTCGAGGATCGTGGGGATGAGGTAGTCCGTGAAGGAGGGGTTGCGCACCTTCGCGGTCTTCGGGTCGACGATGATCTCCTCCATCACCGCCATGCCCAGGCCCTGGGTGGTGCCACCCTGGATCTGGCCGACGACGGAGAGCGGGTTGAGCGCCTTGCCGACGTCCTGGGCGCAGGCCAGTTCGACCACCTTGACGAGACCGAGCTCGGTGTCGACCTCCACCACCGCGCGGTGCGCGGCGAAGGAGTACTGGACGTGGCCGTTGCCCTGGCCGGTGCGCAGGTCGAAGGCCTCGGTGGGGCGGTGCCGCCATTCGAGCTCCACCTCGACGGCCTCGTCCTCCAGCACGTCCACCAGGTCGGCGAGCACCTCGCCACCGTCGGTGACGACCTTGCCGCCTTCGAGCAGTAGCTCGGCGGTGGCCCAGGCGGGGTGGTACGAGCCGAACTTGCGGCGTCCGATCGCCAGGACCTGTTCACGCACGGCCTCGCAGGAGTTCCTGACCGCGCCTCCGGTGACATAGGTCTGGCGGGAGGCGGAGGTGGAGCCCGCGGAGCCGACCTGGGTGTCGGCGGGATGGATCGTCACCTGGGTGACGCCCAGCTCGGTGCGGGCGATCTGGGCGTGCACGGTGACACCGCCCTGGCCCACTTCCGCCATCGCGGTGTGCACGGTCGCGACGGGTGATCCGCCCACGACCTCCATGCGCACCCTGGCGGTGGAGTAGTCGTCGAAGCCCTCGGAGAAGCCGACGTTCTTGATGCCGACGGCGTAGCCGACCCCGCGTACGACGCCTTCGCCGTGGGTGGTGTTGGACAGTCCGCCGGGCAGCGCGCGCACGTCGGCGCCTTCGGTGGTGACCCACTGCTGCTCGGGTGGCAGCGGCATGGCCTTGACACGGCGCAGCAGTTCGGCGACCGGGGCCGGGGAGTCGACCGGCTGCCCGGTCGGCAGGAGCGTGCCCTGCTCCATGGCGTTGATCTGCCGGAACTCCACCGGGTCCATCCCCAGTTCGGCCGCGACCTTGTCCATCTGGGCCTCGTAGGCGAAGCAGGCCTGGACCGCGCCGAAGCCGCGCATGGCGCCGCAGGGTGGGTTGTTGGTGTAGAGCGCGATCGCCTCGATGTCGACGTCGTCCACGACGTACGGGCCGACGGAGAGGGACGAGGCGTTGCCGACGACCGCCGGGGAGGCGGACGCGTAGGCGCCGCCGTCCAGCACGATCCGGCACTTCATGTGCGTGAGCTTGCCGTCCCGGGTGGCGCCGTGCTCGTAGTACAGCTTCGCCGGGTGGCGGTGGACATGGCCGAAGAAGGACTCGAACCGGTTGTAGACGATCTTCACCGGCTTCCCGGTGCGCAGCGCCAGCAGGCATGCGTGGATCTGCATCGACAGGTCCTCGCGGCCGCCGAAGGCGCCGCCGACGCCGGAGAGCGTCATGCGCACCTTCTCCTCGGGCAGGCCGAGTACGGGGGCGATCTGGCGGAGGTCCGAGTGCAGCCACTGGGTGGCGACGTACAGGTCGACCCCGCCGTCCTCGGCGGGCACGGCGAGACCGGACTCGGGGCCGAGGAAGGCCTGGTCCTGCATGCCGAAGATGTACTCGCCCTTGACGATCACGTCCGCACGCCTGGCGGCCTCGTCGGCGTCCCCGCGGACGATCGGCTGGCGGTGGACGATGTTGGGGTGGGCGACGTGCCCCGCGTGGTGGTCGTCGCGGCCCGGGTGCAGCAGGGGCGCGTCGGGCGCGGTCGCGGAGGCCTCGTCGGTGACGACGGGCAGCTCGCGGTACTCGACCTTGATCTTCGCGGCGGCACGGCGTGCGGTCTCCGGGTGGTCGGCTGCGACCAGGGCGACCGGCTCGCCGTGGTGGCGTACCACGCCATTGGCGAGGACGGGGGTGTCCTGGATCTCCAGACCGTAGTTCTTCACCTCGGTCGGCAGATCGTCGTAGGTGAGTACGGCGTACACACCGGCCTGGGCGAGTGCTTCGGAGGTGTCGATGGACACGATCTCGGCGTGGGCGACGGTGGAGCGCAGGATCTGGCCCCACAGCATGTCCTCGTGCCACATGTCGGAGGAGTACGCGAACTCGCCGGTGACCTTGAGGGTGCCGTCGGGGCGCAGCGTGGACTCGCCGATGCCGCCCTTGGTCGGGGAGCCCTGGGTGACCTTGGTGGGAGCGCCGGCCGGGGTGGTGGCGGCTCGGGCGCTCGCGGTGACTCGGGGATTCAGCGCCATGGTGATCAGACCGCCTCTCCCTGACGCGCGGCCGCGAGACGGACCGCGTCGAGGATCTTCTCGTAGCCGGTGCAGCGGCAGAGGTTGCCGGACAGCGCCTCGCGGATGTCCGCGTCGGACGGGGATGCGTTGTGCTCCAGCAGCTCGTCGGCCGCGACCAGCAGGCCCGGGGTGCAGAATCCGCACTGCACGGCTCCGGCGTCGATGAACGCCTGCTGGATCGGGGCGAGCTCGGTACCCTCGCCGGTCTGCGAGTCGGTGCCACGAGCGCTCCAGCGCTGCGCGTCCTGGAGGGACGTACCGGCGGCGTCGCACTCGGCGGACGTACCGGCATCGCCGCAGGCGCCCGTGGCACAGGATGCGGTGCGCTGCTGGGCGAAGTCCGCGAGGCCCTCGACGGTGACGACCTCGCGGCCCTCGACCTGTCCGGCGGCCACCAGGCAGGCGCAGACCGGCACACCGTCGAGGCGGACCGTACATGAGCCGCATTCGCCCTGTTCACAGGCGTTCTTGGAGCCGGGGAGGCCTAGCCTCTCACGCAGCACGTAGAGGAGGCTCTCGCCTTCCCAGACGTCGTCGGCTTCCTGACGGCGGCCGTTGACCGTGAAATTGACGCGCATGATCAGGCAGCTCCTTCCAGCGTGCGGCCGGTGCCGCGGTACTGCTCCCAGGTCCAGCCGAGGGTGCGGCGGGCCATGATGCCGACCGCGTGGCGGCGGTACCTGGCGGTGCCGCGGACGTCGTCGATCGGGTTGCACGCGGCCGATGCGAGCTCGGCGAACTGCTTGGCGATCGAGGGGGTGATGATCCTGCCGCTGTCCCAGAAGCCGCCGTCTTCCAGCGCGGCGTTCAGGAACTCCTCGGCGGTCTTGGCACGCACCGGGGTGGGCGCGGCCGAGCCGATGCCGGTGCGCACGGTGCGGGTCGCGGGGTGCAGGGCGATACCGAAGGCGCACACCGCGATGACCATCGCGTTGCGGGTGCCGACCTTGGAGTACTGCTGCGGTCCTTCGGCCTTCTTGATGTGGACCGCCCTGATCAGCTCGTCCGGCGCGAGGGCGTTGCGCTTCACACCGGTGTAGAACTCGTCGATCGGGATGCGCCGGATGCCGCGTACCGACTCCACCTCGACCTCGGCGCCCGCGGCCAGCAGGGCGGGGTGGGCGTCCCCGGCCGGCGAGGCGGTGCCGAGGTTGCCTCCGACACCGCCGCGGTTGCGGATCTGAGGGGAGGCCACGGTGTGCGAGGCGAGGGCGAGACCCGGAAGCTCCGCCCGGAGGTGCTGCATGATCCGGGAGTACGGCACGGAGGCACCGAGACGGACGGACTCGTCGGCCACTTCCCAGTCGGACAACTCGGCGATGCGGCCCAGGTCCATGAGGTACTCGGGGCGCCGGTGGTCGAAGTTGATCTCGACCATGACATCGGTGCCACCCGCGATCGGCACGGCCGTGGGGTGCTCGGCCTTGGCGGCGAGCGCCTCCTCCCAGCTGCTGGGACGAAGGAAGTCCATGAGTGGCTCTCTTCTTCGTGATTCGGTCGTTCTCAGGGACTGGGTGCGGCCGGCCCCGGGTGGAGTGTCTGGATCCTGTAAAGAGCGGTGCCGCACCAGTACACAAGCACCGTCCTGGGCGGGTGCAGTCACCGAAACCATGAAGGAGTTGGCTGGTGGACACCCTGGTCTTGTAGATTCGAACGAAAGGTGGGCCCCGGTAACCTCCCCGCTTTCCTCCTGAAACCGGGGGCGCTGCCCCCGGATCACTCCAACGGCTACAACGAGACAGATCGGCGGCGACGAGATGCGGCTGCGCGCACTGCTGGAGACCGACGCGCTGGGACTGCGGCTGCTCGGCGGCGACGACGAGCTGGACCGTGGTGTGCGCGGCGTGATGACGACCGACCTGCGGGACCCGAGCCGGTATCTGTCGGGCGGTGAACTTGTCCTCACGGGGCTCGCCTGGCGCCGCTCACCCGAGGATTCCGAGTCTTTTGTCCGTATTCTCGCAACTGCGGGGGTCGCGGGGCTCGCGGCGGGCGAGGCGGAGCTGGGCGATATCCCGGACGACCTGGTCGAGGCCTGCCGACGGCACAAGATGCCGCTCTTCGCCGTCCATGAATCCGTTGCCTTCGCAACGATCACCGAGCATGTCGTCCGGCAGGTGTCGGGCGAGCGCGCCGGAGACCTGGCCGCAGTGGTGGACCGGCACCGCCGGATGATGACCTCGGGCCCGGCGGGCGGCGGCCCCGAAGTGGTGCTCGACCTGCTCGGCACCGACCTCGACCTGCACGCCTGGGTGCTCTCCCCCACCGGACGACAGGTCGCGGGCGCGGGCGAGCCGCTGCCCCGGGAAGTGGGCGCCACCCTCGCCGGCGAGCACCTGGCCGCCAGCCGGAGCGGACGGCGCGCCCCTTATCGCGCAACAATTGAAGGCTCAACCTATTCGCTCTTCCCGATCCGCAACACCGGAGGGACCCCGGGTGCCACGTCGCGCGAGGTGCGGGACGTCCGGGAGTCGGTGCTGTCCGACTGGCTGCTCGCCGTCGAGGCCGATGCATCGGACTGGCCGGCCGCCCGGCTCGATCTGCTCCAGGGCGTCACCCAGCTGATCGCCGTGGAACGGGACCGCCGCGAGGCAGCCCGCACCGTACGCCGCCGCCTCGCCCAGGAAGTCCTGGAGCTCGTCCAGTCCGGCGCGGCACCGCCCGAGATCGCCGCCCGGCTGCGGGTCGCCGCGCCCGTGCTGCTGCCCGGGCTGGGCACCGCCCCGCACTGGCAGGTCGTGGTCGCACGGGTGGACTGGGACGAGACCGGGGGCACCCCCGTCGAGTCGGGCCCGGTGGCGCAGTCGCTGCTCGAGGAGATCCTCGTCGACCCGGCGACCACGGGCCCGGACTCCGCCGACCGTATCGCCGTCGCCCACGCCGGCGACGAGGCGATCGCCCTGGTGCCGCTCCCCGCGGTCGCCGCGACGGCCGCGTCCGACGATTCGCCCGGCGATCTGCTCGAAGGCCCCGCCTCCGACGTCGGCACCAGCAGCGCGGGCCTCCACGCGGACGCCCTGCTCGCCGCCGTCCACGCCCCCCTGTCCGCCGGCCTCGACGGCGACGGCCGCCTCACCCTGGGCGTGAGTGCCGCCGTCCACTCCGCCGAGGGCCTCCGCGGCGCCCTGGAGGAAGCCCGCCACGCCCGCCGCGTCGCCGCCGCCCGCCCCGGCCGCGTCTGCGCGGCCGGCCACCACGAGCTGGCCTCCCACGTCCTGCTGCTCCCCTTCGTCCCCGACGACGTCCGCCGCGCCTTCACCGCCCGGCTGCTCGACCCGCTGCGCGACTACGACGAGCGCCACCGCGCGGAGCTCATCCCCACCCTGGAGGCGTTCCTGGACTGCGACGGCTCCTGGACGCGGTGTGCGGCACGGCTGCATCTGCACGTGAACACGCTGCGGTACCGGGTGGGCAGGATCGAGCAGTTGACGGGGCGTGACCTCTCCCGGCTCGAGGACAAGCTGGACTTCTTCCTGGCGTTGCGGATGAGCTGAGCCGGACGGGCGAGCGGACGAGCGCGCCCGGTGGGCGCAGTCTGCGGTGTGGCGACGCTTCTGTGATCTTGATCGACCGGAACCGAGCGATTGTGAACTGATTCACCAGAGGGCTTGGCCAGGCATACCTATCCATGCTGAGATTCGGTCTGTCCCAACAGCACAATGGCGCGCTAGGGGAGGGCAACGTGGCGTATACCGCCATGTCTGGTTCCGGAACCACCGCAGGTGACGAGCCGCTCCAGACCGCGGTATGGCGGCTGCGCTCGCGCGGCTGCTGGTCCGACGCGGCGGCCCTGCTGGCGCCCCACCCCTCATCCCCAGCGCTCAGCCTCCAGCGCACCGCGCTGCTGGTGGAGCGCTGCTTGTTCACCGGGACGGGCTGGGAAGACGCCGAGGACGCGCTGCGTACGGCAGAGGCGGCGGCGGGCAGTGATGACGAGCGGGGTGCCGCGGCCTGCGAGCGCGGACAACTCGCTTATTCCTCCACGGTGCTGGGCGTGCGCGACCGGGCGGACGAAGCCAGTGCGGCCCTTGGCAGAGCGGCGGCGCTGCTCGCGCCGGATGCTCCCGGGCGGGCTCTGCTGGACTTCCGCCGGGGCCTCGTCGCCGAACACCTCGCCGAGTCACCGCAGTCCGCCCGCGCCGCCTATCACCGCGCACATGCGGGGGCCGTCGCCCAGAACGACACGCTGCTGCTCTCCTTCACCTGGCGCCATCTCGCCGCGCTGGCACTGCGTGACGGTGAACTGGCCGAGGCCCGGGAGGGGTTCAGGGAGTCACTCCGGATCCGGGAGGAGCTGGGCTACCTCGTCGGTACGGCTCCCGCACTGACCGCGCTCGCCGACACCGAACCGGAGCCCGAGGCGGGGCGGCTGCGGGCCGAGGCAGGGCGGCTGTTCCGACTGCTGGGGGGCGTACCCACCTGGCTCGCCGACCAGTTGTCGCCGCCGACGCAGCCGGCACCGGCGGCCTGAACACGCCGGCAGCCGCTTCCTCGCGGCGGTCGCGCGAGGGGGCATGCGCAACCCGCGCCGACACCCGACGAGTTCGCGGTCCGCGTTGCCCGGATCCACGCCATGGGCCACCGCGACCGGGGAACCGCTCCGCGCCCGGGCCGGTCGAGGGCCGCAGGCGATGTCCCGGGTGAGCACGATCGGATCCGCGGCGGCCACATCGGGCTCCACCCGCACGGCGAAGACGGCGACGGCGACGGCGACGGCGACGGCGACGGCGACGGCGACGGCGGGAGCACACCATGGACATCGGACGGTACGGCTACCCGGTTCGGGCCTGAGACCTGGCGTTCAACAGCCTTGCCTCGCGGGTCCGTTGCTCAGAGGTCGGCGCCCGCGAAGTGCTCGTGCACCAGTGCGCTCACCACGGTCAGGTCCCGGGCGATCAACGCGTCGAGCAGGGCGGTGTGCTCGGCGGCATCGGCGATCAGCAGGGCGCGGGGCGGGGGTTGCGCGGGCTCGTGGCTGGTCCGAGGGGCCAGCAGCGGCCACTGGGAGCGGCGGTGCAGCTCGTCGGCGATGCCGACGAGCTGGCCGTTCCCGGCAAAAGAGAGGATCGCGCGGTGAAAGGCGCGGTCCGACTCCGCGTACACCGCCCGGTCGCCGGTGGCGGCGGCCTGGGTGGTGGCCTCGGCGAGCGGGCGCAGCTCGCTCCAGCGAGCGGCGGGAAGGGTGCGGGCGAGGCGCAGGACCACAGGGACCTCGAGCAGGGCACGGACCTCGGCGAGCTCGGTCAGCTCGCGCGCGTCGTGCTCGATGACCCTGAAGCCCCTGTTGGGGACGACCTCGACGGCGCCTTCGGTGGCCAGCTGCTGCATGGCCTCGCGCACCGGGGTGGCGGAGACCCCGAAGCGCTCGGCGAGCACCGGGGCCGAGTAGACCTCGCCCGGCGTCATCTCCCCGCTGACCAGGGCCGCGCGCAGGGCCTGGAGCACCTGGGCGCGGACGGAGTGACGGCGCACGACCGCGACAGGGGGGCGCGGCCCCGGGACGTGCCCGACGGGAGAGGCCCCCGCGCCGGGGGCCGGGGGCTCGCTGTGCGTATGCTCGCCGCGCACGGCCTCCGTGGCCGCGCGGGGGAACCCGAGCGGACGCGCCGCGGACGTACCGCGCGCTCTGCCCTGCTCCACTGGGATCCTCCTTCGGCGTCGGCGTCGGCGTCGGCGTCGGCGCCGGCATCGTGCGAGCCCGGCACATACCCACATACGCTGACACCGGGGACTTGGCGCCCTCAGTGTAAAGGGGCAAACACCGAGCGAGTCGGGTAAGGTAAGGCTTACCTACTAACGATCGCGATTTGGTGGTCTGCCATGACCGTCCCCGGAACCGTCCTCCCCGGCTCGCAACTCGCGCCTGCGATGGCCGACGCCGTCACGCCCGTCACGCCCGTCACGGACGCGTACGCCCGGCTGACCGAGGTGTTCCCCGGACTGAGGATCAAGGAACTGGCGGACGGCGAACCGACCCCGCGGGACGGCGGCTGGGTCAGGGCCGCCGACCTCGCGGCAGGCGGTCCCGCCCTGGACGCGTTCCTCGCCTGGGACAACGCCCAGGTACTCCGCGACTACGGCCGTCAGGCCCGCCCCGACGTGATCGCCAGCTTCGGGCTGCACCGCTACGCCTGGCCCGCCTGCCTGCTGATCACGGTGCCATGGTTTCTGCACCGCCGGGTGCCGCGGATGCCCGTCGAGGACGTGGCGCTCCAGCGCAGCCTGGGGCGGATGACCGTCCGGGTGCGCGACTTCGCCTGCCTGCCCGGCGATCCGGCCGCCATCCTGCCGGGAGCCCGGGTGGTCCCGGACGAGGAGGCGCTGCGCACCGAGGTTCGGGACGCGGTCGCCGGACATCTCGCACCCGTACTCGAGGGCTTCGGCCCGCGGATGCGGCGGGGCAGGCGAGCCCTGTGGGGCATGGCCACCGACGAGGTCGCCGAAGGCCTCTGGTACATCGCCCATCTGCTGGGCGAGGAGCGGCGTGCGATCGCGGAGCTCGACGCCCTGCTGCCGGGCACCACGAAGCCCTACGTCGGGACGGCGGGCTTCCGGGAGCTCACCGGTCCCGACGGCACGTCGCTGCCCACCCGCGACCGCGCGAGCTGCTGCCTCTTCTACACCCTCCGACCCGACGACACCTGTGTCACCTGTCCGCGTACCAGCGATGCGGACAGGCTCCACAGGGCCGCGTAGGACCGCGGAGGCGCGTTCCAGGCAGGCGCGTTCGGGGCAGGCGCGCCCACTCGAACGCATGCCCGCGTAAGCGGAGAGCCGTTCGAAAAGTACGCCCCCATTTGTCAGCTATTCGGCTGCGCTACCGCCTCGTTGGCCTTCTCTTGCCACGAAACCCACTGACCGCAAAGGGACTTCGGCCAATATGGCGCCCGAAAGGCCCTACCGCGATGCAGTAGCAAGGATGCAAGGGACCCCGATGAGACTGACCGACATATCGCTGAACTGGCTGCTTCCGGGCGTCGTGCTGCTCGCAGGTGCCGTGGCGGCGGTGGCGGTGCTCGCACGCGCCAAGCGTGCCGGCGAAGGCTCCGCGGCTGAGGACTCCTGGGAGCGCAGCGAGGAGCGCCGGCGCCGCAAGGAAGCGATCTACGGGACCGCTTCCTACGTACTCCTCTTCTGCTGCGCGGCGGTCGCCGCGGCGCTCTCCTTCCATGGGCTGGTCGGCTTCGGCCGGCAGAATCTCAACCTCACCGGAGGCTGGGAGTACCTGGTGCCGTTCGGCCTCGACGGCGCCGCCATGTTCTGCTCGGTGCTGGCCGTGCGCGAAGCCAGCCACGGCGATGCCGCCCTCGGCTCCCGGTTGCTGGTGTGGATGTTCGCCGGCGCCGCCGCCTGGTTCAACTGGGTGCACGCCCCTCGCGGCCTCGACCACATGGGTGCGCCGCAGTTCTTCGCGGGCATGTCGCTGTCGGCCGCGGTGCTCTTCGACCGCGCGCTCAAGCAGACCCGCCGGGCCGCGCTGCGCGAACAGGGCCTGGTGCCGCGTCCGTTGCCGCAGATCCGGGTCGTCCGCTGGATACGGGCACCCCGTGAGACCTTCGGCGCTTGGTCGCTGATGCTCCTCGAAGGCGTACGCACACTGGACGAGGCCGTCGACGAGGTCCGTGAGGACCGCCGGGAGAAGGAGCAGAACCGGCTGCGTCGGCGCGAGCAGGACAAGCTGGAGCGGGCCAGGCTGCGGGCGCTCAACCGGCAGCACCGCGCATGGAACCGCGCCCGCGGCGGTCGGCAGGTGGATGTCACCGCGATGGGCGGCTCGGCGAGCTCCCCACCGGCGGCCGTGGGATCCTCAGCGGAGCCTGCCCTATCCGAGACGGGACAACTGCCATCTCGCTCCCGACCCTCCCTCCAGGCCGTGCGGACCACTGAGGCCCGCACCCCCGTCACGGTCGATCTGACCGCCGAGGACGACACCCAGACGCTGCCGCGGCTGGACTCGCTGGAGCGCAAACTCCAGGACCTCGAGCGACAGTTCGGCTGATATGGCATCCACACCCGGCCCGGTCGGGGGCGGCCACCACGCCCCCGACCGGGCCGAGCGACGTCACTTCCGCCCCCCGTCCAGCTCGAACCACACCACCTTGCCCAGGGCATGCGCCCGCACTCCCCAGGCGTCCGCGAGATTCTGCACCAGCAGGAGTCCCCTGCCGTGCGTACTGTCATCGCCCACGGCAGGAACCGGCAGATGCGGATCGTCGGCTCCCGAGGTGAAGTCACGCACCTCGACCCGCAGCCGGGCGGGCGCCACGGTCGCCGTCACCACAGCGCCGTCGTCGGTGTGCACCAGAGCATTGGTCACCAGCTCGCTGACCAGCAGCTCCGCCACTTCGGCCGAGCCCGACCCGCCCCAGTCGCCGCGCCCCAGGAGGTCCCGCAGCGCCCGCCTCACTTCGGGCACGGCCCGCAGATCCGACCGCCCCACTCTTCGGCGCAACTGTCCTGGTTCGGACCTTCCCTGACGCTTTGTCATCATCCCCCACAACACGTCGGAACGGTCCCTTCGTCTCATCCTGTTCGCAGCCCGAACAGGCACCCTGGAATGCATGCCCCGCCCCCGCGCCGCCGACGCATGCGGATTTCACGGGGTGTGATGGAAGATGCACCCTCCGCTTGTCAAGGGCGCGGCATGTTCCGGAGGTTGGAACGGGCCATCTGAACCATCCTGCCGACGCCGCCGTCCAGCACGATCTTGCTGGCGGACAGCGCGAAGCCGGTGACCATCTCGGCGCTGATCTTCGGCGGAATGGACAACGCGTTGGGATCGGTGACGATGTCCACCAGGGCGGGTCCCTTGTGCGCGAAGGCGTCCCTCAATGCTCCCGCGAGCTGTTTCGGCTTCTCCACCCGCACACCATGGACGCCCACCGCGCGGGCGATCGCCGCGAAGTCCGGGTTGCGGTAGGTCGTCCCGTACGAGGGCAGCCCCGCCACCAGCATCTCCAACTCGACCATGCCCAGTGAGGAGTTGTTGAAGAGAACGACCTTCACCGGCAGGTCGTACTGGACCAGGGTGAGGAAGTCCCCCATCAGCATGGAGAATCCGCCGTCGCCGGACATCGACACGACCTGCCGGCCACGGTCGACGAACTGCGTGCCGATGGCCTGGGGCAGCGCGTTGGCCATCGAGCCATGGCTGAAGGAACCGATGATCCGGCGACGCCCGTTGGGCGTGAGGTAACGGGCGGCCCATACGTTGCACATACCGGTGTCCACGGTGAACACCGCGTCATCGGCGGCGAGTTCGTCCAGCACGGCGGCGACGTACTCGGGATGGATCGGCACGTGTTTGTCGACCTTGCGGGTGTACGCCTTGATCACGCCTTCGAGGGCGTCGGCGTGCTTCCTCAGCATCTTGTCGAGAAAGCGGCGGTCCGTCTTGGCGCGCACCCGCGGGGTGAGGCAGCGCAGTGTCTCGCGCACATCGCCCCAGACGGCGAGGTCGAGCCTGGAGCGGCGGCCGAGGTGCTCGGGGCGCACATCGACCTGGGCGATCCTGACGTCGTCCGGGAGGAAGGCGTTGTACGGGAAGTCCGTGCCGAGCAGGATCAGCAGATCGCACTCATGGGTGGCCTCGTACGCGGCTCCGTAGCCCAACAGTCCGCTCATACCGACGTCGTAGGGATTCTCGTACTGGATCCACTCCTTCCCGCGAAGCGCGTGACCGACGGGTGATTTGATGCGCTCCGCGAACTGCATGACCTCGGCGTGGGCGCCGGCCGTTCCCCTGCCGCAGAAGAGGGTGACGCGGTCGGCTTCGTCGATCATGCGGGCGAGTGCGTCGATCTCCGCGTCGCCGGGGCGGACCGTGGGACGGGTGGTGACCAGCGCCTGCGCGACGGGCGTGTCCGGGGCCGGCTCGGATGCGATATCGCCGGGGAGTGCCACGACGCTGACTCCGCTGCGGCCGATGGCGTGCTGGATCGCCGACTGGAGGATCCGCGGCATCTGCTTCGGGCTGGAGATCAGCTCGCTGTAGTGGCTGCACTCGCGGAACAGCTGATCGGGGTGGGTCTCCTGGAAGTAGCCGAGACCGATCTCGGATGACGGGATGTGGGAGGCGAGGGCGAGCACCGGGGCGCTTGACCGGTGGGCGTCATAGAGACCATTGATGAGGTGCAGGTTTCCCGGCCCGCAGGAGCCCGCGCAGGCGGCGAGCCGCCCGGTGATCTGCGCCTCGGCTCCCGCGGCGAAGGCGGCGGTCTCCTCATGGCGGACCTGGATCCAGTCGATACCGGGATTGCGCCGGATGGCGTCGACGACAGGGTTGAGGCTGTCGCCGACGACTCCGTACAGCCGTTGCACACCGGCCCGGACAAGGGTGTCGACGAACTGTTCTGCGACGTTCTGCTTGGCCATGGGTCCATCTATCCACGGCCCGTGCGCTCACGCCTCCCAGACCGCGCAGGCCGTACGGTCGTCGGCGTAACCCTTCACCCTCAGCTGGGTGTCCGCGAGGTAGCCGGCGATGCCGGGGGGCTCCGGTGCGGTCCAGCGCTCCGCGAGCCGGTCGGAGAGGGCTGGTTCGCCGCGCAGCGGATCGGCGAGGCCCACGCTGCACAGCAGCAGGGTGTCGCCTGGACGGGCCACGGATGCCCGGAAGCGGAAGGGCTCGGCGGGCGGCGGCACGGGGTCGTCGATATGCGGCGACGACGGATGCGCGGGCACGCCGAGGTCCATGGTGAGCCGGTCGCCGTCGGGTGTCTCCGCCGGCGGGGACGGCGCAGAGGGCGAGGACCGCCCCGGGGACGGTGAGGGCGGTGAGCCGTATCCGACGACGGGCTCACCACGCACGGCGGCCTCCGGTACGCGCGGGTCCAGGTCCTGCCAGGCACCGTCCCGAAGCCGGAACAGCCCGCCATCGCCGACTCCGAAGAACACCCGGGTGCGGCAGGCCGGGTCGGCGGACAGCAGCAGACAGCGCAGGCCGGCGGTGTACTCCTCCGGTGCCGCGCCGAGTTCGGTGGCACGGGCGCGGAGTTTGCCGAGGGAGCGGTCGGTGAGCCGGTGCAGTCCTGACTTGAGGTCACCCCTGCGACCTGTTCGTATGTCGTCGGCGAGCCGGACATGGCTGCGGCCCACGGCCGACCCGATCAAGCGGGTGAGATCCGCCGCGGCGAGATGGGTCCGCTCACCGGCACGTGCGCCGCTGGCCACGACCACCAGCACGAGAGCCCCTTCGCCGCTGCCGAAGCGGGCGGTGAGCAGGGCGTCGCGCCGCGGTTCGCCGCGGAAGCGCGCGGAGTCGCCGCGTACGGATGCGGCCCGCAGGGTGAACGTGCCGTACGAGGCGCCGTCGAGCACGGTGTCCGCCACGAGGGCGTCGAGTTCCCGGGGGTCGGCGGGTGGCAGTGCGGTGGGCTCGGCGTCGTAGGTGGGCGGGCGGTCACCCACATGGCCGAGCCCGGGGCGTGGTGCCGGGATGCTGCGCGGGTCGGGGGCGGCCCCGGCCGTGGCTGCGGGGTGCCGTTCCGGCGGCGGGGTGCCGGACGGTCCTCCGGCCGGGGACTCCCAGGGAGCCCGGGCACCGGGCAGCAGCGAGTCCCACCAGGCGCCCGGACGCATACGGGAAGGCAGGGCGGGCGCGGACGTCGGTAATGACGACGGCAAAGCTCCGGGTTCGCAGCCGAACGTGTCCACCGCGGACTCGAATCGGTCATCGACCGTGTCCCCCGCCGCGGGCGCGGGGCCGGTGTCCGGAGCGGACGCGTCGTACAGCCGGTGCCACCAGTCGTCGGCGGTGGCGGGCCTCTCCCCCTGCTCGCTCATGGCCCCCATTGTCCACCGAGGGGACCGGTCGGGGGTGTGCCAACGGGAGAATTTGTCGGAATAAGCGTAGGAACAGACATACGAAGAGACGCGTCAGGCCACCCTGCGTCATGGCCATGCACCGGCGCTGGGCGCTGATCTGATCCCGCGTCTGATGTGATGGGCGGTGGACCGGTCCGGGTCCTGGGGATGATGTACGCGGCGGGTTCGCGCCGTGGCCGGTTGCCGCCAGGACGGCCCGCCCGCGACAGGGGAAGAACAGGTCCGGGGAGGGGTCTGGGTGCTGGGAGCGATAGGTCTCGACGCAAGGCAGGAGTCGGCGTATCGCACGCTGGTGGCGCTCGGCGCCGCGGAAGTCACCGATCTGGCCCACCGGCTGGCGCTGCCCGAAATGGACACCGAGAGCACCCTGCGCCGACTGGAGCGGCGGGGACTGGCGGCGCAGTCCTCCGCCGGTACGGGGCGCTGGGTCGCGGCTCCGCCCGCAGCGGCCCTGGGGGCGCTGCTCACCCGGCAACGCCTTGAGCTCGAACAGGCGGAGCTCGCGGCGGACCTGCTCGCCAAGGCGTACCGCACGGAGGCGGCGGAACCCGCCGTGCACGACCTGATCGAGGTGGTCACGGGCACGAGCGCGGTGGCACACCGCTTTCTGCAACTCCAGCTCGGGGCCACCGCCGAGGTGTGCGCGCTGGTCACCGGAAGCCCCGTTGCCGTGGCGGGGCTGGACAACGAGGCGGAGCAGCGCGCCGCGCGGCGCGGTATCGCCTACCGGGTGGTGATCGAGCGCGATGTGCTGTCCCGCCCGTCGGGGCTGACCGAGCTGACGGCCGCGCTCGGCCGCCAGGAGCAGGTGCGGGCCGTGGACCGGGTGCCGACCAAACTCGTGATCGTGGACCGCGTGCTGGCGATGGTGCCGCTCGCGGAGCGGGGTGCCGAGCCGGCGGCGCTCGTGGTGCATCCGAGCGGGCTACTCGAGTCGCTGCTGGGCCTGTTCGAGACGGTGTGGCGGGAGGCCCTGCCACTACGGCTCGGTCCGCACGCCGAGGTGACGGAGGGCCAGGCACCGGGCCCCGACGCCGTGGACCTGGAGATCCTTTCGCTGCTGCTTGCGGGGATGACGGACACGAGCGTGGCGAAGCAGCTGGATCTGGGCCTTCGGACGGTGCAGCGACGGGTGAGTGGGCTGATGGAGCTGGCGGGGGTGACGACCCGTCTGCAACTGGGGTGGCACGCGTACGAAAAGGGCTGGGTAAGAACTCCTAACAAAGGCGTTGGACGTGTCGGTGGGTGATGAGGCAGGTGGCGAGTCCGAGGAAGGCTTCGTGGATGTCGTCGCGTCGTTCCCAT